>NZ_JBOBHU010000022.1:0-96364 GCF_050587665.1 Rhizobium sp. Nf11,1 | reverse complement strand
CAGGATTCGTAATGGCTTCGACATCAAAGCGATTTGCGAGCAAGAAGGAAAGAATATTACTACCGGAAATCGCCATGTTAGCTTATCGGTCCGTAACTTCCGACATTCTACGTTAAGCGACCCGGCTCAATATCCATGAAATATCTTCTCGATCGAACTGACGAACAGATACTTATCGAATTGAAGGCTAATGCCCGAATTTCGCATGCGGATTTGTCGGCCAAGGTGAACCTTTCTCGCAACGCCGTGCGGGTGCGAATCGAACGTCTCGAACGAGAAGGCTTCATCAAGGGATATACAATCCTCACCGGGGATGGTGGGAATAGCCAAAACGTCACAACCGCATTGATTTTCGTCTATCGTCACGATCGCATGAGGGGCGGAGAAGTCATTCAGGCGCTACGCAAGATCCCAGAAGTCGTTGCTTGCGACGTTATGACCGGTGATTTCGATCTCCTCGTGCGGGTCGAGTCCCCTGAGGCCGACCGCATCCGGCAGATTTGGCAATTGATTGCCGAGATGCCCGGCGTGCGCGATACACTGACCGCGTTCGCCCTCTCCTCCGTAATCCGAAGATAAATCTGATCGGTTAGATGCGGGCAGTGTTCCCCCCGAACCTAATCGGCGGACTATCCGCTCTATGCGAACGGATTATTGATCATATCAGCGAGCAGGCCCATCAGAACTGTTGGTTCACATCTGGAGCTTCGAATGAAGACGCTCCCAGACTGCCACATGGTTTGACGTCGTCGATGTGCGTGCGGGATCATATGTTCCACGGCGGAAAGTAACCCCTCTCCGC
Source organism: Rhizobium sp. Nf11,1 (assembly GCF_050587665.1). Taxonomy (NCBI): domain Bacteria; kingdom Pseudomonadati; phylum Pseudomonadota; class Alphaproteobacteria; order Hyphomicrobiales; family Rhizobiaceae; genus Rhizobium; species Rhizobium sp. Nf11,1. The sequence goes on along the minus strand of NZ_JBOBHU010000022.1, from coordinate 95,562 downwards.
CGTCTTACGGCCGGTTGTTCTCCAGGCCTATGGGTCGATACACTCGCGTAACCAGATGGCGGAGCTGGTTAGTTGACGGCGACGTAGATCTTCCGAAGCGTTTCCACAGTGCGCCATGTGCCGATGAACCCGGGTTTCATCACGAAACTGTCGCCTGCTTTGTAGGTACCGGGTTCACCACAGTTCGGGGTGATTTCCACGACGCCTTCGAGGATGTGGCAGAATTCGAATGTCTCTCCCTTGACGGAGCGCGTCAGGCCAGGTGTCGCTTCCCAGACGCCGGTGTGAATCGTGTCGCCTCGCCCAACGTCCTGGGCCCAGGTCTTGAACGAAGGATCGCCGGAGATCAGGCGTTCCGGCCCAGGCTTTGACTGACATGTCTAAGGCAAAACGCGGTACTGGCGACCATTGCCCGCATGGCAGCTCCGTCCGGAGCAGCGGTCGCGCGTTATCTTTCAGGGGATCCCTTCCGGTTCAAGTGCGGCCAAATCGGCCCGCGCATTCCCTCATTCAGTTTCCACCCCGCACCCGCTGAATACTGCCAACGCCAGCTCATCGGGCTGATAAGCCACCGTCGCCAGCTCCATGAACCCGATAACCAACCTGATCTCACCTTGTCGCGAAACCATAAAGATGGCAATTAATCCTCTATGAACGATCACTTCAGGAGCAGATTAATGCTCACATCCCACGATCTTGCCTTTTTTTCGGTCCTCACAGCCTCCAAATCCCTCGCTGAAAGCGCGAGAAAGCTGAACGTCACCCCTCCGGCGGTGACCCAGCGCCTGCGCGCTCTTGAAGAGAAAGTCGGGGTACGACTGATCGACCGCTCCGGACGCCACCTGCGTCTTACCGAAGAGGGCTCATTGGTCGCTTCCCACAGCGTTATCGTCAGCGATGCTTTAGACTCGCTTACCGAAGCCCTTGCTGATCGCAGGGGTACGGTCCGCGGGCACCTCAGGGTCGCAGCACCTCACGGTTTTGGTAGGATCTACGTCGCCCCGGTCGTGGAGGCTTTCGCTCGAGAGCATCGTGGTGCCACCGCTACCCTGCAACTGTCCGACCATCCCACGGCATTGATCGTTGACAGCTATGAGGTGGTTGTTCACATCGGGGCGTCCGCGCATCTGGATCAAGTCGTGACGACGCTGGCGCCGAACAACCGGATTCTCTGCGCAAGTCCCGAATACCTAACTTCGGCTGCGCCCATTACTACGCCCGCCGATCTGGCGCGACATCGCTGCCTTGTCGTTCGCGAGAACGAGGAGGACGTAACGCTCTGGCGGTTTAAGGGCTTACGGCAGGAAAGTGCGACAGTGCGCGTCAACCCCGTCATGTCGAGTAATGATGGCGCCGTTATTCGGGATTGGGCGCTGGCGGGTCAGGGCATCATGATGCGCTCCGAATGGGCCGTTGCAGAAGACCTGGCGATGGGACGGCTGAGGCAGGTACTTCCCAACTGGAAGCTGCCGTCGGCCGATATCGTCGCCATCCTCGGATCGCGGCACGGACGAAGTGCGCGCACTGCCGCTTTCCTGACAATGATTCGTCAGTCGCTGAAACCACTGCCATGGAGAGCCGATCCTGCTGAGAAGCCTGGTCAATAACCGAGGATCGACTTCGTCTCGAGATACTCTTCAAGCCCATATACGCCGTACTCGCGCCCGTTGCCCGACCGCTTGTAGCCACCGAAGGCGGCCGCTCCATCCCAAGCCGGATAGTTGATATGGACCTGGCCGGCGCGGATGCGAGTGGCGACCCGGCGCGCACGCTCCGGGTCTGAAGACTGAACATGAGCGCCCAATCCATAGACGGTGTCGTTAGCAATCGCGATTGCCTCTTCCTCGTCCTTGTAGGGCATGATCGAAAGTACGGGTCCGAAGATTTCTTCACGAGCAATCCGCATGTGGGGCGTCACCTCGGAAAAGATTGTCGGTTGCGTGAAAAAGCCGCCACTAAGGCCAGCCGGGCGGCCCAAACCGCCGCACAGCAGCTTAGCGCCGTCATCGATACCGGCCTGGATCATGACCTGTACCCGCTCGAACTGGGCACGATTGGCTATGGGCCCCATGTCCGTCGCAGGATCAAGCGGCGCGCCGACACGGATGGCACGCACAGCCGCGCTTGCCAGTTCCTCCACTTCGCCGAGCCGATGTGCAGGCACCAGCATGCGCGTCGGCGCACTGCACGACTGGCCGACGTTGCGCATTCCGGCGAGCACGCCCTTCGCTACCGCCTCGCTGAAATCGGCATCGGTGAGCAAGATGTTCGGTGACTTGCCGCCGAGTTCCTGAACCACCCGCTTCACAGTCGGGGCGGCCGCCTGCGCGACGAGTACCCCTGCGCGGGTGGAACCGGTGATCGAGATCATGTCGACGTCGGGGTGGCTGGCGAGCGCTGTGCCTACGCTCTCGCCAGTGCCGTTGACCAGGTTGAATACCCCCGGCGGAGTGCCGGCATCATGCATCAGTTGGGCAAAGAGCAGAGCGCTGTAAGGGGACAACTCACTTGGCTTCAGGACGATGGTGCAGCCTGCTGCGATCGCGGGAGCGACCTTAGCCGTGATCTGGTAAAGTGGCCAGTTCCAGGGTGTGATTAGCGCGCAAACCCCGATCGCTTCCTTGACGGTTGCGGTGCGCCCATCAACCATGGTGAATTGGTATTTCTCGAGAATCTCCATCTGTACACGGATGTGCTCGGCAGCGAAAGGAACCTGGGATGCGCGCGCGAAGCTGATCGCCGCCCCCATTTCCATAGCGAGGGCTTCCGCGAACGTATCCGCTCTTTCTTTCAGGAGAGAATGCATCCTGCCGAGCAGACCAAGCCTCTCGGAAACAGATGCTTGAGAAAAAAGCGGGAATGCGTTGCGCGCAGCTGCAACCGCGAGATCGACGTGATTAGCACCGCCCGCAGCGATTTGCCCAACAACCTGCTCGGAGGCGGGATTGATGACAGGCAAACGGGTTACATCCACCGCTTCCTGCCACTTCCCACCAATGTAGAACTGGCTCTCGCGTCCCGTCAGCATCACTTCACCTCGCTTCACGACATTGGGGCCAATGGACCTGCCCTGCATAAGATGCCCGGAAAGACCGGAAGATGACATTTAGGAGGGCTGAATGTTTGCTTAAGAGAGGTGTTAACTACAGAGTCACTCGAGCCGCCTGAACACCTGAACAGCGTGGCCTCCAGGATCGAACTTGTCGTTGCCGTTGCTGGCATTTCGCCGTCACCCCCTGCCTGGAATGCCGCGACCCCGTACCTTCGTAGGTTCTCCGTGCGAGGCGCTTGAGCGATTCCGGCGCTCCAAAAGAGAAGTAAAACGTTGAAGCCGCGTTGCGTGCCGAGGCACCCAAAGATGGAACGAAGCTGTATTACGTTTCTGGTTCTCCAGTCCGTCGCCATCTGCCGATGCCTGTCTCGAAGGCAAAAATAGCGCCGCCGGCTTTATTGCCGACGTCCTCAGCGGGACAAACGCCATAACCACGAAAGCTGAATCGCCAGCGCTCGACTTGGAACGCATCATCGCTACCGATCCAGACGTCAACGTCGTCGCGCAAGTCGATCGGAACCGCTGGGAACTCGATAAGGCGAAGCGAGGATTAAGTTCCTTATGACTGATCCGACCAGTCGGGTGCCGACGGTCAGGAACAAGGCGCTTGTGATCATGGACGGCCAAGCTATTAATCCCTCCGTCCGCGCGATTTACGGGGCAGAGCAGGTAGCTGAACAACTGAAAGCACTACAGATCCAGGCAATGGCCGACCGGGCTGCGACACAGGTCAAGATCCAGCGCGCGGTTGAAGGCTTTTCGATAATCGCGATCAGCTACTATCTCCTGGGCCTGCTGAAGTTCCTATATGAGACAGCTGACCATGCAGGTTTCCACATCGATCCGGTGGTCATGCTTGGCGCTGTTCCAGTGGTTGTGGGAGCTGTTGCGACCACCATCCTCCGCGTTAAGCATGCTTTAAAGGAAGGGTCCTAAAGCTGGAGATCGCGCGTTAAGAACTCCTTGCACTCCTCTAGAAATTGGCCGCGGAGAGAGCAAGGCTGTTGGTTCTCCTATCCGGTTGCGTGAGGACAAGTCCCTGATCGCCATCACGCCGCCATGGTGCGGAGGTTACGTCTAGGCTGAGCCGCCTGAGCGGGTTCACGGTCGAGAGTGAACTGATTGACGAGTTCGCGCAGCCTGGTCGCCTCAGCTGACAATGACGCGGCCGCCGCCGTGGACTGCTCGACCATCGCAGCATTCTGTTGAGTGGACTGGTCCATCTGATTGACGGCCGTATTGATTTCCGCCAGCCCAGTGGACTGTTCACGCGCGGACGTAGCAATTGCGTCCATCAACTGGTTGATCTGAGACACTTGCTCGCCGATCTTGTTTAGCGACTGGCCGGTCTCAAGAACCAGCTTCACGCCGGTGCCGACTTCGGTTGAGGACTTTTCGATAAGTCCCTTGATTTCCTTCGCCGCCGTCGCCGCGCGCTGTGCAAGCTCGCGAACTTCCTGAGCGACGACCGCAAAACCTTTGCCGGCTTCTCCGGCTCGCGCGGCCTCGACGCCAGCATTCAGCGCCAGAAGGTTGGTTTGAAAAGCAATGTCGTCGATGACGCCGATGATGCTAGATATTTTTTCCGAGCTTTCCTCTATCCGCCTCATTGCCTGTTCGGCGTGGGACACAACGGAAGCAGAACGTTCTGCGCTGACATTGGCTTCGTGGGCGACATTGCGAGCCTCGTCGGTTCTCTTCGACGCGGTTGCCACATTGGCAGTAATCTCATCAAGGGCTGCTGCAGTCTCTTCCAGGGAGGCGGCCTGCTGTTCGGTCCGCTTGGAGAGATCTTGCGCGCCGGATGCGATCTCGCGTGTTCCGTTGTCGATGCTGTGCACCGTCTGCAGTACAGCGCCGATGGTTGTGCCGAGTTGACTAAGCGAAGCATTGAAATCCGCACGCAACCTCTCGTATTCCGGAGCGAAAGGCTCCGCGAGCTGGAAAGAAACGTCACCACCGGCAAGGCGTCTCAATCCATCGCCAAGGGTCGTTGTTGCAAAGCGCAACTGCTGTGCCTCCCGTTCGGCGCGCTCCTGAGCGGCGGCGCGCGCCGCCTCCGACTCGCTTCGCGATACCGCTGCTTCCTGCTCCAGTCGAAGAACATTGATGGCGTTCTGTCGAAACACTTCCACCGCTCCTGCCATAGCCCCAATCTCGTCGGCACGGCCAGCGTACGGGATTTCGCTCTGCAGATCTCCGTCGGAGAGGATCTTCATTGAAGAGGCAATTCGGCGGATCGGATTGGCGATGCCGAAAACGGCAAAGAGCGCTCCAGCCGAGGTGACCAGAATCGAAAGGGTGGCAATCAATGCCGTGGTCCTGAACGCGTAGCTCGCGGTTGCGTCGCTTGTGGTCACATAGGTTTCGGTCTGTCCCAGGATGAAGCCCACGAGGTCTGCAATCTCCTGTGTCACCAAATTTGATTGCGCCTCCATACTCTCCCGAAAGAGAGTGGCCGCCTCGGCGGTCTTGCCGTTGTCGTGCAGTTGGACCATTTGCCCGGCGAGCTCGCTATATTTCTTGAGCCCTGACTTGACGTCATTGATCAGCTCGCGACCTTTCTCCGTCCGGACGCCCGCCACATACTCTTGGATTGCCCGCTCGACTGCGGCGTTCGTCTCGTCGATCAGCTTCACCTCGGCGGCCCGCTTCTCCGGCGACGCCTCCAGCAAGTACTGCGCATAGGCCAGCTTCAGATCAGAGAAGTTTCCCTTGATATCCCTGGCGGTGATCATCCGCTTCATCCAGAAGCCGCCAATCTGCTGAGCACTGTCGTTCAGTGTCGAAATTGAACTGAGAGAATTGTACGACAATGCAATCAGCAAGGCACAGATGACAGACAAAACGGCAATGAGGGTCTGCTTGACGGTCGGGCGTTTCATAGAATTCTCCAGTCCTCTAGGGCGGGCTGTGCAGCTCAGATAACCGCAAGAATTCGGCTGATGTGCTAATTTAGGATTAACTTTAACTGTCCAGCCGTCGCTCCTGGAATTATATGTGTCGTTTACAAACCAGCCCTAGAAAGTTCTCTCCTTTGATGCCAGTAGGGGTATACATTGGAGCGGTGATCTAAATGCCGCGACATTCTCGCACGCGGAATCGAACAGCTAATCATCGTTGCGCTCGGCCGGCCTGCCCACAATGACCCGCGACGTTGAGCTAATCGTCGGCGGACGCAATTCGGCGCCTCTTGATTAATGGCCCACTACCGAGGGGCAAAATAAGACGGTCTCGAAACTGCGCATCCGCTCCATTGGTGTGTGTTCATCAAGCTGCTAGCGCCGAAGCTTCACGGCCGGAGCGCCAATCCTCAGCCCCTTGGCGCCGGCTTGGCCAACGACGGCAAACATCGGCACGAATAGCGAGCGAACCGGAACTGCTGTGCCGTAACGTCGACCTGACACGGCCGCTGATCGCCTTAAACGCCATCGGCACGCCGTTCTCTGGAAACTCCGTCGTATGGAGCGCACTCGGCAGGCCGTCGACACTAGGTTCGAAGGACGGAATTGAAGCTGGCACCAAGGCCTGAGGAAAGCGCTCGTCCGAGTAGTCGCAGAAGGATGAGGATCACGCGCTGCCGGTAAGCACAGCGATCATCGTCCGGATTGAGCCCTTTTGGCTGACAAGGGGGTGAGCCGCCCGCCAGCACCACAATGCCGGCGACGTCCTGCCAGCGTGCCAGCCTCCAACGTCCGCTCTCTGGAGAGATAACGGCGGCCGCAGCCTCTTTCCCTTTTGGCCGGCAAACGCCAGCAATATTCGAGCTGCGCCTCCTCGTAAGCGAGAGCTGTGAGCTGGGATCGAGCAATGCACTCCGCGTCATGGCATGAGGCCCCTGACGTCCCTGTCGTTCAGCGTCTGATCTAGCGTCGTTCTCGTGCGGGCAATGATCGCGTCAATATCACCATCAGTGCAGCAAAGCGGGGGCGCATAGCCTAACACACCATTGCCGAAAGCACGAATGATCAGCCCGTTTTCCCAAGCCCGGTCGAAAATCCGGCGGGAAGGATCCGCCGCTGCCGGAAGCGGCGTCTTCTTTGCCTTGTCGATGACAAGCTCGACGGCGGCCAGCATGCCGCGGCCCCTGACGTCGCCGACGAGCGGGTGATCGGCAAGGCCTTTCAGCCCTTCGACAAGGCGAGCGCCTGCCCGCCGGCCGTTTTCCAGAAGACCGCTCTCATAGAGGCGCAGGACCTCGAGCGCCACCGCGGCGCTGACCGGATGGGCGGAATAGGTATAGCCATGGCCCACGGCAGAACCGCCGGCGCCGTCGGCGATCGTGCTATAGACGTGGTCCGTCATGAAGACCGCGCCCATCGGCGCATAGCCGGAGGTCAGGCCCTTGGCGACGGTGAGGAAATCGGGAACCACATCGTCTTCGCTACAGGCGAAAAGCGGGCCGGTGCGGCCAAAGCCTGTGATCACCTCATCGGCGATGAACAGGATGTCGAGTTCGCGGCAGAGATCGCGCATCGCCTTCATCCAGCCCCTCGGCGGCACCAGCACGCCGCCAGAACCCTGGATCGGTTCGGCATAGAAAGCCGCCACCCGTTCGGCGCCGATTTCCTCCACCTTCCGCCGCAGGGCGTGCCGTGAGGCATTGATGATCGTTTGTGCATCGGTACCCACGGGATTGCGATAGACATAATGCGAGGGGATCTTGTGCTGCCACTCGAACGGTATGCCGAAGCCGGCATGGAAGGCGGGAAGAGCTGTGAGCCCGGCGCCCACGGTCGAGGAGCCGTGATAGCCCTGTTCGAGGGAGATAAACTGGTCTTTCTGCGGGGTTCCCCTGGCGTGATAATAATAACGGATAAAGCGAACCGTGCTATCGATCGCATCCGATCCGCCCAGGGTGAAATAAACATGGTTGAGATTGCCCGGCGCCCGCTCGGCAAGCGCCGCGGCGAGGCGGATCGCCGGCTCCGAACCGAGACCGAAATAGGCAGTGGCGTAGGGCAGTTCTCGCATCTGCCGTGCAGCAGCCTCAACGATGCTTTCGTGTCCGTAGCCCGCGTTGACGCACCAGAGGCCGGCAAATCCGTCGATGAGCTGGCGGCCGGTCATGTCGGTCACGGTCGCGCCGGACGCAGAGGACAGGACGCGCACACCGAGCGTTTCGTGGGTGCGATAGGAGGCGACCGGATGAACGAGATGGGCGCGGTCGAGTTCGATAAGGGAGTTGCTGTGCATCGTTATCTCCGTTCAGCCGAAAGCCTGATTGGCCAGGGCGAAGGTTGTGACATGGGGAGATGGATTGGTCTCGCCGCCGCGCTGCATCGCTGTCGCTCCACCGACATGGACGAGTCCACACTTGGCCAACCACTGCGACAAGCCGAGGTCCTTGGGTGTGTCGATGCGAAGAAATTTGTCGTTTCGAGCCGCTATTTGGAACAGGATGAGCTTGCGGGCATCCTCCGCATTCTTTGCTACCACGGGACCGATGACCTCACCGCGGCCAAAGGAACGCGTTGCTGAGAAACCTACGACATGTCCATCGCGCCGGATCACCGCAAACCGCCCGATATCCTTGATATAGGAAATCAGCTTGCTGCGATCAGCACCGAAGGCGACGTTGTCCAAGGCGGCTATTTCCGGGAGATCGCCGGATTGCATCCACTCGACATCCATCGGCGCCTCCACGGCCCCGCAGATGCCCTGACATTGCAAGATGTCGCCAACTTGGCGAAAGCCCACCTTTTCATAGAGCGGCAGGCCCTCCTGGGTCGCGACCAGTCTGCACGGCACACCGCGAGCACCATCAAGACCCGCTTCCATCAAGCGGCGGCCGAGGCCACGTCCGCGCATGGCTTCGGCGACGATGACCATATTTATTGTGGCGCAGCCTCCAAAGCGTGTCGTGAGCGTAGTGCCGACGACCTGTTCGTTATCCAGCACGATGACGCCTGTGCTCATTGCAAGTGCCGTTTCCCAATCCGCCAGCCTGTGTGGCCATCCGGCCTGTCGCGAAAGCGCCAGCGCGCCTGCAAGATGTTCGGCGCCAAACGGAACCATGTGGAGTTGGGTCATATGCATTGTCTGGATCCCTGCTTTTCTAAAAGGGAAGAATAACGTCGGCCGAAAAGAAGATCGTCCCGACAAATGGAGACTGGCGACATCTTTGACCGTGTTGGCGTGCGGTCACCGCATCTTATGCTGACAGCAAATCCGCGAATGGCTCGGTGCCTCAGCGGCTCGCGGTCGGAACTCTCTGCCAAATACCGACGAAATACGAAAGAATCTGCTTCGTAGAGTGGCAACTGCGGCCACTTACTCTGCATAACCCTCGTAGAATTGCTCATACGAACGCGCCTCGGGCATAACCAAGGACCAACTCGATGATTCGACCCCGATCGAAATCCACTAGCTTAGATTACGGGCGTGCAGTCCCAATGTTCATGTCGGCAATCAATATCGACATCCAGAACAAAGTTGATCGTACACGCAAGCCGATCAACGGCTACGTGGAGATCAAGGGCATTTCAGCCGGCATTGGCCTCTAGCGGAGCAAGGCGATGAAGTTTGAATCCTACTGGCACGACACCGCATTGAAATTCGCGGGCGCCTGCATTGGCCCCGTCGATGGCCACTATGATGTTGTCGTTATCGGCGGGGGCTTCACGGGGCTCGCCGCGGCGCGGCAGCTCGCAAAGTCGGGTGCGCGCGTTGCCGTGCTGGAGGCGAACCATATTGGCTGGGGTGCATCCGGTCGCAATGGTGGACATCTCAACAATGGGCTGGCCCACAGCTTCATCGCTGCCAAGAGTGAACTCGGCGTCGAACGCGCGGTGGCGCTCTACCGTGCCCTCGACGACTCGATAGACACGATCGAAAGGATCGTCGCCGAAGAAAAGATCGACTGCAATTTCCGGCGCGCGGGCAAGCTCAAACTCGCGTCAAAGCCGCAGCATTTCGACACGATCGCCCGGAATTTCGAAGCGGTGCATCGGGAGGTCGATCCGGATACCGCGCTGCTGACGGCGCGTGATCTTAAGACGGAAATTGGCTCTCCCTTCCATGGCGCGATGCTGTCGAAAAAGAGCGCCATGATGCATATGGGCAGGTATGTCGTTGGATTGGCCGATGCTGCGGTCAGACATGGCGCCACGATATTCGAAAGGGCTTCGGTAACACGGCACACAGTGACAGGGTCCAAGCATCGTCTGGAGACCTTCCGGGGAGAGGTAACAGCCGATCATGTCCTGGTCGCGACCGGCGCTTATGGGTCAGGACCTTCCTTCAACTATTTCCAGCGCCGCATCATTGCGATCGGCAGTTTCCTGATCGCGACCCGGCCTTTGAGCGAGGCGGAGGTGGCCGCCACCATGCCGGGCAACCGGACCTGCGCCACCTCCATGAACATTGGTAACTACTTCCGTCTGTCGCCTGACAACCGGCTGATCTTCGGCGGCCGCGCCCGCTTTTCCGCGACATCGGATCAACGTTCGGACGAAAAGAGCGGCGCCATTTTGCGGGCGAGCCTTGCCCAGATATTCCCGCAGCTCGCCAATGTCGAGATCGATTATTGCTGGGGCGGGCTGGTCGATATGACCAAGGACCGTTTTCCCCGGGCGGGCTATGTAGATGGTGTCTGGTATGCAATGGGCTATTCGGGCCATGGCGCGCAGCTCTCGACCCATCTGGGAATGATTATGGCAGACGCCATACTCGGCAAGGCGGATCGCAATCCGCTCAAAGGTCTGGAATGGCCCGCCGTTCCCGGCCATTTCGGCAAGCCCTGGTTCCTGCCACTCGTCGGGCTCTACTACAAGACCCTCGACAGATTTCAATAAGCGGCCCCTCCTCCCCTGCCGCCAACTAGGGCGCGGATCTCACGATCCGCGCCTTCTTTTTCGCCGATAGAATAGATGAAAGATCAAGGCCGAGTTTGCCGCGCTTGCTGACGTAGTCGGAACCAGGTGAATAGCTCCGCGGATGCCGGCGAAAGAACTCAAGCGGCCCCTCAGAGAAGACGTTCGAGCACTGCCCTCGCGATCGTCTCGGTCTTGTCTTTTCCGGGAACGACGCCGATCCCGGCCTTCGTCGTCGCTTCGATGGCGGACACTATGCGAGCGGCAGCGGCCGTCTCTCCGAGGTGCTCCAGCATCATGGCGCTCGACCACATCGTGGCGATTGGATTGGCGATTCCGAGATGAGCGATGTCGGGCGCCGATCCATGGACCGGTTCGAACATGGACGGCGCTGAGCGATCCGGATTGATGTTGGCGGACGCCGCAAAGCCGAGCCCACCCTGGATTGCGGCACCGAGATCGGTGAGGATATCGCCGAACAGGTTGGAAGCGACAACGACGTCGAGCGATTCCGGCGCCATGACCATGCGCGCCGCCATCGCGTCGATATGATAGCTCGTCACCTCGACATCGGGATATTCGGCCGCCAGTCTTCGGGTGATTTCGTCCCAGAAAACCATGGAATATCGCTGGGCATTGGATTTGGTGACCGAGGCCAATTTGCCGCGCCGCATGCGAGCCTGCTCGAAACCGAAGCGCAGGATGCGTTCGACGCCTTTTCGGGTGAAAATGGAGGTCTCCACCGCCACCTCGTCATCTGTCCCCTGATGGATGCGGCCGCCAGCGCCGGAATATTCGCCCTCGGTGTTTTCGCGGATGCAGAGGATATTGAACGCACCGCTTTTCAGCGGACCCGAGACGCCCGGCAGCAGCCGGTGCGGGCGAATATTAGCATATTGTGTGAAAGCCTTGCGAATCGGCAGCAGCAGCCCATGCAACGAAACCGAGTCCGGCACTTCGGCCGGCCAACCCACTGCGCCGAGCAGGATCGCATCGAAGCGACTGAGTGTTTCGATCCCATCCCTCGGCATCATGGCGCCAGTTTGTTTGTAGAAGTCGCAGGACCAAGGAAAGGCCGTCCCTTCAAGCGAAAAGCCTGAAGTCTTCGCCGTGGCCTGCAGCACGTCCCAGGCGGCCTCGGTGACCGGCTTGCCGATGCCGTCCCCGGGCAGTAGCGCGATGGAATAGGTCTTCATGTCTGATCCTGGAGGTTGATGAGCACACTCTTGCTCTTTCGGTTGGCATGATAGGCTTCGCGTCCGAGATCCTTGCCGATGCCCGAACGCTTGTAGCCGCCCGTCGGCAGGATATGGTCGCGGGAGCGGCTGTAGCGATTGACCCAGACGGTGCCGGCCTGCAGCCGGCGCGTGGTTCGGATGGCGCGGTTGAGATCGCGGGTGAAGAGCCCCGCCGCCAGCCCGTAGGAGGGATGATCGGCCAGTGCGAGCGCCTCTTCCTCATCGGTGAAGCTCTGCACCGTCAGCACCGGCCCAAAGATTTCCTCCGTGATCGCAGGGGAGACCTGGTCGACATTCGACAGTAGCGTCGGAGCATAAAAATAGCCTTCCCGCTCGAGGCGGTTGCCGCCGGCAGGGCATTCGGCGCCTGCGTCGCGCGCCGCGCGCACAATTGCGTCGATCCGATCGATCTGACGCTCGGAGATGATTGGCGAGTAGTTAGAGCGCTCGTCCCAGGTCGGGCCGGGCTCGATCGTTGCCATTCGGGCGCGCAGGGCGGCGACCAGCGGCTCCATCGCAGCTTCCTCAACGATAACCCGTGAGCCCGCGACGCAGGCCTGTCCGGCGTTGGAGAGGATGCTGTTTGCGATCGCATTCGCAGCGAGCGTCAGATCGCTGTCGGAAAAGACGATTTGCGGACTCTTGCCGCCGAGTTCCAGCGTCATCGGCTTGACGCCTGTCCTGGCAATATTCGCCATGATCGCGGACCCGGCCCCCGTCGAGCCGGTGAAGCTGATCTTTCCGATATCGGGATGGCCGGTCATCGCCTGGCCCGTGGTCTGCCCGTCGCCAAGAACGATATTGATGAGGCCTTCCGGAATGCCGGCGCGGACGGCAAGTTGAGCAAGATAGAGCGTCGAAAAGGGCGTCATCTCCGAGGGCTTCAAGACAATGGCATTGCCCGCAGCAAGTGCCGGACCCAGTTTCCAGCCCGCCATGGAGAGTGGAAAATTCCACGGCGTGATCGCGCCGACGACGCCATAGGGCTCGGTCATGATCATGCCGAGGCTTAAGTCGTCCGTCGGCACGAGGTCGCTGCCTTCCTTGTCGGCGAATTCGGCGAAGAAGCGTATCTGCTCGGCAGTGACCGCGACATCGCCCTGAATGAGTTGACCGATCGGGCGCGTGGAGGAAACGGCTTCCAGCCGGGCAAGGGTTTCTCCTTCAGCCTCGATCAGGTCCGCCCAACGATGCATCGCATTGGTCCGCTCGCGCGGGCGGCGGGTGGCCCAGCCGCTCTCGCGGAGCGCTCTCTTTGCAACGGATACCGCCTGATCGACGAGGGCAGCGTCGGCCACGGGGCAGTCGGCATAGGCGATGGCATCGGACGGCCGTTGCATCGGTAGCTCGCCCTTGGCGTCGATGTAGCGCCCGCCGATGAAATGACCTCTCGGCAACTCGATTGTGTCGGGATTGAAACTCAGAGCCATGGCCGTGTCCTTGCGGATATATGGGCGAGACCGCACGAGGCCTTTGTGACGACTATGTCTGTCGATAGGCTCGTGCGTTACTCGTGGGGATGTGGTCGGTGGTGCGGTTACATCACCGTCACGTAGATCTTCCTGACGGTTTCGATGGTGTGCCATGTGCCGGTAAAGCCCGGCTTCATGACAAAACTGTCGCCTGCCTTGTAGGTAACCGGTTCGCCATCATCCGGTGTGAGCTCAACGACCCCTTGGAGGATGTGGCAGAACTCGAAGGTCTCGCCTTTGATCGAGCGGGTGAGGCCTGGCGTTGCTTCCCAGACACCGGTATGGACGAGCCCATCGCGTGCCACATCCTGAGCCCAGGTCTTGAATGAGGGGTCACCGGAGATTAGCCGCTCCGGAACCGGTTTGGATTCGCGCGGGGCCTCTGTGCTGTTCGGGTCGATGGTCTTGAGTAGTGACATGGTTTCTCCTTTGTGTCCTGCTGTGGATCAGTAACCGCGGGTGCGGTCGACTAGTCCGATCGGGTCGAGGCCGGCGCGATGGCGCTTGATGTTCTCGATGACCGAGCGGGCGGCGGTTCCGGGCTGCGTCACGCTGGCGATGTGCGGGGTGAGCATGATCCTCGGATGGCGCCAAAACGGATGTTCAGGCGGAAGCGGCTCCGGTTCGGTGACGTCGATCACCGCACCGGACAGTTGATGCATATCGAGTGCGTCGATCAGCGCATCATGATCGAGTTGAGCGCCGCGGCCGACATGAATGAGCGATGCGCCGGGCGGAAGGGCCGCGAAGAGGCGTGCATCGAGTATGCCACGCGTCTCTTCCGTGAGCGGCAGCAGACAGACCAGAATGTCGGTCTCGCCGAGAAAGGACGCCAGCGACCCGGCGCCGTGATGACAGCGCACCCCATCGATCTGGCGCGGAGCACGGCTCCAGCCGGACAGTGGAAAGCCGAATGGCATCAGCCGCGCGATCACCGCCTGCCCGAGCATCCCGAGACCAAGCACACCGATCCGGCGGTCTGCCGCCTGCCGGGCCGGCAGCGCCTGCCATTTCCCTTCAGTTTGCTGCATGAGATAGGCCTTGAGATTGCGGTGGAGCGCCAGCACGGCAAGCGTCACATATTCCTGCATCATGCGCACGATGCCATCCTCGATCATTCGGACGAGCTTCACCCCCGAAGGGAGGTTTTCAACCCGGAACTGATCGACGCCGGCGCCGATCGAAAAGACGATTTCCAGGTTTTTGAAGCGGTCGAGATCCGGCGGAGCGGTCCACGTCAGGACGTAACTGATATCATCGGGATCGACCTGCGTTGCATCCATGATGAAAGGGAGATCGGGCAGGTCGCGGGCGAATGCTTCGGCGAAGATGCGCCCTCGCTCTCGATCAGAATTGAACCAGAACGTCATTGGAATGCCTCAGTTTCGGAGTGTTTCAGCGAGCCGCTCGATCATCGTCTGACATGCAGTGAGTTCGTCGCCACGGATGAACTCATCGGCCCGATGGGCTCTCGCGATATCGCCAGGGCCGCAAATGATCGCATCGATGCCGGCCGCTTGAAAAAGCCCGGCTTCGGTGCCGTAGCTCACGGCGGCGAGCGTTTCGAGCCCTGTCAGGCCCTCCATTAGCGTAGCAAGTGGTGCATCGGCTGCGAGCGATAGCGCCGGATAGCTGCTCAGGAGCTCCCACTTTGTCTGAAATCCTCGCTGCTCAAGCCCGAGTGCGGCAAGCCTCACAGGCTCGAGGAGATCGGAGGGTGTCACTCCGGTGATCGCCCGGGCCTCGATTTCCGCCGTGAGGCAATCCGGAATGATGTTCACGGCTTGTCCGCCGGACACGGTTCCGACCTGGAGCGAGGAATAGGGTGGCTCAAAGCACGGGTCCAATCGGCTGCTCTGTAGTGCGTCTCCGGCACGAACGGCGGCAAGCAGGACGCAGGCGAAGCCATGGATTGCATTCAGACCCTGATCAGGTCGCGACGAATGGCCGGATCGCCCGCGGATCTCGACTCTTGCAGCGGCCTTTCCCTTATGGGCGCGGATCGGACGCAGACCGCTGGGCTCGCCGATGATCGCGCCGATCGGCTTGGCGCAAAGCTCGGGCAACTGGCGGATGAGATGAGGCACACCTCGGCAGCCGGCTTCCTCGTCATAGGAAAATGCAAAATGCAGGGGGCGCGCGAGCGGAATTTCGGCAATTGCCGGCAGAGCAGCCAATAGTGCGGCGAGAAAGCCCTTCATGTCACTCGTCCCTCGGCCGAAGAGCCGATCACCGTCCGCCCGCA
The DNA here is from genome assembly GCF_050587665.1 of Rhizobium sp. Nf11,1. Classification (NCBI taxonomy): domain Bacteria; kingdom Pseudomonadati; phylum Pseudomonadota; class Alphaproteobacteria; order Hyphomicrobiales; family Rhizobiaceae; genus Rhizobium; species Rhizobium sp. Nf11,1. Next base: position 79,741 of record NZ_JBOBHU010000022.1, on the reverse strand, counting down.
GGCGGAAAGGATCGGATGTCCAGGCCGTCTCAAGCGCGGGAACGACATCCATATGTCCGGAGAGAACATAGCCGGGCACATGATTGGGGCCGATCGTTGCAAACAGATTGGCGCGGTCACCTTCCGGCCCCGGCAACACCGTCACCTTGGCACCGCAGCGCTCTGCATAGTGCGTGATCCATGCAACAATGCCATCGTTCGGCGTTCCGACGACGGAGGGAAAACCGACCAGGCGGTCGAGGATTTCCTTGGCGTTCATCGCAGGTCTCCTTGACGTAGCCGCCCAAGCGGCGCTCTGATCTCCACATTACGGCTTGGTGGGGACCATTTCCTGCCGAACGCTCCATGTTGAGCAGCAGGATCTATTGAATCCAGCTACGTCAAAGCAGAAAGTTTGGCGCACGTCTCCGAAGTGAGAGACGTATTATGTTGCGGGAGCGTGCTATCTGCATCATGGTCGGTGCGGCCACCTCGTCCAGGCGCCGTGCGCATCCAGCAAGTATCACAAAAGGTCATTCCGAGCCGTCCTTGTATATCTCGGCAAGGTCCGGCAAGTTCCAATTGCCACCGCTCAGCACTGCGCAGACCTTTTCATCCGACCTGACCTTTATGGAGCCCGCGAGCAGAGCCCCGATGCCGATCGAAGCCGCCGGCTCCGCAATCAGCTTGGCATCTTTTGCAAGTGCGCGCATGCCCGCGATGATGTCGTCGTCTTCGACGAGAATGATTTCATCGACGTATTTTTCAATTATTGGATACGGGTTCTGGCCCGGAACACTAATTCTCAGGCCGTCCGCGATCGTGTTTTTCAGGGGCAACGATGTGCGCTGGCCGTTGATCCGACTCTGATAGTATTTCGGTGTCAGAGCAGGCTCAGCACCGATGACTCGAACCGACGGTTTGGTTTCTTTGATGGCGGTCGCAATTCCCGAAATCAGGCCTCCACCGCCCAAGGGAACTATGACCGTCTCCACGTCCTTCAAATCTTCCAGAATTTCACAGCCGATTGTGCCCTGACCGGCCATGACCAGCGGGTCTTCAAAGCCGTGGACGGTCGCGTAGTTGTTCTCTTCGGCGATTTCATAGGCCCGCTTCCATCTCGCGGCGGTGTCGCCATCAAAGACAATGACCTCGGCGCCCAATGCTTCGGTATTGGCAATCTTGATCTTAGGCGTGGTGGCCGGAACAATTATGACAACCTTCACACCGAGCATTCGAGCCGCGTATGAGAGTCCTTGGGCATGGTTGCCCGAGGAACTGGCGATGACGCCATTTGCGATGACTTCTCGCGGGAGCGAAAGCATCTTGTTGAGAGCGCCGCGAAGTTTGAATGCGCCGGTAATCTGCAGCGTTTCGGGTTTGAGATAGAGCTGACAACCTGCAGCCTTTTCGATCTTGTCCGCACGCAGCAACGGAGTGTGTCTGATATGGGGCGCCAATCGTTCCCGGGCTTCCCAAATGTCCTGAATAGTTGGATAGTCTAGCATGATGCTGCTCGCCTTAGTATGTTGGAGTTCGCGTTTCCTTGATGGAAAGGATCGGCCTGAAGACTGCTTGTTTTTCGGCGCCGGATCGCGAGCAAACGATGTGCCCGCACGTGCTGGAACCATCCAGCCGCTTTGCCAAGATCGTACCGGAGGTCAGGACTCGAAAAATTCGAAGAAGGTTCCAACGCTTCTCTCTATCGCATTGCTATAGATCTTCGATGCGGTTGTGTTGTCTTGGATTGCCATTCCAGTAGAGTCGAAAATGGTCACCTCATCGTCGTGTTCTCTTCCTGGTTTCCTTCCCAGCAATATCTCTCCGATTTCACCATGGATCCTGTTCTTGGTGATGACATGCCTATCGAGCGGATGCCATGTTTCGCCTTTCTCGCTGCACTGCGCGATCGAGTCGACGACGATTTTGGCATTTCTGAATACTTCTGGATCCAGTTCCTGTTTGCCTCGTTGGTCCGTGCCGATCGCGACGATATGCGTACCCGGCTTTACCCAATCGGCTTCCACGAGTGAGCCTTTACCGCGTGTCGTCGTAACGAGGATATCCGCCTGCTCGACCGCGTCCTTCTTGGAACGCGCAATGACGACGGGAATGCCGAACTCGCTTTCAATATCTGCTTTGTAACGGGAAAGCGTATCCGCGCTATTGTCCCAGGCATGGATCTCCTCGATATTGATGGCCTCCCGGATCGCTCGGATCTGCATTCTTGCCTGATTTCCAGTCCCGATGGATGTGATGCTGCGAGCATCTTTCCTCGCCAACACCTTTACGGAAACAGCTCCCGCGGCGCCGGTTCTCAAGCCCGTGATCAGGCTGCCGTCCATGACGCAGATCAGCGCCCCGTTTCTGGCGTCAAACAGCAGAATGGTTCCCATCCCGCTCGGCACCCCAAATGCAGTCGGATTGTTGACAAACCCTCCCGAGGACGTCTTCATCGAAATAAGTTCATTGGTTTTGTAGTGGCTGAGCTTGAAGTCGATTTCGCTACCCGGTGACGGGAGATGCATTCCTATATAATCGGGTTGCTCCACCTGATCGCTGTTGAAAGCTTTGTACGCCTCCTCGACGGCGCCAATCACGTCCCTCATAGTGATCAATCTGCCGACCTCTTCTTTCTTGAGAAGCAGAGTTTTCACGAACTTTCTCCCATCATTGGTACGAAGGCAAAAACGTCACGCTGGGCCTGCAAACTTAAGCCCGGCTATTGGAGGCCTGCCTGGCCGCCTTCGCGCCCAAACCAGATTGCTTGTGGTCACTTCGGTCGTGATCGCACCAGTTGTTGAAGCCGATCTTGCTGAATTTCGACGCCTCGGCCGAACGACGAGGCCGTTTCACACTCCCGGTGTCGCGAAATGCTACAAGGCCCAACAGGGTTGCGTTGACAATCGAATCGCCCCCAATCCACTGACACAAACTGCCGAGCTCCTACCGAAACATGCGGACATGCCACGACGGAATGAGGTTAGTATGGTCTTCTCCTGCCGAAGGAGTCACCGAATTATGCTGCCGCAACAGCACGAAATTCCAAAATGCTTGGCTCGCTTGGCATTTCTTGACGCCTCGCAGAGCTGATTTATGCTGCGGTTTCTGTGTGGCCCCCTGCAGTCTGTCGAACTTTGCTTTATCTAAGTTTAGCAAAGTTGCGTTGTCATCCCGACGCCGCAAATTTCGGGAGAAGATTTCGACACCCGAGGGCAAATTAGTGAAAGATGCCGAGTCTGACGTGCAATCATGAGGTCATTGGCGCTTGGTAGTGGCGTCGCCAAGGCCGTTCCACTGGTGACGGGCGAAGGAGCTCAAAGTCAATGCCGAAGTCTGTTCGACTTAAATCATTCGAGTTGGTGGCTCGGGATATCAACGAGATTGATGTCGGCTCGCTCCATGCCTTATCCGTGGCGGTCGGATGGCCACACCGTACCAAGGACTGGGATTGGCTTCGCCAGTTCGGTCGGGGTATAGCGGTAGTAGATAGCATCGGGCGGGTTTTCGGGAGCGCCATGTGGTTCCCCTACGGCCAAGAAGTTGCGATGATTGGCCTAGTGATCACCACCCCGCGCTCGCAAGCCCAGGGTAATGCCCGTTGGCTCATGGAGCAGGTATTCGAAGAATGTCGCGGCAGAAATCTGTATCTCAATTCAACTCGTGCGGCGCACAATCTGTATGTCTCGTTGGGTTTTGCAAACGAGGCGACGGTATGGATGCACCAGGGGACAGTTGCTTCCTCCCTGCCCAACTTGCCCGCTCCGAACGGTGATTTGATTGAAGCGGGGATCGATGCACTAGGGCAGATCATCGAACTTGATACCCAGGCGTTCGGTTGGAAGCGCGAGGAACTGATCTCGGCACTGGTTCCGATTTCCACTATCCAAACCCTCCGCCGCGATGGGAGGATCGTCGGCTATTCCATATGCAGGGAGTTCGGCCGCGGCCATGTGATCGGCCCTGTTGTAGCTAGCAACGACGATGACGCGCTTCAGCTTATTGCGGTCCATCTACGGAATCTGAAGGGCCAGTTTGCGCGCGTCGACACGCGCGAAACAGGACCATTGGTGAACTTTCTACGCGCGTGCGACCTTCAAGTGGCCGAACGAGTGACAACTATGTCGCGGGGCCAACTCCTTTTGAACCGTAAGGCCGGCGAACCTTGGATTTATGGCCTGGCTGGTCACGCACTCGGGTGAACCATAGCCCGTCCCGATGACGGCATTGCTAGCTTTAATCGGCTCATACACGCAGGAAGCCTGTGCAAAGGAGCCTCGGAATGCCAGCTCTTGGATCGCTCTCGCTTCGACTGCCGACGCTCGAAATGGCGCCTTTTCAGTATTCCAGCTAGTTCCGTCTCGTCAGTTGCCGTTAAAGGCAGACGCAATTGTTCCAACACAACGCGGCCTCGCGAACCGCTGCATTCGCTGGAGCAACTCAACTCAGGACACAACCAAATGCGAGACCCGCCGCCAGCGGAAGGTTGTGCGGGATTTGCTGCGACCGAAGAGACTTCTGCTGAAAGATGAAACATTCCGGCACATTCTGCCAAACGACTGCAACTATGCTTCGTCCATGCCGTACAGTTCACAGGAGCCAAGGACATGGATCGCTTCAGGCCTAAATACGTAACATTCGACTGCCATGGTACGTTGATCAACTTTCAGATGGCGGAAGCCGCTCGGGATCTGTTCGGTCATCTCCTGGACGGGCCGCGCATGAACGAATTCATCAAGAACTTCCAGGCGTACCGCATTGATGAGGTAATGCAGGATTGGAAACCTTACGCCGACGTTGTCCACAACGCCTTGGAGCGCACGTGCCGCCGTAATAAGGTTCACTTCCGGCCCGAAGACGCCGAAACCATCTACAACCGCGTACCGACATGGGGACCGCATCCGGATGTGCCCGAAGGACTAGCTAAGCTCGCCAAGGAAATCCCCCTTGTCATTCTGACAAATTCCATGGTGGCCCAGATCCCGTCGAACGTGGCAAAGCTCGGCGCGCCGTTTCATGCTGTCTACACTGCCGAGGAGGCAGGAGCCTACAAGCCGCACCTCAAGGCGTTTGAATATATGTTTGACATGCTCGGATGCGGACCGGAGGACATAACGCACGTCTCGTCGTCTTTCCGTCACGACCTCATGTCCGCCTATGATCTGGGTATCAAGAGCAAGGTGTGGGTCAATCGTGGCCATGAGCCAGCCAACCCCTATTATGAATACACCGAGATTCGCGATATTTCGCAGCTGCCCGGCGTTTTCGGACTCTAACTTGAATTAGGCGACCGCGGTTCACGAATCGAAAGACCCGCGAGCCAGTTGGCGGTGCTAGAGTGCCTGCTCTGATCTAGTCACACTAGGTCAGAGCTTCTAGCTCGGCCGCACGAAAAGCACCATAAACGGCGAGGATCTTCGAATTGGGCGATCGTGGTTTTGATGCCGATCGGGACTTCGGCCGGCTCAGCAGCCCCGCGGCTGCGGCCTTCCGTCAACCACCGCATGCTGCAGCATCGACAGAGGCTTTTTTTCGCGCCGCAGCCGCGATTCTCTCCACGCCGCCAGACCTGTCGGAACCCGACATTTCGGCAACACTGCTAAAGCGGCACTACGGGTTGGAAGGATCGATCGCGGTCTTGTCGTCTGAGGTCGAACGCACTGCTGAGGTCTCTCTGCTTGACGGTCGCCGATTGATCCTGAAGACGTCGGCACGACGTGAGGCGATCGACAGCTTCCGTTTCCAAAGCGCTGCCTTGGCGGCATTACAGAATAGCGCGGGATTTGTCGCACCCACACTTATTCGCACGAGTGGCGGCGCATTGATGTTTGAGGAAGAGGGTATTAGCGGTTACCTGCAGACCCGTATCGAGGGCATTTCTTTGCACAAAGAGACGCCAACACCTGATCTCCTCTTTCGTACCGGAAGCGCTCTTGGCCGGCTGGACATGGCGCTTGGGCAAGTCAACCTACCCTCGGCCAAACGCCCCATTCTCTGGCATATCGGGTGCTGGTCGCGATTGATGGAACTAGAGGGATACCTACCGGCTGGAAGCGTAGCTGAAAGCGTTGGGGCAGCGATGGCGGAATACATGCGGATCATCGAGCCGCAGATCCAGAATTTGGATTGGCAAGTTACTCATAACGATCCCAGCCCGTTCAACACAATCGTTACCAGCGATGGCTTGGGTTTCATCGATTTTGGCGATGGCAGCTGGAGCCCAAGGATCCAAGATCTGGCGATCGCGGCAAGTCACGTCGTGACGGATCCAACTCTTCCTTTAGGCGGAGCCGAGCACCTCATTGCAGGCTATGCGGCGGTCGTTCCACTTTCTGCTCTCGAAGCAAAGCTGCTGGTCGGACTGATGCGGGCACGACAAAGCGCACTGATATTAGTCAATTACTGGCGCTCCTATCTCTTTCCGGCCGACGCGGAGTACATCAAAAAGAACGTCGCTCGTGCCGAGCGCGGCCTGTCTATCCTGGCGCCTCTTTCCACTGCATCAGGCGAGGCGGCAGTCCTCTCGGCAGCGTCAAAGCCTTCACCGAAACCTTAGACAGGCGGAGAACATGTCCACAGACCTTATGCCCAATCGCTTCAGACCAGGTGAGTCCGACCTCCCAGCGCGCGAAGCCGAACTCATTGCCCGCCGTGACGCAGTTCTCGGAGCATCTTATCGACTGCAATATAGACGGCCCGTGCATTTCGTTCGCGGTGAAGGCATGTGGCTTTATGATCCGGACGGCGAGGCTTATCTCGACTTCTACAACAATGTTCCCTCCCTCGGTCATTGCCACCCGGAGGTGAATGCGGCAATGGCAGAACAGGCGGCGCGTATCAGCGCCAACACGCGCTATCTCGAGCCAAGACTTGTCGACTATGCCGAGCGGCTGGTTGATACGTTCCCAGACGAGCTCGACCGCGTGGTCTTCACATGCACGGGCAGTGAATCCAACGATCTTGCCCTACGGATCGCGCGTCTCGTAAGTGGCGGCGAGGGGGTGATCGTCTCCTCGCATGCGTATCACGGCACGAGCGCGGCTGTGGCTGCGGTTTCGCCGAACTTGGGAGACGCCGTCAGGCTCAGCCCATTCGTGCGGATGGTTTCTCTCCCCGGCCCGGCAGGTATACCAGAAACGCAAGCCGCCGACTTTTTCGAGGCTCAGGTGCGTTCAGCAATAGCGGATCTGACCCGTCGCGGCATAGGCGTTGCCGCCCTGCTCATCGACAGCATCTTTTCAAGTGACGGGGTGTGGGTAGATCCGCCCGGTTTCATTGCGGGCGGAGTTGCGGCGGTGTGGGACGCGGGCGGCCTCGTCATCGCCGACGAAGTTCAGCCGGGTTTCGGACGAACTGGTGCTCATATGTGGGGCTTTGAACGGCACGGAATCGTACCCGACCTTGTAACTCTCGGCAAACCAATGGGTAACGGCTTTCCGATTGGGGCGGTCGTTGGTCGCAAAGCGCCCATGGAGCGGTTTGGCGCCACCGCTCGCTACTCGAACACCTTTGCCGGTAATACGGTTGGGATTGCGACTGCAGACGCCGTGCTAACGATCTTGCAGCGTGACCAAATTCCTCAAAACGCTCTTGCCATGAGCGAGCAGCTCAGAGTCGGGCTGGAGGAGTTAGCAAGGAAGCACGATGGCATTCGCGCCATCCGCAACGCAGGTCTATTCTTCGGCATCGACATCGGACCCGCGGAGATGCCGACGCTGGATAGGCGCGCAATGGCTCTGGATCTGGTCAATGCAATGCGGGATGATGGCGTGCTCATCAGCACGACAGGAGCCAATGAAGATACACTCAAAGTGCGCCCGCCGCTCATCTGCCAATCCGGAGACGTCGACCTGTTCCTTGTTGCCATCAGGCGTGCTCTGAACAGGGCCGGAGGTTAATGCCCTCGACAGGGGTCAGTTGCCACCCGCGGACACCAACCAACCCCAACCTGAAGGTCGTGGATGTCGTCAAGCTCGGGCGCTTCCCAGATCGATCCATGTTCTCCGGGTGGACGAACGAAGCCGCCGAGCATGCGGGGATTAGGTCACACCCAGCAGCGGTGGCCGACGACGAAATGGCAGCTTACTGCTTCCACTGATTCAAAGAACGTCAGCCAATGATATCGCCAATGGGATGGGACGCACTCAGGCAATGGGGTGAAGACGCGGTTCGCATCGAACGGCTGACGGGCGGCGTTGCCAACGACGTGTGGAGCGTTCGCGTCAACGGGAAGGTCGCCGTCGGTCGTCTCGGACGCAGAACCGACGCCGATCTCGCATGGGAAACCGAGCTGATCAAACACCCCGACCGTGAAGGCATGCACGTTCCAGTGCCGATCCCGACGACTGACGGCCGGCTGTTCGTGGACGGTCTGGTGGTGATGAGATACATCGAGCGCGGACCGCCCGAAACGGAATCCGACTGGCGTCGCATGGCTGATACGCTCCGCGAGCTGCATCGGTTGACGCAGGGCTGGCCGCAGCGCCCGGGCTGGCGATCATCGACCGACCTCCTTCACGCCCAAACCGGAACGAGGATCGACCTTGCCGCGATGCCGCCCGAGGGCGTTATGCGATGTCGAGCCGCGTGGGCGCGGCTCGTCGGACCTCAGACATGCGTTGTCCACGGCAACCCCAACAGTGCTGCCAACGTCCGCATGACCGCCGACCGGGTCGCGTTGATCGACTGGGACGAGTCACATGTCGACGCTCCCGACCTCGACCTGGTGCTGCCCGGCAATGCCGCCGGTCTCGACGACCGCGCCTATGACATCGCCACACAAGCGTCCGCCGCATGGGAAGCCGCCGTGTGTTGGCCGGACGAATACTCGGTCAGGCGGCTGGGCGAAGTTTGGCCGGTCTGAGGAGTTCGACGATCCGCTGACCTTGCCCCAGGTCTTATCCAGTTTTGAGTTGCTCTAGTGGATTTTGAAGTGCACCCCGAAATCGGCCGCGTGCTCAACCGGGCGAATTTCTGCAGTTCTCCATCCTTCATCCATGTTTTCCTGCCTCCGACCCTCCGGAACATCCGTGATGACAAGGGAGAAGCAATCGCCGTCCAGGTGGCAGACTATTTCGATGAGACCGAGGGCCGCGTCGAATATTGGACATTCTCTGCGATCCCGGCCGATAAGACGAATGAATTGCCTCGTCCCTAGTGAACGCCGGCAGCCTCTGCTTAATACTTGCCGCCTCCATTGGTGTTTGTCTGTTCGCGACGAACGTATGGAGGCGATTGAACTCCCGTTCCCCCTCGCAGTTGAACGTATTCGAACTATTCACCCAGCTATTTTCGCTCCCGGTGACATAAAGGACGTTCGGCAACCGGCATTCACACAGATATTTTGGCGATCGGCTCCGTTCTGGTGAAAATCAAAGGTCTCCGAGAAATACGTCTGAATGGGAGCGCAATCGCCGGAGCCTCGACCCCCGATGTGGGCTGGGATGTTCAGCCGGTATGGATTGCCAGCAAATCAGCATAGACTGTCTGATTGCTCGCCAGCACCGGATGGCCCTGTAGCAAAGCTTCGCCTTCAGTCGGGAAGGTTAGATGAGTTCCACCTGCCTCCCTGACGAGGCAATAGCCGGCCATGCAATCCCAGGCACGCATATGAGGCTCGTAATAGCCAACAAGCCGGCCAGCGGCCACATAGGCGAGCATCAGGGCACCGGAGCCATTGCGGATAAAATTCCCACCCTTGCCAAGCACGGCGGCGACAATCGCGCCTACCCGTTCCGGGGTGACATAGGTATTGCAGCCGATGCCCGTCATCGCATTCTGCAAAGTCCTCGACGGGTCGAGGCTGAGATTCTTTCCGTTCAGGCTCGCACCCATGCCCGCTGCCGCTGCGTAAAGTTCATCAGCGCATGGAACATGGATGACGCCGATCACCGGTACACCGCGGTGCAGAACCGCAATCGACACACACCACGTCGGCATGCCATTGACGAAGGGCGCCGTTCCGTCGATCGGATCGACTACCCATGTCAATCCCGACTGCCCTTCCTGATACCCGTATTCCTCGCCGAGAAATCCGTCTGCCCCAAAAGCTTCCGCTACGCGCCTGCGGATGAACGTCTCGACGTTACGGTCGGCAATTGACACGACATCCTGCAGATCCCGCTTCGTTTCGATCACGAGCGTTTCGCGCCGGTTGAAATAGTCGAGCGCCATGGCGCCCGCCTCCTGTGCCATCGCTTTGGCGAAAGCGAAGCGTGTCTCAAGTTCGGTCTCTTGCAACATAATGCTGGTACCCCTTTCAATGGGTGTCGTCGGTGCGGGAATTGAGCGGCCCGCACCGACCGAATGTTCGGATATTAGAGGCTCACCCGCTGATAAGGGCGATGCCGCGGCTTCGAAAGCCGAGCGTCGCGTCGGAGGCGGCCGGCAGGATGCGGTCGACGGCGTGGTCGACGATGAAGAGCCTGCCGACGTCGGTTTCGACCTCGTACTCGACATGATCTCCAAGATAGGCCGAATGCAGGATACGGCCGGCAAGCCCTTGCCCACGTCCCTCGGAAAGCGCGATGGCGCCGGGACGAACGGCAAGGCTTGCCGCACCCGGCGTCGCCCGACCGGCAGGCACGCGGTGCTTGAAACCACCGATGCGGATTTCAGCGTCGGCGCCATAGATGCCGACCACCTCGCAGGGGATGACGTTCGCCTCCCCCATGAAATCGGCGATGAAGGCGGAAGCCGGCGCTTCATAGAGATCGCGCGGGGCGCCGGACTGGGCGATTTCGCCATCCTTCATGACGATAATGCGGTCGGACACGGCAAGCGCTTCGTCCTGATCGTGCGTGACATAGACGGCCGTGAAGCCCAGGCGCTGCTGGAGTTGGCGGATATCCGTGCGCACCTTGCGGCGCAGGCGTGCATCGAGATTTGAGAGCGGCTCATCGAGCAGCAGCACCTGCGGCTCCAGCACCAGCGCGCGGGCGACGGCGACGCGCTGCTGCTGGCCGCCGGAGAGTTCGGCGGGGAGGCGGTGGCCCATGCCGGCAAGACCGACGAGCGCCAGCCCCTCCTCCGCCTTCTCGCGTGCTTCCTTGCGGCTGAGGCCGGAGGATTCCAAGCCATAGGCGACGTTGTCGCGCGCATTCATATGCGGAAAAAGCGCATAGGACTGGAACACCATCGAGACATCGCGCTCATTGGCCGGCAGCATGGTGACGTCCTTGCCGCCGATCAGGATTTTTCCGGCGGAAGGATGTTCGAGGCCGGCAAGCATGCGCAGCGTCGTCGTCTTGCCGCAGCCGGAAGGGCCAAGCAGGGTGACGAGCGTGCCGGGCTCGATGGTCAGTGACAGGTCGGCAATGGCGGTGAAGGCGCCGAACGTCTTGCGCACGTTCTGGAAGACGACGGAACCGGCTTTCTGGTTGATCATGCGATTTTCTCCTGACGAGAGGAAGCGGAGGTGGCGAGGCCGGCGACGCGGTTTTCACGGCGCAGGCGCCGCTCGCCCACGATGAGCTGGAAGCCGGCGATGACGGTGATCATCACCACAATCAGCATGGAGGAATAGGCGATCGCCACGCCGTATTCGCCATTCTCGACCAGGCCGACGATGTAGGAGGTCGCCATGTTGTATTCGGCGCTGACGAGGAAGATGACGGCGCTGATGGAGGTGATGGCACGCACGAAGGAATAGACGAGCGCGGCAGTGATGGCAGGACGCAGGAGCGGCAGGATAACCTTACGCATCGTACGGAAACTGTTGGCCCGCAACGTCAGGGAGGCCTCATCCAGGCTCTTGTCGAGCTGGCTCATCGCCGCGATGCCGCCGCGCACGCCGACCGGCATGTTGCGGAAGACGAAGCAGGCGATCAGGATCAGCGCCGAGCCAGTCATTTCGAGCGGCGGCAGGTTGAAGGCAATGATGTAGCTGACGCCGATGACCGTGCCGGGAATGGCAAAACTCATCATCAGGGCGAATTCGAAGGCATTCTTGCCGGCGAATTTCTGACGCACGATGATGTAGGCTGTCAGCAGACCGACGGCGGCTGTCAGCGGGGCGGAGACCAGCGCGATCTCCATCGTTGTCCAGAACGAGTTCCAGGCGACACCCGTCCAGGCAACCCCGTTTTCGAAGCTGATCGAAAAGGCCTTGGCGTAGTGGTCGAGCGTCAGCGAATTGTCGAGGCCCCATGTCTTCACGAAGCCGCCGATCAGGATCATGCCGTAGATGACGAGCGTGAAGAGGATCCACGGGATGACGACGGCGTGAACGCCGATCGACAGCCCGCGCGGCAAGGCGATATGCGATCCGCTGTCGCCCTTGCCGGTGACGGTGGCAAAGTTCTTGCCTGACAGCCAGACGCGCTGGGCGAGGAAAGCGGAGAGCGTGAAGGCAAGCAGCACCATGGCGAGCACGGCAGCGCGCGAGGGATCATTCTGCGAGCCGACGACGGCGAAGAAGATTTCCGTCGAGAGCACGCCATGGCTGCCGCCGAGCACCAGCGGGTTGCCGAAGTCGGCCATGCTTTCGATGAAGCCGATGAGGTAGGCATTGGCGAGGCCGGGCTTCATCAGCGGCAGCGACACCCGCCGGAAGGTGCGCCAACGGTCGGCGCGCAGCGTCGTGGAGGCCTCCTCCATCGACGGGCTGACACCTTCGACGACTCCGATCAGCACAAGGAAGGAGATCGGCGTGAAGGACAGCACCTGCGCAATCCAGATGCCGGTAAGGCCGTAGAGCCAGCGGCCGGGCTCTAGGCCGAACAGTTCCGACAGCCCCTGCGTCACGACGCCTGCGCGGCCGAAGAGCAAGGTGAGCGCCAGGCCGATGACGAAAGGCGGCGTAATGATCGGCAAGATCGTCAGCAGCCGCAGGCCTTTCTTGAAGGGAAAGCGCGTGCGGGTGGCGACGAGCGCGAAGGCAAGGCCGAGCAGGGTCGAGCCGAGGCCGGTCATGATGGCGAGCCACAGTGTGCGCCAGGCGACGCCGCAGCGGCCGGTGCCGATGACACAGTTGAGGCTCCAGATGCTCGGATCCTGGATGTTGCGGATGAAGTTATCCGCATTGAACGACCCGTCGAAATCCTGCACCGAACCGACGAACATGCTGCCAATCGGGTAGAAGACGAAGACGGCGACGAGGAAGACCAGCAGGGCGATTGCGCTGACCACGAAGGCATCGCCCCTCATCACGCCGCGCTCGGCAAGGCCGAAGGCGAAGAGCAGCACGAAGGTGATGAAAGAGAGGACCGCACCCGCCCCCATGGCGGGCTGGCCGTTCGAAAGTGTGCCGAAGAGCGTGTCGCTCACCGACCAGTTCCAGCCGGAAAAGCCGATGGCGAGGCCCTGGAGCGAGAGGAACAGGACGCCGATCGCGCCGGTCCAGGCGAGCACAGAACCGCGGCGCATCGGATCCGCCATGCCGCGAGCCGCGACCGCCAGGAGAAGGAGCACGAGCGCAGCGGCAAGCCACAGTCGGCCATGCGCGAATATCTGTACGAGACCGGGGGCGGCCTCCGTGGAAATGGGAAAACCGGCCAGCCAACCGAGCCCGAAGAAGCCGTTCTCGATCCGATACCAGGGCAACAGGGTCAATGCGACCACGCCCAGGAGCAGGACCACGTCCAGCCTGCGATTGCCATGTCTCATGGCTGACCTCGCTGTTTTTGAGTGTAGGAGGGCGGCGCCTGTGGAGGCAGGCGCCGCCTGTCAGGACATCAGTTGGCGGCGGCGCCGATTTCGCGATCCCACCGTTCCAACAGTGCCTTGCGCTTTGCCGGGTCGCCATAGGTCTTGAAGTCGTAGTCGATCAGCTTGATATGCTCGAAGCGCGGCGCCTCCTTCGGAATGGTCGCGCTCTTGTTGGAAGGCAGCTGGAAGGACTTGGCGTCCTTCATGCGCGACTGGACCTCCGCCGTCAGCGCCCAGTCGTACCAGATCTTCGCATTGTCGAGGTTGCGCGCGCCCTTGATGATCGACATGGAGCCGATCTCATAGCCGGTGCCTTCACAGGGCGTGATCGATTTGATCGGGAAACCTTCCGCCGTCTGCGCCACTGCGTCATGCACGAAGACGATGCCGAGCGCCGTCTCGCCGCGTGCAGCCGCCTTGACGGGTGCCGAGCCGGACTTGGTGTATTGCGAGATGTTGCCGTTCAGCTTCTTCAGGTAGTCGAAGGCCTCGTCCTCACCCATGATCTGCACGAGCGAGGCGAGCGCCGTATAGGCGGTGCCGGAAGAATTCGGATTGGCGATCTGGATTTCGCCCTTCAATTCCGGCGCCAGAAGGTCGGCCCAGCAGACAGGCTCCTTGTAGCCCTTGGTTTTGAAGATTTCCGTGTTGTAGCCCCAGCCGAGCGCGCCGGCATAGACGCCGACCGTCTTGTAGCCGGAGCTTTCGGCCTGCTTCTTCGCCCAATCGTTGAGTTCATCGAGCTTTGGCGATTTGTATTCCAGAGTCAGATTTTCCGATGCCGCCTGAAGATGCGGGTCGCCCGTGCCGGCCCACCAGATGTCGGTCTTCGGGTTGCGTGCCTCGGCGCGAACCTTGGCATAGGTCTCGCCGGACGAGAGGCGAACCATATTCACCTTGATGTCGCTATGCGCCTTCTCGAAATCACCCTTCATCTGCTCGCAGATGACGACGTCGGCCGAGCAGATGAGGTTGAGTTCGCCAGCGGCCTGCGCCGGTAGTGCCCCGAGCGCCGTGCCGGCGAAGAGCATGAGGGAAAGGGTGTTGATTTTCATGCGGGCATCCTCCTGTTGCCTGGGTTAGATTTTCCCATGAACGAGACACAGCGGGGCCTTCGGCCCGCCCGCGGCAGCGCGTTCACGATTTCGGATTGCTGTTTGTCTAAAGGGCTTGTTCAGTTCGTCGCGGCGATTTCCGCATCGAACCTGCGGAGCAGTCGACTTCGTTCTTCCGGCGAGCCGAAGGTGGCGAAGTCATAGTCCACCATCTTGATCATCGAAATGTCAGGTGCTGCGAGCGGCAGACTGGATTTCGCGTTTGATGGCACCTGGTTCTGGCCGGACGCCGCTCCGGTCCCCTGCCCTTCGGGGCTCAACGCGAAATCGACGAAGCGCTTTGCTTCCTCGATGTTCTTCGCACCTTTGACGATACTCACAGCGCCGATCTCGTAGCCGGTGCCTTCGCAGGGTGCGACGATCACGAGGGGAAAGCCCGCCTGCTTCTGCGTGACGGCATCATGCATGAAGGAAATGCCGATGAGCGTTTCTCCGCGCGCCGCCGCCTTGATAGGCGCAGCTCCGGAAGGGGTGTAGTGCTCGATATTGCGGTTGAGCGCGGCGAGATAACGAAACGCCTCATCCTCGCCGAAGAGCTGCACCAGCGTCGCAAGCGTGGTGAAGGCGGTGCCGGACGAATTCGGATTGCCGCTCTGGATGCGGCCGCGATAGGCGGTATCCGTCAGGTCCTTCCAGCAAGTCGGCGCCGGCAACTTCAGCTCGCGCAGCAGATCGGCATTGTAGGCAAAGCCGAGCGCCCCGGCGTAGATTCCGGCCGAGCGGCCGCCGGACATGGCGAAGAAATTCTGCGCCCAGGGCAGCATGTCGCGCTCATGGGCCGGCTGGTAGGCTTCGAGAAGATTTTCAGAGCCGGCCTGCAGATGGGTGTCGCCCGTGCCGCCCCACCAGACATCGACGGTCGGCGCAGCTTTTTCCGCGCGGATCTGATTGAGGATATCGCCGGTGCTCTTGCGGGTTACCGAGATTTTGTGCCCGCTTTTTGCCTCATAGGCCGTCTTCATCGCGGCGCACCACATCTCGTCCACACCGCACAAAACGGTGAGCGACGGGGCAGCCGTGCCGGTGCCGGTGCTCGCCAGCCACAAAGCCGCGACCGCGCTGAAAGCGGTGATGCCTCTCACGATTTCCTCCCATTGGACCTTGCGTCCCAATCTCCGCAATAAGGATGTCAGATCTGCCGCGTTGCGCAATCGAAGAATGGTTACGGTTTTTACAGCTTTGCCGGCGGCGAACCCCTCAAAAATGACAAAGGTTACAAATGTGACAAAGCGCATAACACGAGCCCGCTTTGAAGATCGTGAGAGCCCTGCCTATAATGGATGCGGGAGGACGTGCATGTGTTGAATGAGAGGATCAGCATTCTGATCGTCGAGGACGATCCGGACATGGCGGAGCTTATCTCCGACCTCGTGGAGGCGGAGGGCTGGACGCCGCTCACCGCGCCGTCGGCGGAGGAAGCGGCGATCGTGCTTTCGCGCGAAAGGTGCATCTCGTGCTCGTCGACCACAATCTGCCCGGCACCTCCGGCCGTACCTTCGCGCAGCGCCTGCGGGCGCAGACCAATATCGGCATCGTCATGGTGACGGCTGCCGGCAGCGCCGCGGACCGGGTGCTCGGCCTCGAAACGGCGGCCGACGACTATGTCGTCAAACCCTTCGAGCCGATCGAATTGACGGCGCGTATCAAGGCCGTGCTGCGCCGGACCATCCCCTCGCTGAAGCCGGAGCGGGAAAACGAGCGAGAGCACGAGCCCGCATCCCTGAAGCTCGGCGACTGGTCGGTGGATCTCAAGAGCCGCCGCGCAGTCTGCCGCACCGACCCCGCCAAGTCGCTGACGAACGCCGAATTCGCGCTGCTCGAAATCCTCGCAGAAACGCCGAACGCACCCGTCAGCCGCGCACAGATCCTCGACCGTTTGGGCGCGGAAAGCGAGCGCTACATCGACCGTAATGTCGACGTGCTCGTGCTGCGTCTGCGTCGCAAGATCGAGCGCAATCCTGACCTGCCGCGCCATATCAAGACGCGCCGCGGCAAGGGCTATGTTCTCGACACCGACGATGGCGAGATCGTATCGTGATCAGCCGTCCCTTCCTCTCGTCCATCGCCTTTCGCCTGCCCTTCGCCATCGCCTTCATCTGCGTGCTCGTCTTCAGCCTGGCGACGATCGCCATCTACGGCTTGCAGCGGGCTCGCCAGGAGATGGCCGCCTATGGCTTGCAGGCGTTTTCGAGCCTTGCCAAGGCTTCGCTGGTCTCGCGGCAGGTTTCCGATCTCGTCTCCAGCGCACCCTTCCTGATGAATGCGACCTCGCCCTATCGAGTGTCCAGCGAAAGCCGCTCGGTCGTCGTGCAGGTCGATGCATTGCTGCGCGCCATGCAACCTGAAAACGACGGGGCTGCCGTGAAGGGTTTTGCGAGCAGCCGTATCGTCGAGCTGCTGGAAACGATCCGCACGCAGACGACGGCGCTTGCAGGCGACGCAGAATCCGCCCAGCAGCATAAGGCGGAGGCTGCGGCAGCGCTCGGCGAGATCGCAACCGGCAGCGGCATTGCGGATGCCGACTTCCGCAGCCGGCTGAACGCCGTCGTGCAATCCGCCTCCAATTCGGACAGCCTTTTCCAGCTCGGTGAATTGCGCCGGCGCTACGTCTCCGAAACCGCTCCGCGCCTCGAACCCGCCGCGCCGGACATCCGGATAGCCGCCGCCGAGCTTGCGCCCTACGAACGGGTGTTCGAGGCACAGACGCGCTATCTCCTCGAAATGTTTGCCATCCGCGCCGCCGTCTCGCGCCTGCATACGGTCTCGCGCGATCTGTCGCATGCAACGGAAACCCAAAGCGAGGCCGTTGCCCGCAGCCTCAGCGACGACCTCGTCTCGACTTCCGACGCCTTGAGCCGCATCCTGGTCATCGTCGCCGTCGCCTCGCTGCTGGTGCTGGCAATGGCCGTGATCTCGATCCGCTCCGTCATGCGCGTCTCACGCGGCATCGTTGCACTTTCGAACGGCATGAACGCACTGGCAGAAGGGCGCAAGGATGTCGATGCGCCGCGCTACGACGGGACGGAAACCGAATTGGTGCGCCTGCTCGAAGCCTTCCGTGCGTTCCGCGAGAGCGTCGAGCGCGTGACGCGGCTGCGGCGCACGGCGGAGGCCGCCGCCCGCACCATCCGCTCCACCTTCCGCAGCATGAATGAGGGCATCGCGCTGTTCGATGCGCGCGGCCGGCCGATCACCATGAACCGCCGTGTCATCGAGCTGGTCGGCTGGTCTGGTTCGGCCAGGAAATTGCCGCTCCGCAGTTTCGTGACACCGCTGCCGGAGATCGATCCGGCACTTCTGCCGGCCGAAAACGACGCCGGCCTGCTCTCCGACCGGTCGGTGCTGCGCCACCGCTCCGACGCCGGCCGGGTGACTGAGGTGTCGCTATCGCGTCAACCCGACGGCGGCATCGTGCTGCTGGCGCGCGATATCACCGACATGGACCGGCAGGAGGCGGAGGCAGCAAAGATCCAGCGGCTCGATGGCATCATGCGCATGACCCACCAGGTGAGTCACGAAGTCGGCAACATGATCGGCATCATCACCGGCAGCCTTGGGCTGCTGGAGCGCGAAACCGGCTTCAATGACCGGCAAAAGCGACACCTCGCCCGCATTCGCAAGGCTGCCGACCGCGGCAGGTCGCTGGCCGGGAGCATGCTTTCCATCGGCAGCCAGCAGCCGATCCATCCGGGTCCAGTGGAGATCGTCGCCGTGCTGCGCGGCATGGCCGACGTGCTTGAAATCGCCATCGGCGAAAAATGCCGGCTTGCCTTCGACATAGCCGACGACCTGCCCACCGTCCTCATCGATACAGCGCTCTTCGAGCAATCGGTCCTCAACCTCTGCCTCAACGCCGCCGCGGCCATGCCAGCGGGCGGAACGATCCTCATCCGTTGCGCCCGCAACGAGGCCGGGGTGACCGTCAGCGTGACCGACGACGGTATCGGCATGTCGGCCGAGGCAATCGATAAGGCGTTCGAGCCCTATTTCACCACCCGCGATGCCGAAGGCGGCGCAGGTCTCGGCCTGGCCATGGTCTATGGCTTCGTCCGCCAGAGCGGCGGCGACGCGCGCATTGCCTCGGCGCCGGGTAAGGGAACGATCGTGGAACTGCTGTTTCCGGCGTGAATTGCGTTCTACGCCAGCTTGTCAGGAATCGTATTACGCCCCAACTTCTGAAAATGAAAAAGGTCACTCAATTAAACCGGTTGGCTGACCATACAAAGACGATCCTCGATGGCGGGTCCGCACAGCAGTATGGTGCTCTCTGTTTTCGCCCAATCGCGCGCGACAGCGTCGAAGTTCTCCTGATCACAACCCGTGAGACTGGGCGCTGGACGATTCCCAAAGGTTGGCCAATTGAGGGGCTGGCCCCCACGAAGTGGCCGAAAGAGAAGCCTGGGAAGAAGCTGGTGTGAAAGGACGGGCAAAGAAGCGGATCTTTGGCCACTTTGTCTATATCAAGTCGCTCGCAGATGGACAGCAGGTTCCCGCCTTTGCTGAGGTTCATATGCTTGAAGCGCGCGAGACCAAGAAGCGTTTTCCAGGGTGCAAAAATCGTACACTCGCCTGGATGCGACCCGCCGAGGCTGCGTCTCTCGTCAAGGAGCCTGAATTGCAAGGCCTACTGCGTCGCATGGAAAAGCAGGCGGTTTGAGATGTCCTGCGTGTCGGATAAGGCCGGCGGTGGACAAAAGTCATCATATGGAGAGCCCGTTGTGATCCGAACGAAGATTTACATTCTATGGCTGAGGCAGTGTTGCGCTTTTCACTTACAGTATTTTCTTGACTCCACGCTTCTATCAGAGCTCTGCGACTTGCAGGATCGCATCGAACGAAATAGCGATGCGCCGCTTCTGCGCGTCCCCCTCACAAGCCTGCACATGACGGTCGCCACCTTGATTGACGCGGCGGCCCAATTTGCAGTTCCAAACCATGAGATCTGGAAGTCGACAGGAGACCAATGGACGGAAATCGTGAATCAGATTGCTGAGAAGACGCCGCCGATTGATCTTGAATTCAGCGAGATCGAGACTTCAGCTGCTGCTGTCTTCGTAAAGGCGCAGGAGCCGCCAGAACTGCGCAAGCTGCGTTCGGCCATTTCACATGCCCTCTGCTTCGAAGATTGGCGTCCGAGACCGCCCCAGATCGCCCACATAACGCTGTTCAGGTTTTCTGCTGCGGAATGGATTTCAAAGGTCAACGTGGGTTCCGGTTTTGCGCCGATAAGGGTCACCGTTCGTCAACTGTTGGAGGAGTGCGTCTATCCAAGTCTCGAGATCAAAAGGCTGGGTGCGCCGCTGCTACAGGGCTTGGGCGGGCAAAGCTCGCAAGCACGCGGCCATGGCCCCATTGATGGGTGGAACTTTGCATGGTCGAGATAAATCTCTTTGAAGTTGAAAGGATCTGAAACGCTGACGCCGTCGTTCGCCTGTAGCATCACTGAAAATTCCGGCTCTTGATCTTCAGCGTATCGATATGAAGATCCGGCACGAACATATCCCTCGCCCGGACGCCGGGCGGCGCCTTTTCACGCGAATCCGGGCTGCCGGGCGAACCATGAGCGAACTCGTCGCCGCGGCCGGTCGGCGGATGAAACGATCCGTCACGCTCGGCAAGGCTCGACAGATCGGCCGAGAGATCGAAGAGCTGCTGGGCGACCAGGTGAACCACCTCCCCTTCCCGCTGGATCCTGCCGTTGATCGCCATCATGCTGGCGCCGAGCACCACGCGGCGGGACCGCTCGAAGAGTTTTGGCCAGACGACGACATTCGCCACACCAGTTTCGTCCTCGATGGTGATGAACATCACGCCCTTCGCCGAACCTGGCCGCTGGCGCACCAGCACCAGGCCGGCCGCCATCAGCCATCGGCCGTCGCGCGCCGTCATGGCCTCGGCGCAGGTCACGATCCGACGTTTGGCGAGTTCGCTGCGAAGGAAGCTCAAGGGATGCTGCCGGAGCGTCAGGCCGGTATGGCTGTAATCCTCGACGACGTTGTGGCCTTCGGTCATTTGCCTGAGCTCGACTGCCGGCTCCTGCTGCTCGGCGATCGCCCGTGCCTCCCGTTCTGCCGCAGCGCTGAACAGCGGCAGCGGTTGGTCGCGCAGTGCCTTGATCGCCCAAAGCGCATCACGGCGCTCGAGGCACAGTGACGGCAAAAAGGCATCGGCTTCGGCGAGCTCGACCAGCGAGGCGACCGGCACGCCGGATCGCCGCCACATGTCATCGACCGATGCGAAGGGTTCATCGGCGCGGGCAGCAACGATGCGCGCCGCATCGGCTGTTGCCAACCCGCGCACCAGCCGCATGCCGAGCCGCACCGCATGGCGGTCGCTGCCCTTGATCGGCTCCAACGCGCAGTCCCAGCGCGAGCGGTTAACGCAGACGGGACGGACCTCGACCCCATGCTCGCGGGCATCGCGGACGATCTGGGCCGGGGCATAGAAACCCATCGGCTGCGAGTTCAGAAGCGCCGCACAGAAGACATCAGGGAAATGGCATTTCACGTAGTTGGAGGCATAGGCGATGAGCGCGAAGGATGCGGCATGGCTTTCCGGGAAGCCATAGGAGCCGAAGCCTTCGAGCTGGCCGAAGGTCCTTTCCGCGAATTCCGGCGTGTAGCCGTTCCGGATCATCCCCGAGACCAGCTTGTCCTTGAAGCGTGAGACACCCCCCGTGAACTTGAAGGTCGCCATGGATTTCCTGAGCTGGTCGGCCTCGCCACCTGTGAACCCAGCACAGACCATCGCCACCTTCATCGCCGACTCCTGAAACAGGGGCACGCCCAGCGTCTTGTGGAGGACCGCTTCCAGTTCGGGTGTCGGGTACTCGACCTTCTCCTTGCCTTCGCGCCGGCGGAGATAGGGATGGACCATGTCGCCCTGGATAGGCCCGGGGCGGACGATCGCCACCTGGATGACGAGATCGTAGAAGGTCCTCGGCTTCATGCGCGGCAGCATAGACATTTGCGCTCGGCTTTCGATCTGGAAGGTGCCGAGCGTGTCGGCCTTGCGGATCATCGCATAGGTCGCCGAATCCTCCTGCGGAATGGTGGCAAGGTCGAGATCCTGGTGCTTGTGCTCATGGATCAAGGCGAAGGCCTTAGCCATGCAGGTCAGCATGCCGAGCGCCAGCACGTCGACCTTCATCATTTTGAGCGCTTCGACGTCATCCTTGTCCCACTCAATCACCTGGCGGTCGACCATCGCCGCCGGTTCGATCGGGACGAGATGATCGAGCCTGTCATGGGTGAGGACGAAACCGCCCGGATGCTGACCGAGATGCCGTGGTGCGCCCATCAGCTGCTGCGCAAGCCTGAGGGTCAGAGCGAGACGTCGGTCCTCCGGATTGAGGCCGAGATCGCGTACCTGTCGCTCTCCGACCGCCTCCGACCACGACCAGATGCCGGAGGAGAGCGCTTTGATCAGGTCCTCGGGCAGGCCCAGCGCCTTGCCGACATCGCGGATAGCGCCCTTGGCGCGATAGCGCGTGACAGTGGAGCAAAGCGCCGCCTTGTCGTGGCCGTAGGTCTTGTAGATCCACTGAATGACCTCCTCGCGCCGCTCATGCTCGAAATCGACATCAATGTCGGGCGGCTCGTCGCGTTCTTGGCTGACAAAGCGCTCGAAGAGGAGATCATTGGTGTCGGGATCGATCGAGGTGATGCCGAGCACATAACAAACGGCGGAGTTGGCGGCTGATCCCCGGCCCTGGCAGAGAATGCCCTGAGACCGGGCATAGCGGACAATCGAGAAGACGGTGAGAAAGTAAGGCGCGTATTTCATGGTCTCGATCAGAGCGAGCTCGTGGCGGATGGTCTTCTCGACATGATCAGGCAGGCCTTCGGGATAGCGCGTCCTGACGCCCTCCCAGGTGTAGTGTTCCAGCGACTGCTGCGCGGTCATGCCCGAAATCAGCGCCTCATCGGGATACTGGTAGACGAGCTCCTCGAGCGAGAATTTGCAGCGCTCGACGATCTCCATCGTCCGTGCCAGCGCCTCCGGATAACGCGGAAACAGGCGCGCCATTTCTTCCGGCGGCTTGAGATAGCGGTCGGCATGCCGCTCGCGCTCGAAGCCGACATCGTCAATGGTGGTTCCGGTCCGAATGCAGGTGACGACATCCTGAAGCTGGCGCCGGCCGGGCTCATGAAACAGCACGTCATTGGTGACGACGGTCTTCACCCGATACTTGACCGCCAGGTTCGACAGGCCATGCAGCCGCAGTTGATCGTTGGGGCGCCGGCGCAGGCAGAGCGAGAGATAGGCACGATCGCCAAAGACTTCCGCCATCTTCCTGAGCTGCATGGCACAGGTGTCGTCCGGCATCCCAGGCACGAGGACGCCGATCAGCCCTTCGGCATAGAGCGCGACATCATCGAGTTGCAGGATGCAATTCGCCTTCCCGCCGCGGCCCTTGCCCAAGGTCAGCAACCGCGTCAGCCGCGAATAAGCGGCGCGATCTGTGGGATAGACGAGGATCGACATGCCATCGGCCAGATCGAGCCGGCAACCGACGACCAACCGCAGTCCGGTGGCGCGCGATGCCTCCAGCGCCCGGACGATGCCGGCGAGGCTGTTGCGGTCGACGACGCCGAGGGCTTCGAGGCCCATGAGCTTGGCGGTGGCGAACAGCTCGTCCGCCGAGCTTGCACCGCGGAGGAAGGAGAAGTGCGTTGTCACCTGGAGTTCGGCGTAGCGCATCAGGCAAACACCCCATGCAGGAACCATTTGTGCGATCCGGTGTCCTCGTCGACGCCATCGCCGGAACGAAAGATCCAGAAGCTTTCGCCGGTATCATCCTCGATGACGAAGTAGTCGCGAACGGCGATCCACTCGGAGCTGCGCTGCCACCATTCGCCAAAAATCCGCTCCGGCCCGTCTGCGCGCTTCACCCGGCGCCGCTTGCTGCGCCACGTAAAGGAGACCGGCGGATGATCGGGCAGAAGCGCGATCACCTCGATCAATTCAGGATGCGCCAGAAGCCGCGCCGGCCGGGGCCAGTGGAGCGGCCAGGTGGTGCCGATTTCGTCAGCCGTCGGCGCGATCCGCTGGACACTGCGCTCCGGGACGTCGCTTGCCACCGGAGCGACTCGGAAAATCCGCTGGCCGCCGCGGTTGCCAAGCACATCGATCAGCGGCGTCACGTCGGTCACCTGCTCTTCGATCAGCGAGGAGGCCGACTGCACTTTGACGAGCGGCTCGGCGATGACGGCCGCCAGGCTCAGCTTCTCGATGCCGAAGCCGGGCTCGATCCTCTCGATGCGATCGCGAAAGAGTTTCGTGAGCCAGGCGATATCGCGGACAGGTTTGGCCGTGCCTGCCCGGAGCGACTGAAGCGTATTGTCGACGCGCTGGACGATGAGGTCGACGCGCCGCACACCAAGTCCCCGCTTCTCGAGCGCCTGACAGAGCTGCCGCACCAGGCGGTTGATGTATTTCTCAATCGTCTCCGGTGCGCCGATCGGTTCGGCAAAGGATTTTTGGACCTCAACGATATCAGCCGGGCGGATTGGATCGATCGGCTCGGCGAGGCGGCCGAACATCTGGTCGAGTCGCCGTCCCACCTCCGGCCCGAAGCGTAGCGTCAGCGGCGCCCTCGGCGTGGCGGCGAGATCGCCGACAGTGGCAAAGCCGAGAGTGCTGAGACTTGCAACGATTTCGGCCGGCAGCCGCAGCGACGACAGCGGCAAACGATTCACAGCCTTGGCGGTCGCTCCGCGCGGGGCGATAACAGTCTCTCGACCGGTGGACCGAGCGAGCGCATGCGCCGCACCCCAAGTGTCGGCGATCGCCGCTCGCGCTGAAAGACCCCTCCCGCGGAAGCGGTTGACGAGACCGGAGAGCATCAGCTCCTCGCCACCCTGCAGATGGTCGGCGCCTTCGGTGTCCATGACGATGCCATCAGGAGAATCCAATGCGACCACAGGAGAATATTGCGACAAGACCCAGAGCGCCAGCCGTTCGAGGGTGGCCAAGTCCGCCGCCGGATCGGCATCGATCATCATCAGTCCGTGGACCAGGGCCTGCGCCTTGGCGGCCGGCATGCCGACACGAAGGCCGAGCTTGATTGCTGGCTGGTCGGCTGCCGCAATCCAGCGCTTCGAACCGCTTCTGGCGACGATCACCAGCGGTGTTTCAACCGATAGCGAAGGATCGGCCCGTCTGATCCGGTCGGTTGGCAGTGTCGGAAGAAAGACAGATACGACCCTGGCCATCACATGCTCCGATAACGAATTCGCCTCCCTCTCCTGCTCTCACCCGCATCAGTTCGGCCAACCAGCGCGCCCGGCCGACGCCTGGAACCGGCAGCGGCTCGGAGGGCAGTACCGAGATCCGCCAGCGCGTTGCGGCCGCCGTCGGCATGCCGAAGTCAGAAGCATCCGTCTGGCGCCGCCAGCGCCGGATCACCAGGCCCAGCGTGCCAGACTTTTCAGCCGCCAACTGCAGCCGGCGTGAGGCTGTCATCGGCAGGCGCACCAGTTCGGCAACGACGGCGCCAAGCCCGCCATAGCGCAGCGCCTCCTCGAAGCTTGCGAGCACCGTCTCTTCCTTGTCGCACTCGACGAAGATGACGCGATCCGGATGAAGCCCGACCTGGGCAAGCGCCGGAAAGAAAAGATCGAAGCGCGTCAGGCACCAGACCACCTTGCCGGTGGTGCGGGCAGCGATGCCGCCGATGAAGAGGGCAGCAGCAGCCCCGTCAATCGCGCCATTGCCGCCGCCAGCCACCTCATGCAATGCCCCATAAGTGAGGCCACCGCCCGGCAGCTGCGCATCAATCTCGCCGACGCCAAACGGCAAAACACTGCGTTTGCGCGAGCCTGCCCCTTCCAGGGTGGCGATTTTCTCGCGCAACTCGTCGAGGACGGGGTTCGAAGTGGCGACGGCTGCGGTCATGATCTCCTTTACGGCAACCCGTTTTCGGCTTGAGAAGCAGGAATATGTTCTGTATTTGTTCTCAAAGCAAAAATGAGTCAATGCGCATGTGGCGCGCGGAAGTTGAGCGAGAGTGGACCGCCGGAGAATTCCGTAACGGATTCAATTTAGTGGTAGGAATGGGAATTTTTTCGCATGGCGCGACAGGCGCTCGCCGGCTGGATCAGGCTTCTCGGCTGCCATCAACCGAAAGAGCTGAAAAGGCGATCATCGCCGTCTTCGGCATCCGTGGCCTCAGCTCGATCTGCTATCTCGCCTTCGCAACCCAGAGAGCCAAATTCGACCAGGTTGAAAGCCTGTGGGCGACGGTCTTCATGACAAGCCTGATCTCCGTCGTCGCCCATGGAATTGCGGTAACACCCCTCATGCGCTGGATCGACCGCGAACGTGGCGTCGACAGAACGCGACCGATGCAGGGCCGGGGGGAACGGATGGTGACGACTCAAAACGCTAGAGATCAGCGTCCGGAAACCCGGATCGCGCCAACGTCACCGAACGTCCGCTGAACCGCGGGGATCATGCTGGAATTGATATCGACGGAAACTTCGATCTCTCCTTCGAGCGGAGCATCGCTGCGCGCGCTACCATCATGAGAGGCGTCCCCGCCGGAGGGAGCAGAGCCGGCGGTATTCTTCGCGGAGGCCGACTGGACGAAGATGTCCGGTCGGGCAATGCCGTGCTTCTGGACGAGATGTTCCACCGCAAGGTCGGCAGTCACACGCGTTTCGAAAACTGCTGTGATGGTCGTGGTGCTGTCTTCGGCCATAGGTCAATCTCCACTTCGCTAGGGTTATCGATCAAACGCCTGAAGAAGCGACGAGTTTCCCTCGGCAGATGCAGGAGATGCGGGTGAGGACTTGGATGCGCCGTCGGCAGCTGCTATGTTCCTGTTTCGTTTTCCCCAGTGACACCAAATGCCATGGATCTCACCGCCGTCTCAACCGTCAGAAAAATCATTCATGTCGATATGGATGCCTTCTACGCGTCTGTCGAGCAGCGCGACAATCCGGAACTGCGTGGCAAACCCTTGGCTGTTGGCGGAGCGGCCGCCCGGGGCGTTGTTGCAGCAGCAAGCTACGAAGCCCGCGAGTTTGGTGTGCGTTCAGCCATGTCCTCGGTCACCGCAGCTCGAAAGTGTCCTGACCTGATTTTCGTGAAGCCGAGGTTCGACGTCTATCGCGCCGTCTCCCAGCAGATCCGCGATATCTTTGCGGAATACACGCCGCTGATCGAACCTTTGTCGCTCGACGAAGCCTATCTCGACGTCACCGAAAACCTCAAGGGCATGTCGATCGCCACCGAGATCGCGCTGGAAATCCGTGCCAAGATCAAGGCCGTCACCGGACTGAATGCTTCCGCCGGTATCTCTTACAACAAGTTCCTCGCCAAGATGGCGTCCGACCTCAACAAGCCCAATGGCCAAGCAGTCATCACACCGAAGAACGGGCCAGCTTTCGTCGAGCAGCTGGCGGTCAAGAAATTCCATGGCGTCGGCCCGGCCACAGCGGAGAAGATGCTCCGCCTGGGTATCGAGACCGGTGCGGATCTGAGGGCAAAGTCCCTACAGTTTCTCGTCGAGCATTTCGGGAAGTCTGGGCCGTACTTCTATGGCATTGCACGGGGCATCGATGAGCGGCAGGTCCAGCCGGACCGAGTGCGGAAGTCGGTCGGCGCCGAGGACACATTTGCGGTCGATATCAGCGACCTTGACCTTGCGACAAACGAACTCCGGCCACTTGCGGAAAAGGTCTGGTCCCACTGCCAGGCCAAGGGCTTCAGCGGCAAGACGGTGACTGTGAAGATAAAGTACTCCGATTTCACCCAAGCGACGCGGAGCAGGACAACTGCCCTCCCTTATGCAGGTGTCGGCGATATTCTCGCTGCCGCCAATGCCCTGCTGGCGGGTGTCTATCCGTTCAAGCTCCCGGTCCGGCTCCTTGGCGTGACACTGTCGTCGCTCACCAATGACAAGGAGGCGGCCGAAAACGAGGAACAACCGCAGCTCGGCTTGGGTTTTTGATTAGAGGAAGCTGGAGCAGATCAAGGGTCAAAGCCGCAATGTTCCCACCCTGTATTCGAGTTATCGACCTAGAAACCGCTGGCAACGGGACGAGCGATGTCTGCGAGATCGGGTGGCAGGACGTCATTCAAGGCGAGGATGGCGGGTGGGAAGTTTCTGGGGAGCGCGGCGCGGTTCTGGTCAATCCCGGAAAGCCGATTTCGCCCGACACGATGGCAATACATCATATCCAGGATTGGGAGGTTACTGGGGCGCCGCTCTGGAAAGAAGCAGCGCCAAGCATCTTGCGGCCACCGCACCCAATCGTCGCCCTTGCCGCCCACCGCGCCGCGTTCGAGCAACGCTATTGCACGCCGAGACTGGCCGCTGGTACTCCTTGGATCTGTACTTGGAAATGCGCATTGCGTGTCTGGCCGGAGCTGCAAAGGTTTTCGAACCAGATGCTCCGTTATTCGCGAAGGCCGGAAGGTTTGATCCACGAGATCGGCCTTCCCGCCCATCGAGCCATGCCCGATGCCTATGTCACCGCCCACCATCTGCGCGACGAGCTAAATGCCGCTTCCCTGGATGAACTTCTGCTCTGGAGTTCTCGGCCCGGCCTGCTGCCACGAGTGCCGGCCGGTCCAGACCGGGGCAAGAGCTGGGATCGTCTGAGCACCGAGGCGCTCACTGCTTTCCTGAGCGACCGCGATACGGATGTCCGCTTCAGCGCCGAGACGGAGCTGCGGCGGCGAGGGAAAACGGAAACGCGCCGATCGGACACTCCTGCGCAGCAGACACTTCTGTGACCGATTTGACTTACTTGACCCGCCTGGACCGCCAATTTGAAGACACGCCATCCGATGATACTCACGGCCCGAATTGCGGAGCATGACCTCGTTCCATTCGATCTGCTTCGCCAGAAACATTTTCCGCCAGAGCGGAATTTCCTACGGGCGCATCTGACAATGTTTCACCGGCTGCCGGGCGAATATGTTGATAGGATCGTCGAAAGCCTTCAATCCGTTGCGAAGGAGACGCGCGCGATCTCAGCCCGCGTCAGCGGCATCCGCCATTTGGGAGCCGGCGTTGCTTTCGTGATTGGCAGTCCCGACCTGAACGCGATCCGCCATATCCTGCGCTGCAATTTCGTCCACTGGTTGGGCTCGCAGGACATGCAGACGTGGCGGCCGCACATCACAATTCAAAACAAAGCCTCCGTCACCGAGGCGAACAGGCTTCATCGCGAACTCTCTGGCAATTTCCATGCCCATGACATCACCATCGTGGGGCTCGATCTGTGGAGATATCTCGACGGCCCTTGGGCAAGCGAAGCCACCGTGCCGCTTGTCGATTAGCTCATTATGACTGTCGGGACGCTTGAGGCGCCTTGGACCGAACCGACAAGGT
Organism: Rhizobium sp. Nf11,1; assembly: GCF_050587665.1. Lineage (NCBI taxonomy): Bacteria > Pseudomonadati > Pseudomonadota > Alphaproteobacteria > Hyphomicrobiales > Rhizobiaceae > Rhizobium > Rhizobium sp. Nf11,1. The sequence continues at coordinate 50,653 of NZ_JBOBHU010000022.1, read as the reverse complement.
CTTCGGCTGGTAACAAGTCCGGATTTGCTTTGCCTTCCGTCAATCCTCCAAGGCCAAAACGAAAAAGCCTGCCGCGGGAGGAGGTGCGACAGGCTTTTTCGAAAATAACCGAACAGCGACTGGGAGGAGGAGTGCCGCTGTTCCCTCAGATGCCCCTTGGGAGGAGGAATGGAGCATCTGAAACCCGAAGCTCTGCGGGCATCGCTTCGTTGACAGCATCAGTATCGGCCGCTTTGGAGGAGCGCCAGATGCTGCAGTGCAAAACAGCAATGCGGCGAGTGCATACCCGTGGCTTCACACGAGGACAAATGCCTTGGTCTCCTAAGGCACTTCCTATGCTAATCGGCATAGGCACGCGATTTTTCCGGAATAATTCTCGACTTGTGAATGAGGTGACTAAGAAGGCGCAATGCGGCTGATCGATTCACTCGGCCGCGACGTCACCTTATTTGCAACAGCGCGACCCGAACGTTCCGCTCGGCGCCGCCCGTCTACGCGTCTCGGACCGCGAGATCAATCCGGCGAAGTCGACCGAGACCTTTTTATCTGCGCCTCGCAGCAAGCTAACGTCGTCCCGGCGCTGGCTCAGCCTCGCAAGGCTGCGGCGACCATGCTATGCAAGAGCGTGGTCGGACGACCAATCAGCCGGCCGAGCGCGCCTCCGCGTCAAAAAGCCCACCGCGTGACGCCGCAACGTCGGCGTCCGCGAGAAGGCCCGCTAGATCGCGTGGTAGCCCGGCGCCCGTCAGCAAATCGCGATAAGCCGCCTCGGAAAGATCGTTGTAAACGACGGTCTTGCCTGACTGCCGCGAGACCTCTGAGGCCAGCTCGGCAAGGCTAAGTTCATCGAGCGGACGAGATCACCAACTGAGGCCCGCATGAGGGGATGCAGCCGCGAGGCGAAGCGATTAGCCGCCGAGGTCAGTTCGATCGCGACGTCTTCCAGCTCTCTGTTGCTTTCAGGAAGCATTGGTCCCATGCTCGCCAAGGTGACCGTTTAGGTAGCGAATTAAGCAATCATTTTGCCGGTATTATTGCCGGTCGGAATTGCGCCGCGTTTCCACGATGAATGTCATCAGGCCCAGCCGTGCGGGCCACTGCTAGACTACCTCTAAGTATTTGAATTGTGAGTTCATGCCGAATTGCGACTTGGGCGTTTGAAGCTAGCCGACACGTCGGATTTGCGCGAGTAGTTTCTTGCGAAAGACCCCCGCCGGGGTTCGGTAGCCCAAGCACCTCCGCGGTGTCGAGTTGAGCCGATCGCAGATGTCCCTCAGCTCGACGTCGGTGATCGACAGGGGATCCACCTCTCTCGAAAGCCATTTGCGAACCAGACCATTGGTGTTCTCGACCGTGCCTTTCTGCCAGGGCGACTGCGGGTCGCAGAACCTGCGTTCCGATGCCAGCCTGCAGATAGGGCCATTCGCTGAACTCGGTGCCTCGGTCGAAGGTGATGGAGCGCCGAGCAGCGTGGGGCAGCGGTTGGAGCACCTCGATCAACCCGTCCATGATCGGCTTCGACTGCCGGTCGTTGTTGCGCAGAAGGACAGCAAAGCGGCTGACCTGCTCGACCAATGAGGTCACGTTGGCCTTGCCGAACTTCGTGCGAAACTGAATGAGATCGCACTCCCAATGGCCGAACTGCTTGCGCTCGGCGACAGTGGCGCGTGCTCAAGGGCGGCTCGCATCTCTGCGCTCCCAACTATTGCCTCTGCTTCAATCTCACGGCAGACGCTTTCATATTCCCTCACCTGGGGACAGTCATGCGCCTTCTGGAAGCGTTCCAGAGCGAGGGCGGCGACGTCATAGGCTTCGAAGAGATCGTCGAGACGAGACGACCGCGCCGCGAGGATCTGCAACCGCTCGCGTATCGCCGGCAGCCGCAGCATGAGCCGCCATAAACCGCGCCGCGCGGCACCGTTCATTGTTCCGTGCGACGCCGCCTTGCCTGCTCATCTGGACGACGGCCTCCCTGCAAGGGTGATCGTCCACACTAAGACTGGCGGGCGAGCGGCGGAAGTACGTTACCGTAAATGCCCGCCGTTTACGCCTCCGCGGCCGGCATTTACCTCAGTTGCGGGGGACGTTTTCCGTCACTCCGGGGCCAGGTGCTGAGTGCACGATCCGGTTCCCTGATCAGCATCCAGAATGAAAGCTCGCGTCGTGCCCCGATCTCCAGGTTCCAAGAACGGATCGGGCTCGTCCTCGAACGTCGAACCTGCGAATGCCGAGGAGCGTGCCTCGGCCGCACGGAAGGAGGCGCGCATCCTCATTGTCGAGGATGAGTTTCTGATCGCCTTTGAGCTGGAAGACCGCCTCCGCGATGCGGGCTTCGAGGGCATCGCCGCAACAGCGAGTGAGGCCATATCCTTAGCCGGATCAGAAAGACCCGACCTTGCCATGATGGATATTCGGCTGACAGGAAGGAGAGTTGGAGTTGATGACGGTTGCTCAAGCACAGCTCGTCCATCGGCGCGTGTCGTCGATTTGCTGCACTGTAAGCGCTCTGAACGGACGCCCCCTTCTAGTTCGGGGTTCGACCTGTTTGGTCAGGCATGATTTTATCCTCACTATTCGCCGATCAACGTCGTCGGAAGATAGAAGATGCGTTACGCTTGCGGACGAACTGTGCCGAGCCTAGCCTTATCGACATTGGCGTTGTGCAAGCGCACATTTGAACGAGAGTTGAAGGCACGTCCGCTTTTGGCTTGCCGCACGAACGCGTCGCCTGAGAGATTTGGCGCCGGCCAATGGGAAGGAACCGAGGATGAAGCCGCTTCGTTTTATTGCGCTAGTTGCCGCGGTCATCTCTTCTGCGTGCGCGAACCAGGAGCCCGAGGGCTCGAAAGTCCCAATGCCGACAAGCCATCAGCCGAGACAGCATTCATCCTCCGAACCAAACTGCAAGAACAAACCGAATTATGAAGGAATGCTACGCACGCTTTGCTATTAGTGGGGCGGCCCACTTCGTCTGGACATTCCCCTTTGACGATCCGTCCGATATTTTTCACCTGTTTGCGCTCAGCGCTACCGATCTGTTGATCAGCCGGAGCGACCGTCGTCTTGTGCGCGAGTGCAAGGGGGACAATTGCGGCTGGCTCTTCCTTGACGGTTCAAAGAGCGGTCGGCGGCAGTGGTGCTCGGAGGCAGGTTGCGGAGTGCACAGCCGAGTGAAGCGTTACCGCGCGCGCGGCGACCGTTGATGCGGTGAGTTCGTCAGTATGGCAACCTTGAGCGTCCCGGAGATCGGCAGATTGACGGGGCGCGAGTGATAGAAGTCGAGCTAGCACCAGAAAATGCGAAGAACGCGGCGCGCCTGCGGCAAGACGCGATCGGCTTCTCGCGGTATGATACCGGGGGCTTCGGATATTCGCTCAGCGTCAGGACCGAGGAAGGTCATAGTCGCACCTCTCGGCCTTTAGTCGCAGACTTACCCCCGACCTTAGTTCGATAGCTGAAAGTTACGGAACGGGTGGGTCGGCTGCGTATTTCTTCTGGGGTCATTACGCCTGAGGTGACAAGATGAGCAGCGATTTGTGGGACAAGCCTATCGAATTGATGATCGAAAACTCCGATCATTTCCGGAGTGTCAGCAGCACTCGCGACGCCATGGCGTACCTAATGACCTCGTGGCCCACAAAAGGAGGTAAGTCCTTTTCCGCTGCTCGACGAGCCTGTCTCGGGGCGATCGACGGGAAGGTCGACAGCGCAACAGCCAAGCTCGCCTTCGTTCGCGCAGCCGAGGAAGCCGGCATCCTCAGACGTTGATCGACCTTGTGTATTCATTGACCGACCCCTGACGACATTGTCGACGCTGTGAGACAGCTCGTCTTGATCGCCAATGATCATGTGATTGCCGGTGTCCTCAATTGCAACGGACTGACGACCGGCAATGGCAATCGCTGGACACGGGAGCGGTCACCGCGCTGAGGTTATATCGCAAATTACGGTCTTCCGTCCGCAGATCGACGGGGTCGAGCCATGGCTAATCTGAGCGGGGCGACGAAGTTACTCGGGATAACGCCAAAGACGCTGCGTTTGGCGGCCGAGGCTGGCGATATTGAGGGGGTTCATCCGCTACCCGATGGCCCATGGATCTTCAGCCGTTCCAAACCCCACAAGCACGTCAGATCCTCGATCGTGCCCGGAAGAACCCTCGCCGTCCCACGGGATCGCCTCCAGATCAGGAAGAAAATGGGTGTTATGAAACAGGATTGTAATCGCTGCGCCAGTTTGAAAGCGCTGATCGAGCTTGGATCAGCCGGCCACCGATGTGCGCGGTTACATCAGCTACGTGAAGGCGCAAGGTTAGGCGCGCCCCCGCCTCCGTCCCTGGTCACAGCACAGGTTCATTGGACGAGAAGCACGATGCCGGTAGCGCTCAGCGCCAGAGTCCAGAGGCGATCGAAGTTGATCCATGCAGAGCGGAGTGCCGCAAGGCCGAGCCATTCGAAGGCGGCGATCCCCACCACGGCGACGACGGCCAGCATTGCCGCGCCATGTACGGCAACGGCGGCAAGCGCGACCGGCAGTGAACTTGCGATCGCAAGATCTGCGGCTCCATCCGCCACGCAGAGGCTGAGGACCGCAGGAACCAGCATCAGGCCCACCCCGTGGCTCGTCGCCATCAGGAAGGACCAGAAGCCAAGGCCTGCCATGCCCGCGCGCATGCCGACCCTCACCCGGGAACGGTGCCCGTAAAGCACGCCGTAGGCAGCGACGCTGAGAATGAGCAGCGCTGCGACGAGCCGGAAACGGTGCGGCTCTAATACCGCGCCGAATGTGACGACCGCCGCCAGTGTGAGAGCGGCGGAGATGGCATGACCCATGGCGATTGGAACAAGCGACAACCAGACGATCCGGCGGCTCTGGCGGTGAAGCCCAAGCGCGACCGCAAAGAGCCAGCCCATCGCCGGATTAATGCCGTGAAAGGCGCCGAGACCGACAATCGAAAGCCATGGCCAGACGGTCGTCATTCGCCCTGAGAAGACCGCACGGTCGCCCCCTCCTCCCTATGGATAACAATAGGAATCGGACGAACAGTCGCCGCCTTCGAGGCGGACCTGATGCGGGCGGTGGCCTTTCGGCCAGTCGACGAAAAAGTTCTCGTCGAAGGCGATGCCGCCACTGTCGACGACATCGAGTTTGACCATCCATCCGTCGATGCCATCAGGGTAGAATTGCGGATCGATAGCGCCATAGAGCGAATTGGTGAAATAGACCCGCTTGCCGTCGCGGCTGATCTCCACCATCTGTGGCCCACCGTTCAGCGGCCCGTTTACAGCCTTCGGATGGGACGCACGCGAAACGATACAGCCGATCCGCACTCGGCCCGTTTCCTTCGGCGCGAAGGGATCGGAAACGTCATATTGGATCATGTCGCCGGTGCCCCAGCACGAGACGTAGAGGAAATGGTCGTCCATCGATAGGTCGATGTCGGTGACGAGCGGCGCCACGGCGCTGAACCCCTTGAGTACGGGAGGTAGCAAATCCGGGTCCGCCGGCTCTGCTGGAATCTCGATCACTTTCTTCACGGCCCATCGGTCTCCGTCGCGATACCAGGTCCAGATCGAGGCCGAGAGGTCCTTGAGGCTGATGACACAGCCGACAAAACCATAGGCCTTGGTCGGATCGTGAGCCGGGCGCAGTTCGAAGACGAGCTGATGCTCCTCGCCAAAATCGATTTCTTGCAGGTGCTTGCGCTTGTGAAGATCCCAGAAATGCAAGCGGCGGCCATATTTCGAGCCGAGCAACACCTCGGGAACCAGCCCGTTCTCGAACGTATCCGGCGTGCCCCATTCACTTGTGATCATCGTATCGTGACCGAGATGCCACCAGAAATCATAGGCAAGCTTCTGCGGCCCACGATCCATTTCCCACTGCCCGAGCACGTCGAAACTCTGGTGATCCAACAGGAAGATGCCGCCTGGCGCCTTGCCGTCGCGATCGGCAAGCGCATTGATGTAAATCCCATCGGGTCCGCAATGGGTCGTGTGCAACCGCGAATAGTTCGCCTTCTCGGCGATCTCCGAAGGCTCGATCACGCGAATGATCTTGGGATTGCGCGGATCCGGCTTGGTATCGATGATATGCAGACGCGAGGACCGCAAGCCCGGCACCACCAGATACCGCCGCTCGACATGCGGATGCGGCGCATTGGGGCAAAGACAGGACGAGCAGGCATTCCAGCCGAAATGGTGAAGCTCGTCGCCAAGGTTCGGCATGTCGACCTGTCCGACGATCTGCGAATAGCTCGAAGACGCCGGGTCGACGTCGACGACGGCGATGGCATCCGGCCGACTTCGCTCTGGGTCGAACGCTGCAACATAGGCGAGCGTTTCCTTTGGAGCCTTGGCCGCCATGCGCGGTGATGGATAGAAGGAAGGATCGGGTCGCCACGTCGCCATCTCCACTCTCCCTGCGAGTATTCCCAATGCGTGGATCCTGATGCAGGCTCTGTTGATGCGGCAAAAACTCGTCGGAAATACGGCCTATCCGCCTTATTTCTTCGATCGAACGCCTGAAGCGCCTTACCAAAAATATGGATATACGCGACGATCGATGTTCCAGCCGACTTGACGCGACGATTCAGCGCCGACGTAGCCAGGGCGCGGCGATGCAACTGCTCTGCCCATGGAATAACTCTCAAGAAGGCATCGACGATAACCGAAATAAACCCCAAGGGCCATCTGCAGCGTATCATCGACGATCATTTAGCCCGAAGGGAAGGATCGCGCCGATAAAGCAGTGGTTCCCGGTTGAGCAGCATGGAATCGCCGAATTCATGTGCACGGTAGCGGCATGCAGTGAGAGCTGCGGAGGTGCTGGCGAGCAGGCCATCGTCGGCAAAGGCGCGCAACAACTCGAAATGGCTTTCGCCGGGCTGGTGGACACCAGTGAGAACCGCATCGACGACGCGGAGCGGAGTGCCACGGCCGATGCGCCCTGTCGCAATACCATCTCCGGCACGCAGGCTGCCATCGGGATTGGCGGCTGCTTCAAGTGCGCGCACGACGCTGGTGCCAATCGCGATGATGCGGCTGCCTCTGAGCTGCGCCCGCGCTACCTGCCCCACGGTGCATTCAGGGATGTGGTAAGGCTCGTCAAAGGGAAGGCGCGAGTCGAGTGCGGGATCGCCGGTGGAAGAAATGCCCGCGGCATGCGTGAGTGTTGCAAAACCGATCTCGCGACGACGCCAAGCTTGCAGTGTGCGCCAGTCGAGCGCGAAGGAAGCCGATGGCGCCTCGAACGCGACCGGCCGGGCGGCAATTCTCGTCCAAACATCCCATAGTGCCAACGGCTCGGGAACATGCGCGTATTGGATCGGCCTGCCATGCTGCGCCAGTCCTGCAAACATGGCTGCTCGGGTGCCCTGGAAGCTGAGCTCGACAAGACGAGGATGGTCGAGAACGCGCTCGACATTGGCTTCAAGTGAGCCGAGCTGGAGACGATCGCCTGATGACAGCGCAGGCGGCGGCAGCCGATCTTCCGTGCGGGTGCGATGATCGCCAGAGCCGAAGGCAATTGCCACGAAGCGGACTGGAGCGGAAGCTGACAGCCAGCCGGCTAAGCGGATCTCGATCGCCCTTCCGCATTGGAGATGCGTGCCGTGTAGGCTGGCAGGCAAGGTCGCGGCGTCGTTGGCGACAACCAGATCGCCAGGATCGAATAACGTCCCTAGGTGAGCCCGCGGCAGGTCGCGCATCGTGCCGTCCGCCCCAACGGCGAACAGCCTGGCCGATTGCCGATCGAGGCGATCAGCGGCGATCACGCCTGGGCTCCAGCGGTAAGCGCAGCGTGAGCCGACAACGCCCCGATCATCGATTCGAGGATCTCGGCAGCGGCCAGTTCCGGGTCTTTCAAGCTCGAAGGATCGGCGTCCGGGAGCGCCAACGCGTGCAGCGGGGTGTCCATATCGCCAGGGTCGAGCGCAAGGAACCTTATTCCATCGGATTTCGACTCTTCGTCCCAAATTGCCGTCAGATGGGCAAGCGCTGCCTTGCTCGCGCCGTATGCGCCCCAGCCGGGATAGGCGTTGACCGCCGCGTCGCTGGAGATGTTGATCACCAGCGCGCCGCGGCCCTCGCGCGCGGACGCGGCAAGCGCACCGAACAGGGCTTTCGTCAGCCGGAAGACGCCAAGAAGGTTGACAGCGAGCGCCGCCTCCAGCTCCTCGCACTCCGTGTCGGCAAGAAGCGCCAGAGGCACAGGACCGAGGTTCGATGCATTGTTGATCAGGACGTCGACCCCGCCAAGATTGGCACTGATCTGCATCGCGATCGGATAGATATCTTCCTTCTTGCCGATGTCGGCGACAATGCCAAACGCGCCCGTCTCGGCTGCGACGCGCTCGACATTCGCGGCGGTGCGGGCGACGAAGGCAATGCTCGCACCCTTCTCAGCAAGCTGCCGCACAAGCGCCAGCCCGAGGCCGGAAGTGCCGCCGGTGATCCCTACGCGAAGTCCTTGAAGATCGATATTCGCCTGCATTGCGGTGCTCCTTCAATGGGTACGCGTAACTGCTACAAGTTCAAGTGAACTTGAAGTCAAGAGAGCTTCGTGCTTTTATTTATGCATGGATCCGATGCTGACCATCACCGAGGTGTCGCGACGCAGCGGCGTTGCCTCATCAGCTCTGCGCTTCTATGAGGAGCGTGGGTTGATCGCATCGGAGCGCGCCGGCTCAGGACACCGACGCTACCACCGGTCCGCATTGCGGCGGATCGCCTTCATCGTCTTTGCACAACGGATCGGGCTGACGCTTGAGGAGATCGGCGCCGAACTCGCTAAGCTGCCGGCCGATCGCGTACCGTCACGTCGGGATTGGTCGCGGCTGTCGAGCGCGTGGGCAAAGCGTATCGACCAGCGCATAGCCGAGTTACAGCGCCTACGGTCCGGTCTTGGCGAATGCATCGGTTGCGGCTGCCTGTCGATCGACCGATGTCGCTTGGCGAACCCTGCCGACGTGGCAGGGCGCAAAGGGCCGGGAGCGAGGTATTGGCTGGGTTGAATGAGCCTCCAATGGTATGCCGAACGATCTTACGATCTTCCCGATTATTCAATATCGCCCAATCCAAGTATGACGATAGGCTTACTGACGACGGCCCTAAATCCCGCCTGCGGCACGGTATGAGACGCAAGCGGCTCAGGTGCCACCAAAACTTGAAGAACGTTTAAAGCTGATCGAAGATTTCCCCAATTGATGACGCGTCGGCCTTTTGCAAAAAGCCGGCAGTTGGCAACCGAGTTTGCGAAGATGATCCAACGCGAACGAGAAAATGAAAAATGCGTGGCTGCCTGTTTCGCGAGATTGTTGACGGCAGCCGGCGGCGGAGTCCGCATTGGCGAACTCGAAAACCTGCAGAGGTACAAGCTCAGGAGAGGCCAAATCGCTCGAGCATCTTTCGAAGCTGCAGGTTCTCCCGGTGAAGTTGCTTGATCAGCAATGCCTTGAGATGTCGGTTTTCAGCATGAAGCGCAGCCAATTCATCGATCGGCGCTTCCAATGAACCGGCGGAAGATGCCTTGCCGCCCTCCTCTACTGCACCATCGATTTGATTTCTTGAGCGCTTTTCGTCAACGCGCGACGCTGTTCGAGCCGGCTGTTTGATCGAACGTTTTTTCGATTGCGAGATCGAGGCGAATTGGCCGTGATCGCTCTCAGATAGAACGATTTGCACCGGTTCGGTCAAAGATGGTGCAGGCTCATTTTGGTTTGCGTCATCGCTATCATCGAGCTGATTTACTGGCTGCTGGTCCTGCGGCATTTCGCCAGGTTGGCCGAGAGCGTCTGGTCCCAGCTTGGATTCGAACAGGTGCGGCGCTTCCGTCTCGGCCTGACGGACAAATGCCTTGAAATCGGTGTTTCCCCAGATTGAATTCGACTGCGTCGTCGACCGCCGGCGGCCTGACTTGATTTCGACGACGAACTTTCGCTGTGGTGTTTTCATATATGCTAGACCTCTAAATCCTATGCCAAGCTCAAGAAACGTCGAACCGTTTCAGCATCGTTTTGAGCTGGGCGTTCTGCAGCTGGAGCTTCCGAGCGAGCTCACTTCTCAGCTTTTTGATGTCCTCATCAAGGTTTGCCACGTCATCGAAGAACGCATCCCGAGCTGATGACGGGGACACGCTTTGACCTTCATGCTTGGCGGCAGCGCCCCGCGCGGTTACGCCTGCCTGGGCCACCTTCGTCCGTTCACGGCGACTGGGCGGAGGTTCTCTCCGAGCCCTAATGATTGTCTCGTTTGGCTCGAGGGCGCTGGCATCTGAATGACGGGCTTCACCTGGTGCGGGCGTCCATGCATCGTCACCATCGACCGGCGGTGCTGAAGCCTCCACGGCTTCAGCACTGTCTTGCTTCTCAGTCAATGCCGATGCCACTTGCTCGATCGGAACAGCCTCGTTGTAATCCGCAGAGGCGGAGACTTCGGCCGACGGAGATGCCGGCGTCTGCTCCGCCTCGTGATCGGTATCATGCCCGATGGAACTCTCGAGCCCTTTTGCCGCTCGACGCCGTAACGTCAAATCGACGAGGAATTTCCACGGTGTTTTCATCGGCATTTCACCTCGATCAAGCCGGGCTGCGATGCTGCGCAGCGCCCTGTCCCCACTCGCAGGTCGGCCGGGCACGAAGGCGCCCGGCGATTATTTTTCTGCTGAAGATGCGGTGGCTGAGGCCGCGATGGCGGCCGACCTAAATGTCTGCGTGCTGATCAATCCAGTCCGAGCCGTTTGCGCAGATCGGTATTTTCCTGGCGCAGCTTGTCGGCCAGCAATTTGCGCAAGCGCTTGTTCTCTTCTTCAAGCTGGATCAGATCTTCCAGCTCATCAATCACCGGTGCGGATGCCTTTGCCGTTTGCTCGGCTGGCTTGGCGATCTTATTTCTTCCTCTGCCCTTGAGAGTGCCCTTGGCGTCGGAAGGTTTCGCCTCGAGCGACCTCGGCTTTCTTCCCCTGCCACGTCCAGCAGGTTTTGCCGCACCTGCCGCCGGCAACGGTTCGGCGACGGCCTCGGTCGCGGCAGAAGCCGGTTCGGCAGCTTGCTTTCGACGACGCGGCGCACGCTTCTTCTTAACGTCCGCTTTTGTCGGCGCATTCGTTTCCGCGACCCCGGTAGCAGGGCCCGTATTATTTTCATCAGCCATCAGACATCTCCTCTATAGCCAAGTCTCTTTTCGACTGAGTGACAGACTGAGTCAACAAGGGCGCTGCGGCTATCGCCAGCCTCAGATTTCAAATCCCACAGGCTCTGGCTCCGCGGTCCGCTTGCCTATTGCGGAGGATCCGAGACGCACTCCGAGTCCCCCGCGCAACCCCAATGGGCATCCAGTATGTGTGGTGTCAGGGATACGTCCGCTGCACTAACTGCTCGACAGCGTCGTGGACTGCACAGGTGAGTAATTGCTGCCGAACTTGAGCCGTTCGAAGAGAAGCAGAGCAAGGTTCTTTCATTCTGCAATATCATCGTCGCGCTTTAGCCGGAATTTTGGGCCACTGCACCGCGTCCCGCAACGAGCCCGGCTAGCACCCGGCGGACTTGACGCGCTGAAGGAGCAAGTCGTCTCTCGTGCTGCCGAGGACACCACGGTCGCAGGCTTTGATAATTCTGAAATGGCTGCTTGGCCATTCCGCATTGACGACGTTTCTTCATCCGGATGAAAAGATGATGCGTCCTATCCCACAAAAAGCCCGGCATCACGCGCCACCGCCTTGATATGTGCAAGACCGCGGCGGTAGCCGGGGACATCAAAGTGCTCCAGCATCAGGGGAACCTCACGTTTCAGCTTGGCGATTTCAGTTACATAGGCGGTGTAATCTAGATTACCTTCACCAGGCACCACTTCGTCCAGATGAAAGGAAATCGTCCCCGGCCCTCCCTTCATCACCAGGTCCTTGGCATGGCATGAGACGACCCAAGGACCGAGAAGGGCGAAGCAATGCCGGATCATCTTGCCCGTGTTGAAATACAATCTGGGTGTGATGACCATGTTTGCAGCATCGATATGTGCGCCGAACTGAGGCCGGTCAATCGCCTTTAGGAGTTTGAGATAGTTCTCAGGTGTGTCCGTCACCAGCCACGGAACCATCTCCAGGCAGAACTTGGTACGCTTCGGCTTCACCATGTCGATGACATAGGCGGTGTCGACGGCGCGCTGGAATCCGGCCTCGCTTTGATTATCCGGATGCGGACCGTAATCATAGTTGTCGCTCAACTGCCAGGGATCCCCCGGATGTCCGGTAGTACCGTGAAACGCGACGATGGCACCCGCCCCAATTTCGTCGCCAAGGGCTAGCTGATGTACAGCGTACTCCAGATTGGCTTTTCGTACCGCCTCGTCGTGAGCAATGAGGTTCTTCCAGGCGCCGCCTTCGGCAACCACAAGATTTGCTGCGGCAAATGCCTTTACCAGTGCAGCGATTTCTTCGCGGTTCTCGAGTCTGATTTTTGGCATATACGCAGCATTGTAGCCAAACTCGACGTGCGCTCGCGCGTACGCTTCGGGATCATTGTTGTAATCGATCCCATAGCCACCCAGTCTGAAGGTCATGGTCAATCTCCGATTCGCATACCGGTCCGTAACTCTCGGACACTCTCCAATGTCGGCGGCGCTCAGCTTTTCGGAGCACCGCCGGGGGCATTGTTGCTCCTCGTCTGCTCGGGATAGAGGAGAACGAATCCCCTCCCCTTTGCAAGCCTTGAAAAAACCGCTCGCTGCATCGAGCGTCTCAGGAGTTCGATCGCGTCCGTGGAGTACGACCACGAGCGGCGGGTTTTTCTGCAATCTGGCAGGCGCGAAACATTTCATGACGAGCCGTCCTGGATTGCTCCCGAAGCAGCTGTCACTTCAAGCTTTGGCAAGACCTTGCCCGCACGCGATCGGGCGGATGACGGCAATAACGAGCCGAAAAGCTTGGCCTTTTCTCCGCGCCTTAAACGCCTTCGACGGTAGCTCTCGTGAAGCCGAACTTCAAAGTGCCTCGCGTCCGACAAGCGCAGTTCGCAACGCCGTCTCAGCCGTCGCGCAAATCGCAACCTCCATAGTGGCGCCCTTCTGCGTCCGTGTGATCGTCACTGAAGTGATCCTGGAGAACACTCAACCTGCTCCCGGTTTCAGGCGCAAGGCGAGGTCGGCTTTCACCCTCACCATGCCAGATTACTCGAGCCCGACCGAAACCGGTTTTGATTTCTTGTTGTTCCGTCAAAAACGCTGCAGCAACGAATGATGACAGCTATCTCGATCGCGCTGCGCCGCGGGACCGACCTTTGAAAAGGCCACTTCTGACTTTCGTCGTCCCAACCTGCTTCATGGGAAGGGATGACCTGGGTCCGCGAGCGTACCAACGTCTTCGTGGGGGCTCCGCGAAAAACCGAATCATGTTCATTTAAGGGAGATCTGCTGTGGTCGGGAGTGGGCGTATGAGTTCAGCGAGTTTAATGCCGGGCTGCTTCTACTGGGCAAAGTCTTCGAAGTTTTTCGACGGGAACCTCACCGTAGTTCAGCTCTCAACCGTTTTCGGAACACATCCCGACTATTGGACACTTGCACTTATGGGGACGGATCAGCATGCCATGCCGAGTGATTTCGAAATAATTGGCCCTCCGGAGATGCCGCAAGCGCATCAAGAAGCAGCCGAATGATGACCGGTGCAACACCCCCTTCGGCCACCCCTCTCACGAGTCCAGCGAGCGGCGGCAATCGATCTCATCCATTTCGTAGCCCAAGGTCGGGCCCACCCGGCGCACAAGCGTTTCCCACTGACGACGTTGATCACCATAGCGCTCCGCGTCCGCTTCCGTTTCGATACCGGCCTTCTGCAAAACTCCCAAGGCGAGCGAATAACTCCGCCTGAAATACTCTTGCTGCGCAAGCTTGTTGGATTCACCGGTTGTCGGAAAATGCCTGTCCAACGTCGCGAGCAAAAGGCGAGCACATTGCCGAAGTGCGTCGACTGCCGCCGCGCCTATGACAGCCTTGTGTTTCTCGCGATCCAGCGCTGTATCGATCAACGTTGTGAGATCGAGCAATATGAAACTCATGCGCGACACGGAGTAATAGGGCTCTTTGAAACGGAAATAAAACAGCAGCGGATAAAAGTGGTGCGCTTCTTTCGTCGCAGCGAGCGAACGCACGAGGTTGCCGAGTTCGCTGGTGGCCGTAGCGAAATCGTCACCAGGGCCAAGCCGAGCCAGCATCTCGGCCGCGTCACCAGTTCCGCCCGTCATCAGATCGACTGTTAGCGCCAGAGCGTTCCGCTCACGCAGGGCCGAATAGACCTGCACAAGATAGCTCAACACCAGCGACAGCACTGACGCGCCGATGAGAGAATTAAGGAGGAAGATGACGCGGGTGCCTGACGTATGCGGCGCGTACTCTCCGCCTCCCACGATCGAGAGGCTGTTGCCGGCCACAAGTAAGGCGGCCACAAAATCGGTTTGAGTACCACCGCTGCTCGGTCGGATCGCGGACCCGAGCTCAGGATGGATGACGAGAGCGGCGCCGATCGTCAGCCCAAGAGCCCAGAATGCGATCAGTGTGACGACGATGACCGGCCCAGCGAAGCACAGGATTTGTGTACGGGCGGGGCCGGACAGTCCCGCTGGTCCCTTGATGCAAGCCCATACGAAGCGGTTCCAGAGGGGTGCAATCAGCCCTGTGCCAGCGCGAGCATAAAGGACGGTGAAGAAGATGTCGGCGAGGAAGATCAACATCAGCCCAGCGCCCATAAGTTGCTCGAGACCCATGTTTGCCGCTCCTTATTGCCCGTCAACGCCGGAGTTAGCTGGTCAGGTCGCGGCGCCGCCGAATGTTGCATTACCTCTCTGCCGAAGGCGGTTTGCGTCAACGCTCCAGAGGTTAGATGCATAGGCGCGACAGGCGCTACTGCAACCAGCTCTCAATCCTCACCGCCACTGGCCGGCCTTTAGGCGCTGCGGCTTTCGTTGCCTGAGCTCGCCCGCAAATGCTCGATCTGTTGCCGGGCAGCACGGCGCGATGCCTCCACGCCTTTGGGAAAGCCGCTCCGGTCAGCGTAATCACGTCGCTGACCTGTGTGGCGCGCATGCCGGATTGTGTTGGTTCCCGTGGCAATGACGTCGAGAAGCGTAACGCCGGCAACCATCAACAATGCCAGTGCCGCATTGTCCCGCTTGCGATTGTCAGGTCTCATGGCCGTCGCCAAAGTGGCAATATCAAGAGCGTCGCCTGCGATCCGGCTGGCAAGCCCCGCCTGTTTTTCGACCGAGAGCGTCATAAACCCGGACGTTATCTCCCGCACCCCAAAGGCGCGTATCAGATTTTCCCTGCCGCGCATGCCGAGCGCCCTGGTAATCTTCTCGGCTGCCAACAGCTCGATGACCCCGAGTCCGATGCTGAACCATCCGAGATTGCGCGCCAGCCTGTCAGAGGAACTGAGCGAACTGGGCCCCGAGTTGATGATTTTCGGATCGCCTTCGGAACGCGTCATGTTGGTGAGGAATGCCATTTCGGAACCTCCTTAGGGTTTCAGAACAACCTTGATGCAGCTGTCCTGCTTGTCGCGAAACACCTTGTACATTTCCGGTCCCTGTTCGAGGCCGACAGTGTGGGTGATCACGAAGGAGGGATCGATCTGTCCCTCCTCGATGCGCCGCAACAGATCATCGGTCCACCGACGCACATGCGTCTGTCCCATGCGGAAGGAAAGGCCCTTGTTCATCGCCATGCCCATCGGGATTTTATCGACGAGCCCGCTATAGACGCCAGGGATTGAGATGATCCCGCCCGGTCTGCAGACATAGATCATTTCGCGCAGGACATGCGGACGGTCGTTCTCCAACATCACCACCTGCTTGGCGCGATCCAACAGTGTATCCGGCTGGCCGATCGAGACGTGACTTTCCAGCCCTACTGCGTCGATGCATTTTTCGGGGCCTTTACCGTCCGTCAGGTCGTTAAGACGCTCTATCACGCTCTCGTCCTTGAAGTTGATGGTGATTGCGCCGGCTGCTTCAGCCATGGAGAGACGTTCCGGAATGCAGTCGATGGCAACTACCTGCTTGGCTCCGAGCAGCACGGCACTGCGGATCGTCATCTGGCCGACGGGGCCGCAGCCCCAGACGACCACGGTGTCGGTGGCCTCGATGTCGCACTGGGCGGCGGCCTGCCACCCTGTCGGGAAGATGTCACCAAGGAAAAGAACCTGCTCGTCCGTCAATCTGTCGGGCACCTTGACATGTGTCTTGTCCGCGAAAGGGACCCGAAGGTATTCGGCCTGACCGCCGGGATAGCCACCGGTCAGGTGTGTGTAGCCGAAGAGGCCTGCCGTGGTATGGCCAAACGCCTTGTCGGCCATCTCCTTCTTGCGGTTTGTCCGCTCACAGACGGAGAAATTGCCGCGTTTGCACTGATCGCATTCGCCGCATGTGATGGTGAAGGGGACAACGATCCGGTCGCCTTTCTTGAGGCTGCCCTTCACCTCGGAACCGGTCTCGACCACTTCGCCCATCATTTCGTGCCCCATGATATCGCCGGGCATCATCGCCGGGATGAAATTATGAAACAGATGAAGATCGGAGCCGCAGATAGCGCAGCTCGTGACTTTAATGATCGCATCACGTGGATGCTCGATCTCGGGGTCCGATACGGTGTCGCACCGGATATCTTCCTTGCCGTGCCAAACGAGCGCGCGCATGCCTCTCTCCTTATCTGTCTGGTCGATTGCAGGGGTGAACAGTACGCGAGACCTCGGAAGATCGCGGCTCACCGATAAGCCCCGCGAACCTCCACCCGCTTGAATAGTTCCTGGAGCGATCAGAGATTTTTGAAGGAGTGATCAGTGAAGGTGCAGCGACCAAGGCGAAAGGGTAGTTACCTTTGAACCCGGGATTAGCATCTGCGTTGAGTGGGGCGACGCGGCCTGTGCGGAGAAGCGTACAAGATACGTTTCTTCAACGCGCACCGAGGCGTGAGCGCGCCCTTAAGACTCCTAGGGCACACTCCCGCGCAGTTGCATAGCGCCTCTGGAGAATGTTTGATCGCCTGATGGTGATCAGGGCTCACTTTGGCGGCATGAACTTGAATAGCGTGAAGGAATCGTCGGTCCAACCTTGATTGAACCAAGGCGAATCCTGGATATGCGATGCCGTGACGTATATCGCTCCGTCTGGTCCTTGTGCGAAGGTATCTGGCCAACGGAGTCGACTGTCTTCCAGAAAAGGCGTCACCTTGCCATCGAGACCCAAGATCTTGACGCCGTTGTTCTGCATCGTGCTGAGATAGATACGGTTCTGGTCGTCTATCCACAATCCGTCGGTCGGTTCCGTGTCGGCGTACTTTTCCGGCCGAGCCCCAGATGGGTCCTGGGAAGCTTTCTGCAAGGCTTCAGCTGAAATCCGGTACATCGTACTTCCGGTCAGGGCCTTCCAATAGAGTGTCTCACCATCCTTGGATAGCGCGATGCTATCGGCATTGAATTGTGGTTGGCGGCCATCGGGTCTGCGAAGCGGCTTCCCGTCAACATGAACGACAACTCCTTTTTCGAACTGGGTGGAGGGGTCGTCACTCAGCACGCGCCATGCCTTGCCGGAGTTCAGGTCGAGAACGACCAGACCTCCTGGCGATCCAGCGTCTGTTAAGTAGGCAAAGGTGCCTTCAGGAGCGATGCGGACATCGTTGAGGTAGCTAGCCGGGCCGGCGACACCAGCTTCGAATGGGTAAATGCGCTTGACGGTATTGGTCTTCAGGTCGACCTGAACCAGTTTCGGGCCGTCCTTGACCGTCTTTTCGCTGTTGGGCGCAGCCGGGTCGACGGCCCAAAGCGAGCCCCTGCTGTCGGCAACCACGCTTTGTACCGTCACGAAGTGATCCTTTGGAGAAATCTCCGACATCTTCGCGTTGCGCCAGGAATTCCACTCATCGTCGGGATAGGGCCTGATCGAGCCATCCTTCATCAATTCGGCGACGGAGATCGGAACGTCTTCCGACCAGCGAGGAAAGTTGACGAAGATCCTGCCATCCTCGGAGACGGTAACGCCGGTGACCTGATGCTCGAATGTCGCGACTTTCTCCAGACGGTCATCCGTCCTCCCGGCGACCGGTGCCACCAGTTCCTTGGCCTTGTTCGTCAGCCTTTCCAACGTCTGGGCGTGGGCGAAGAGCGGCGGTGACAGAACGACGGCAGTGGCTGCGGTCAACAGCGCGACCGTTCGAAGAGATAGTCTGGACATAGCTCGGCTCCGGGTTGTTGCCGCTCTTGAACCTTGCCCGCATTCGAAAGTTCCCCGCATAATCGAAACTCTACGCTGCTGCCTTCGTGGAGGTCGGCAATCGGTGCTTGGCCGAGAGGCTTGTTGCGCGCAGGTTAGCGACAACGCCCGCGTCCGGAGCGCCAGACGATGTCATCAAGGCAGCGATATCCTGGCGAAGCGCAGCGCGATTGCGTTCAGCTCGATTGAAGTGAATATCGACCAAACCAGGCTATCTTACCTTCGAGGCGACAGAGCTCACTAACGCCTTGAAACAATAGCGGCAACCCCAGGCAAATCCGAAGCATCGCGACCGCTCGTCTTCTGGGGTCTAGGTCCTCAATCCGTGTTCCCCACCGATGCTTGTCTCACGCTGCCTTATGCGACCTTATCATTCGCAAATGCCGGATCGAGATTGGCTCTGCCAGCAATCTGTCGGTTTGGCCCTGCAGCGGGACCAGATGCGGCATATCCATATGGGCATCGAGATCGGCCTGGCTTGTCCAGTTCTCGTAGAAGACGAAGGTGCAGTCGTCTTGCGCATCGACGTGGAAATCGTAATCGATACAGCCGGGCTCATTCATCCGGTAGAATGCTCCTGATCCGATTAATTCCCTTCATTAAATGGGATATCTATCTTCTTGCTAGTCATCGTTGTCCCGTAACTGGACCCGGGACTTTTCTATTTCCTCGGCCGGTAGAATGCCGAACATGCGATGGACGGCCGGTTGATATTGCCTCTGGACGGCATCAACGCCCGCTGTGATCGCGGTTCTCCAAGATGGGCCTCTGCCCCATGCTTCGCCAAGAGCATCTGCCAGATCGCGGCTAGCTCCAGTTTCTTGCAATGCCTCGAATAGCATTCCGGCCTGACGCAAGTCCTTTTCCTTCTTTGCCCTTCCACCGGCATCATCTTGACGCTGGCCAGCCACGATCAGTTTGTGGACAGCAAACCGTGTTGGATCGGGTACCACGACCGAGACACCGGCGCCATGCAGTAAGATCGTTCGCACCGGATCACGGATCAGGAAATCCATGTATCGGAGAGGTTCGGCAGCCGCGCCGCCAAGAGCGGGCATTTGCGCCGGTTGATCCGCGTAATCTTCCGATCCGCGGTTTGTCGTAAGGAACTCTACCCGGTAACCTTTGGAGTTGCGGAAGGCATTAGAGCGGGGGGAACCGGAGACATGGGGCACGGCGCGGAAGGACGGATCGATGGACTGAAGGAGAGCGACAATCGGCGGAATAGAGTCCTCGACCTCGCTTGAGATCGCGTAATCTTGAGCCAAGTCCGCGTCACCTGTAAGGATCGCTGCCATAGGCAGCCGAGTCCCGAGGTGGGCCGCATAACATTGGAACGCGACTGTGCCGACGAGGACGCCACGGAGCCGGAACAAACCGGCCGATGCCAACGCCTCGACGACTGTGCCCGTGAAGCGATCCGGAGCAATAAGACCAGCTTCGCGTGTCAATGCCGCCACCATCTTTCGCCGATTCTGGTAATCGTCCTTTTCACCCCTGAAGGTTTCAACCCGGGTTGTGATTTCGTCATCATCGGCGGGACCGACATAGCGCCGCTTTTGCCCGCCTTTGCCGTCCGGGTGGTCAAAATACCAGTATGAGCGGTTATCGACCTTGACCGAGACAAAGCGACCGGTAGGCGGAAAATCCGCCGACCACTGCGCATCAAAAGTCCGTTGCTGCAGCTCCGCGACCATCGTCCTGAACATGAGATCGATCTGCTTCACTTGAGGCGTCCTATAACATTTCCTCAAATCTAGTATAGTCAGTAAATTTGCGCAAGCTGGACAACGGAGATGCGGCCAGGGCACTCGCACCCTCTCCCCCGCCGAGGCCTCATAAATTGCGCTAATCGACGGAGGCTGCGCCCTTTTTCGTCTCCTCTACGGCGGAGATGGCGTTCGGCCAGCCGGAATAGAAATTCGAGACGCGTGATAAGTTCGCCAACCTCTTCCGGCTGCGCACCGTTGTCTAGAGCACGTTCGATATGGGTAGGAGACGGACAGAGCGCAGTGCCAGCAGTTGAAGGGATGTGAACCCGCGGCCCCTCAACTCAGATAAGCTAAGTGCCTGATAAACCAAAATTGGCGGCATAAGAGTGTGAGGCGAGCGATTGCACTCACTTCGGAACAATCTCTTCCACGACCGTCAATCAGTCGACCTCCTAAAAACGTCCACGGGAGTGAAGGCTAGCACCTTTTCAAAAGATCAGCAGTCGCGCCATACATCTGGAGCTCGTGCTTCTGCCAATCCTCACTTTGCGTAGAGGGCGCGCGATCGTTCGAGGTGCTTGAGGATCGCGGTTTCCGAGCCGTCGATATCATTGGCCTCCAGGCAATCCACGATTTCTTCGTGTTCAGCCAAGGTGAACTTTTCCTTGCCGGTCCAGATCAGCATCTCTGTATGATATGCCTTCAGCCAGGCGAGCATCGCCTCGCTAACGGCGACATAGATCGGGTTGCCGGAGATCTGGGCGATGCGGGTGTGAAATTCCATGTCAGTGTTGATGAACTCTTCGGCCCGGCCGAGCGATGCGCGCTGGCGCTCGATGATATTTCTGAGATCGCTGATGTCGGTTGCCGACGCGCGCTGTGCGGCCTCGCGGGCCATGCCGCGCTCGAAGAAGATGCGGGCGCTTTTCAGGTGCTCCAGCGAGTCTGCCGATTGCGACAGCATGATCTTGGCCGTGAGATCGACCTGGCGGAAGATCGATTTTGCCGTGAGCCGCAGCACCTTCGCCCGCTCGCCATGCGAGATGCTGACGAGACCCTTGTTGGCGAGCGACTGCATGGCCTCGCGGATCGCCGGCCGTCCGACGCCGAAGCGCTCCATCAGCACCCGCTCGGAGGGCATCTCATCACCGGGCTGAAGCTCGCCTGAGGTGATCATTCGCTCGAGTCGATCAAACACTTCGTCGGAAAGTTTCCGGCGGACGATCTGTTCGATGGGCTGGGTCATGAGATCTCGCTGGCTCAAAATGTCTCCTCCTAACAGTTTTCCCGGCCGAGAACAAAGCTCGCGGCCGAAAATTTGCACAGCCGAAGATTCCGCTTTTCATTAGTTGGAATACTCATTATACCAGATCACAAGTTGACGCCATGACAATCTGCCTGGCGAGAGGAGCAACCGCCCGTTTCATGATGATAACCCTGACCTACCGCATCGAAACGCCCGGCAGCGTCGAGGCGATGGCGGACAAGATCGCAAGCGACCAGTCGACCGGAACCTTCGTGCCGGTTCCCGGCGAAACCGAAGAGCTGAAATCGCGCGTCGCCGCCCGCGTGCTGGCCATCCGCCCGCTCGAAGAGGCACGTCATCCGACCTGGCCGGAGGCTGCTCCCGGCACGCGGCTCCACCGTGCCGATGTCGACATCGCCTTTCCGCTGGAGGCGATCGGCACCGATCTCTCCGCCCTGATGACCATCGCGATCGGCGGCGTCTATTCGATCAAGGGCATGACCGGCATCCGCATCGTCGACATGAAGCTGCCGGAGGCCTTCAAGAGCGCCCATCCCGGCCCGCAATTCGGCATTCCCGGAAGCCGGCGGCTGACCGGCGTCGAAGGCCGGCCGATCATCGGCACGATCGTCAAGCCGGCGCTTGGGCTTCGGCCGCACGAGACGGCGGAGCTTGTCGGCGAGCTGATCCAGTCGGGAGTCGACTTCATCAAGGATGACGAGAAGCTGATGAGCCCGGCCTATTCGCCGCTCAAGGAGCGCGTCGCGGCGATCATGCCGCGCATTCTCGATCACGAGCAGAAGACCGGCAAGAAGGTGATGTATGCCTTCGGCATCTCGCATGCCGATCCGGACGAGATGATGCGCAACCACGACATCGTCGCTGCCGCCGGCGGCAACTGCGCCGTCGTCAACATCAATTCGATCGGCTTCGGCGGCATGAGCTTCCTGCGCAAGCGCTCCAGCCTGGTGCTGCACGCCCATCGCAACGGCTGGGACGTGCTGACGCGCGATCCCGGCGCCGGGATGGATTTCAAGGTCTATCAGCAGTTCTGGCGGCTGCTCGGCGTCGACCAGTTCCAGATCAACGGCATCAGGGTCAAATATTGGGAGCCTGACGACAGCTTCGTCTCATCCTTCAAAGCCGTCAGCGCGCCGCTCTTCGGTGACGCCGATCGGCCGCTTCCGGTCGCCGGCTCCGGCCAGTGGGGCGGACAGGCGCCTGAAACTTATCAGCGTACGGGCCGCACTGTCGATCTCCTCTATCTCTGCGGCGGCGGCATCGTCAGCCATCCCGGCGGCCCGGCGGCCGGTGTTCGCGCCGTGCAGCAGGCCTGGCAGGCGGCGGTCGCCGACATTCCGCTGGATGTCTATGCGAAAGAGCATCCGGAGCTTGCCGCCTCGATCGCGAAATTCAGCGACGGCAAGGGCGCGTGACCGTCATGGATCAGCTTCTCGTCAGCTATTACGGGGATGATTTTACCGGCTCGACCGATGTCATGGAGGCGTTAGCCTCGAACGGCGTTCCCTCGGTGCTCTTCCTCGATCTTCCCTCGCCGGAGCTGCTGGCGCGCTTCAGCCATTGCCGCGCGATCGGCATTGCCGGAACGAGCCGCAGCGAGACGCCGGCCTGGATGGAGCAGCATCTTGCGCCCGCCTTCGACTGGCTGCGCTCGCTCGGCGCCGCCATCTGCCATTACAAGGTCTGCTCGACTTTCGATTCCAGCCCCGGCATCGGCAATATCGGCAAGGCGATCGAGATCGGACGCAAGACCTTTGGGCAGGCGATCGTGCCCGTTATCCTCGGTGCGCCGCAGCTGAAAAGATACACGGCATTCGGCAATCTCTTCGCCGCCTATCAGGGCCGCGTATTCCGCATCGACCGCCATCCCGTTATGAGCCGCCATCCGGTCACGCCGATGGACGAGGCCGACCTTGTGCTGCATCTGTCGAAGCAGACCTCCCTCCCCGTCCTTCTCGCCGATCTCGTCGCGATTACGGCCGAAGACGCCGATCGGCGTATCGATTCGCTGGCCTCAAGCCCGGAAGGCATCCTGCTCCTCGACGTCGATTCAGATACGACGCAGGTAGCCGCCGGCCGGCAGATGCTGCGCGTCACCAGCCGTTCCGGCAGCTTCGTCGCCGGCTCGTCCGGGGTCGAATATGCCCTGCTCGATGCCTGGCGGCGGGTCGGCGTCATCGTCCGGACCGGCGCGGAATTTCCCGATGCCGGTCCGGTCGATCGCCTTGCCGTCGTCTCCGGCAGCGTCTCGCCGACGACCGAGCGCCAGATCCGCACCGCCGCCGAGAACGGCTTCGAGGCTTTCGCGCTCGATCCGCTCGCACTGGTTTCGGAGAATGGCGAAGCCGCGGTGGCAGCGGCGGCGCAGGCCGGCATTGCCAAGCTCAGGGAAGGCAGAAGCGTCATTCTCTACACCGCGCTTGGCCCATCCGCCGATCGCGGCGCCGATATCGACAGGCTTCCGGGCGCACGACATCGCCTCGGCAGCGCGCTCGGCACGATCCTGCGCCGGCTGATCGAAGCGGAGGGGCTTTCGCGTGCGGTCGTCGCCGGCGGCGACACGTCGAGCCACGCACTCCGGCAATTGAAGATTGACGCGCTGACGACGCTGCTGCCGCTTCCCCAGACGCCGGGGTCGCCGCTTTGCCTCGCCCATGGCGACTGCCCTGCGACCAACGGCCTGCAGATCGCGCTCAAGGGCGGCCAGGTCGGCACCGACGGCTATTTCGCGCAGATCCGCGACGGGAGGAAGAACTGAGATGGTCGTCTGGGTGGGCACCAGCTTCAAGATGAACAAGACGCTGGAGGAAGCGCTCGCCTTCGCGCGCCGCCTCGCTTATGCGGACCGCGACCGCGATCCCCGCGTGCAGCGTTTTGTCATTCCCTCGTTTACGTCTGTGCGCGAGGTCAAGCGCGTGCTTGCCGAAACCTCGGTGAAGGTCGGCGCCCAGAACATGCATTGGGAGGATGCCGGCGCCTGGACCGGCGAAATTTCGCCTCTGATGCTTAAGGATTGCCGGCTCGATCTCGTCGAGCTCGGTCATTCCGAACGGCGCGAGCATTTCGGCGAAACCGACGAAACCGTCGGCCTCAAGGTTTCGGCCGCGATCCGCCATGGCCTGACGCCGCTCATCTGCATCGGCGAGACCTTGCAGGAGCGCCAGGCGGGCCAAGCCGACGCCGTGCTGCGGCGGCAGGTCGAGGCGGCCTTGAGGGGCGTCGATACCGAGGCAGACGAGGCTCCGATCCTGCTCGCCTACGAGCCCGTCTGGGCGATCGGCGTCAACGGTATTCCTGCCACTGCCGATTACGCGTCGGAGCGGCACGGCAGGATCGCCGAGGTGGCGAAAGCCATTCTCGGCCGCGCCGTGCCTGTTCTTTACGGCGGCAGCGTCAATCCCGGCAATTGCGAGGAGCTGATCGGCCAACCGCATATCGACGGCCTGTTCATCGGGCGCTCCGCCTGGTCCGTCGAAGGCTATCTCGACATCCTCTGCCGCGTCAGCGCGGCGATCGACCGCTCATCTCCACGCCAGACGGCGAGTGAAAGGAAAGTGCCATGAAGATCGCAATCGGCGCCGACAGCGCCGGCAAACCGCTCCTGGATGTCATTGCCGCCCATCTCGCCGGCAAGGCGGATCTCGAAGTTCATGATCTCAGCCAGTCCGGCTTCTATGCCGATCTTTCGCAGCGCCTGGCGCAGACGATCGTCGACGGCGAACATGAGCGCGGCATCCTTTTCTGCGGCACCGGCATCGGCGTGTGCATTTCCGCCAACAAGGTGCCGGGCATCCGCGCCGCGCTGACCCACGACACCTATTCCGCCGAGCGCGCGGCGAAATCGAACAACGCCCAGATCATCACGATGGGCGCGCGCGTCATCGGGCCGGAGCTGGCGAAATCGATCGTCGACGTCTGGCTTGCCTCCGAATTCGATCCCGACGGCCCGTCGGCCGGCAACGTCCAGGCGATCGACCGGCTCGATGCGGAAAAACATGCGCCTTGAACACCTAAGTAATGATATGGTGATTGACTCATCATACCAGTATATGATCCTATCCAGAACTGAAAAGGTGAGGAAAACATGACCAAGATTGCTCTCTTCGGCGCCGGCGGCAAAATGGGATACCGGCTTGCCAAGAATCTCGAGGGCTCGCGCTTCCAAGTGCGCCATGTCGAGGTGAGCGACGCCGGCAAGGCTCGCCTGAAGAACGATCTCGGCCTCGACTGCGTGCCGGTCGATGCCGCCCTCGACGGCGCCGACGTGGTCATCCTCGCTGTGCCGGATACGGCGATCGGCAAGGTCGCGGCCGGCATCGTCGACAAGCTTGCGCCCGGCACCATGGTCGTGGCTCTAGATGCCGCGGCACCCTTTGCCGGCCACCTGCCGAAGCGGGACGACCTCACCTATTTCGTCACCCATCCCTGCCATCCGCCGATCTTCAACGACGAAACGGACATGCAGGCCAAGAAGGATCATTTCGGCGGCCTCTTCGCCAAGCAGCACATCGTCTCGGCGCTGATGCAGGGCCCCGACAGCGCCTACGCGCTCGGCGAGGAAATCGCCAGGATCATCTGGGCGCCGGTCATGCGCTCGCACCGCGTCACGGTCGAGCAGCTCGCCATGCTGGAACCCGGCCTTTCGGAAACCGTCTGCGCATCGCTTCTCGTCATCATGCGCCAGGCCATGGATGAATGCGTGGCGCGCGGCGTGCCGGAACAGGCCGCCCGCGACTTCCTGCTCGGCCATATGAACGTGCTCGGCGCGGTCATCTTCAAGGAGGTCGACGGCGTCTTCTCAGATGCCTGCAACAAGGCGATCGAGTTCGGCATCCCGGCGCTCATGCGCGACGACTGGAAGAAAGTTTTCGAACCGCAGGAGATCGCCGAAAGCATCCGGCGCATCACCTGAACCGGCCTGGGGAGGCAAAGCCCTCCCCCTTAACCGCTCCGAGGAGACGGGGCTTCATTCACGACAGGGAGGAAAGAATGAAACTGACGCGCAGACTGACACTTGCAGCTTTCGCCGGCGCACTGGCGCTCGGAACGTCCATGCCGGCCTTTGCGGCCGATCTCATCGCCATCATCACGCCGGCGCATGACAACCCCTTCTTCAAGGCCGAAGCCGTCGGCGCCGAAGCCAAGGCGAAGGAGCTCGGCTACGAGACCCTCGTCATGACCCATGACGACGACGCCAACAAGCAGTCGGAAATGATCGATACGGCGATCGGGCGCGGCGCCAAGGCGATCATCCTCGACAATGCCGGCGCGGACGCTTCCGTCGCCGCCGTCAAGAAGGCCAAGGATGCCGGCATCCCATCCTTCCTGATCGACCGCGAAATCAATGCGACCGGCGTTGCCGTCGCCCAGATCGTCTCGAACAACTACCAGGGCGCGCAGCTCGGGGCGCAGGAATTCGTCAAGCTGATGGGTGAGAATGGCAATTATGTCGAGCTCGTCGGCAAGGAGTCCGACACCAATGCCGGCATCCGCTCACAGGGCTATCATGACGTCATCGACGATTATCCGGAGCTGAAGTCGGTCGCCAAGCAGTCGGCCAACTGGAGCCAGACGGAAGCCTATTCGAAGATGGAGACCATCCTTCAGGCAAATCCTGACATCAAGGGCGTCATCTCCGGCAACGACACCATGGCCATGGGCGCGATCGCCGCCCTTCAGGCGGCCGGCCGCAAGGACGTGATCGTCGTCGGCTTCGACGGCTCCAACGATGTGCGCGACTCCATCAAGTCGGGCGGCATCAAGGCGACCGTCCTGCAGCCGGCCTACGCCCAGGCGCAGCTCGCTGTGGAACAGGCCGACGCCTACATCAAGAACAAGACGGCGCCGAAGGAAGAGAAGCAGCTGATGGACTGCGTTCTCATCAATGCCGACAATGCCGGCAAGCTTGAGACCTTCGCCCTGACGAACTGATCAGTCGCGACTGGCAGAGGGTGCGCCAGCCGCGCCCTCTGCATCCGATTTGCAAGACCTCGAGGTTCACCCGGATGCTGAGAATGAAGGGCGCTCTGCTCGCTGCCGTCGTGGCGGCGGCTATGCCCGGTTGCAAGATCATCAAGACGCCGACCGCGGAGGAGAAGGCGGCGGCAGCGGCCAAGACCGCTTTCGACCCGAATGCGAAGGTCGAGGCGATCTGGCAGCCTCAGGTCGTGCCCTATTTCGAAAAGCGCGCCGGCGAGTTGAAGGATGTCATGCAGCTCGTTGCCACGAGCCCCGATGCCGCGGGTGAAAAATACGGCAATCCCCGCAAGCAGAGCAGCTCGCCCTGGACCTATGCGGTGAAGATCACCGGCAAGGTCGTGGCAGCCGATACGGCCTCGCGCGCGGCAACGCTCGACGTCGACGCCGACGGCGACGGCAAGGCCGATGCGAAGGTGCAGATCGGGCCGGCGCTGCGCGGCACGGCGCTGCGCGACACGCTGGATTTCGTCAATTTCAATGAATTCAAGAACCAGATCGAATGGGCGCAATTCGGCAAGGCGTTCAACGAGAAGGCCAATGCAGCCTTTCTCTCCGCCGTTCCGCGTGATGGCCTGACCGGCAAGACGGTCACCGTCATCGGCGCCTTCCCGCTGCCGAAAAGCGGCGAGCTTCCGCTGATCACGCCTTCCGAACTGACGGTGGGCTCATGACGGCGCAAGAGGCACATCAGGACGATGTCATTCTGCGCCTCGACGACGTGTCGAAGGTCTATTCCGGCATCGTCGCCGTCAAGCGCGCCAATCTGGAGCTGCGCCGCGGCGCGGTGAACGTGCTCGTCGGCGAAAACGGCGCCGGCAAGTCGACGCTGATGAAGATTATTGCCGGCGTCGAGCGCCCGACGCTCGGCCGCATCATCCTCGACGGCGAGCCCGTCACCTTCGACACCCCGGCCCAGGCGCAGGCGCACGGCATCGGCATGATCTTCCAGGAGCTCAATCTCTTCGCCAATATGTCGGTGGCCGAAAATATCTTCGCCCGGCGCGAAATCACCCGCGGACTTCTCGGCATCGATCACAAGGCGCAAATCGCCAAGGCCAACGAATTTCTGCAGCGTCTCGATGCCGGCATCGAGGCCGATACGATGGTCGAGGACCTGCCAATCGGCCAGCAGCAACTCGTCGAGATCGCCAAGGCGATGTCGCTCAATGCCCGAATCCTGATCATGGACGAGCCGACCTCGGCGCTTTCAGCCGCCGAAGTCGAAATCCTGTTCAAGGTGATCGCCGAGCTGAAGGCCCAGGGCGTGGCGATCGTCTATATCTCGCATCGGCTCGAAGAGCTGATGCGGATCGGCGACTACATCACCGTACTGCGCGACGGTCAGATCACCGGACATGCCATGGTGCGCGACATCGACACGCGCTGGATCGTGCGTTCGATGATCGGCTCGGACGCCAAGGATTTTGCCAAATCCGTCACCCATTCGGTCGGCAAGGAAGTCTTCCGCGCCGAAAATATCAGCCTTCCCCGATCGACGGGCGGGCTTGCGGTCAACGACGTCTCGCTGTCGGTCAAATCGGGCGAGATCCTCGGCATCTACGGCCTCATGGGCGCCGGGCGCAGTGAATTCTTCGAATGCGTCATCGGCCGCCATATGCACTCGACCGGCAAGGTCTTCATCGACGGCAAGGAGGTTCGCGCCCGCGATACGACACGGCGCATCCGGCGCGGTCTTGCCCTCATTCCGGAAGACCGGCAGCGCGAAGGCTTGGTCCAGGTGCTCTCCATCGCCTCCAACCTGACGCTCGCGAGCCTTTCCCGCTTCACCCGGCTGTTCCACATCGACAGCGGTGCGGAGAAGAACGCCGTCCAGGAGGCGATCCGCGATCTCTCGATCAAGGCGCCGAACCCGGATTTCGAAGTCACCTCGATGTCCGGCGGCAATCAGCAGAAGGTCGTCATCGGTAAGGCGCTGATGACCAATCCTAAGGTGCTGCTGATGGACGAGCCGAGCCGCGGCATCGATGTCGGCGCCAAGGCCGACGTCTTCCGCACCATGCGCCGGCTGGCGGCGAACGGGCTCGCAATATTGTTTTCAACCTCCGACCTCGAAGAGGTCATGGCGCTTTCCGATCGCATCGCGGTCTTGAGCAACGGCCAGCTCGTCGCCGTCTTCGACAGGAGCGAGGCGACGGAAGAGGCCATCATCGCGGCTTCGGCCAAGGGACACGGACATCAAGGGAAACTCGCGTCATGATGGCGGCAACCTCCACTCTTGCGCCGAAGGGCGCCAACGGCTCGGCGCTTCTGACGCTGATGAAGCTCAGGACCTTCATCGCGCTTTTCGCCGTCATCATCTTCTTTGCGATCTTCGCGCCGAACTTCACCTCGACCGCGAACATGATCCTGATGTCGAAACATGTGGCGCTGAATGCCTTCCTGGCGATGGGCATGACCTTCGTCATCATCACCGGCGGCATCGACCTCTCGGTCGGCTCGATCGTCGGCCTGTGCGGCATGGTCGCCGGCGGGCTGATCCTCTATGGCATCGAACTGCCGATCGGCTACACGATCTATTTCAACCTCTTCGAGATCGTGCTGATCACGCTGTCGATCGGCCTCGTCATCGGCCTGATCAACGGCCTGTTGATCACCAAGCTCAACGTCGCGCCCTTCATCGCCACGCTCGGCACGCTCTATATCGCCCGCGGTCTGGCGTTGCTGTCGTCGGATGGTCAGACCTTTCCGAACCTCGTCGGCCGGCCCGAATATGCCACGACCGGCTTCGATTTCTTCGGCGCGGGACGCATCCTCGGCCTGCCGGTGTCGATCTGGATCCTGATCGTGCTGGCGCTTGCGGCAGCCTATGTCGCCCGCTCGACGCCGATCGGCCGCCACATCTTCGCCGTCGGCGGCAATGAGCGAGCGGCGCGCATGTCCGGCATCCGCGTCGATGCGGTGAAAATCTTCGTCTACATGTTCTCCGGCCTTTGCGCGGCGGTCGTCGGCGTCGTCATCTCCTCCGAGCTGATGGCCGCGCATCCCGCGACCGGCGAAAGCTTCGAGCTCAATGCGATCGCCGCAGCGGTACTCGGCGGCACCTCGATGTCGGGCGGCCGCGGCACGATCGGCGGCACGATCATCGGCGCATTCGTCATCGGCATTCTCTCCGACGGGCTCGTCATGATGGGCGTCTCCTCCTTCTGGCAGATGGTCATCAAGGGCCTCGTCATCATCATCGCCGTGGTCGTCGACCAGGCGCAGCGGCGCCTGCAGCAGCGCGTCACCCTCATGCAGATGGCAAAGGCAGGCTGACATGTCCGAATTGAAAGGCGCCCTGATCGGCTGCGGCTTCTTCGCGATCAACCAGATGCACGCCTGGAAAGACGTCGAAGGCGCCAGCATCGTCGCGATCTGCGACCGCGATCCGGAAAGGCTCAAGATCGTCGGCGACCAGTTCGGCGTCGAGCGCCGCTACGGTGATGCCGAGGCGATGTTTGCCGATGGCGGCTTCGATTTCGTCGATATCGCCACAACGGTCCAGAGCCACCGTGCCCTGGTGGAGATGGCCGCCCGCAACAAAGTGCCGGCCATCTGCCAGAAGCCCTTCGCCAGGACGCTGGCGGATGCGAAGGCGATGGTCGAAGCCTGCCGCAAGGCCGGCGTCGCCCTGATGGTGCACGAGAATTTTCGCTGGCAGACACCGGTCCAGGCGGTGCGCAAGGCGCTCGACGCCGGCGCCATCGGTACGCCCTTCTGGGGCCGATTCTCCTTCCGCTCGGGCTACGACGTCTTCTCCGGCCAGCCCTATCTCGCCGAAGGCGAGCGCTTCATCATCGAGGATCTCGGCATTCATACGCTCGACATCGCCCGCTATATCCTCGGCGACGTCAGCGCGCTCACGGCCCGCACGAAGCGAGTCAATCCCCGGATCAAGGGCGAAGACGTCGCGACCATTCTGCTCGATCATGAAAACGGCGCCACCTCGGTCGTCGACGTCAGCTACGCCACGAAGCTCTCCAAGGAGCCATTCCCCCAGACGTTGATCGAACTCGACGGCTCCGAGGGTACGATCCGCCTGAGCCAGGGCTACAGTCTCGAAATCGCCAACGGCAAAGGCACCACGACAATGGATGTCTCGCCGAAGCTGCTATCCTGGGCCTCGCGGCCCTGGCACAACATCCAGGAGAGCGTCTTTGCGATAGAGCAGCATTGGGTCGATCAGCTCATGCGCGGCGCGGAGCACTCAACCTCCGGGGCCGATAATTTGAAGACCTTCGCCCTCGTCGAAGCCGCCTACGACAGCGCTGCGCAGGGGAAGACAATCGACGTTAGGGCGATGCTGCGATGACGGCCGATGCCTTCCAGCTTTACGGCACCCGCGCTCCGGAGAAGCCGCCGGTTCGCCTGACGGCCCGAAAGCTGACGGCCGATCTCGCCGACGGCAATCTCCGCTCCATCCGCTACGGCGGGATCGAGGTGTTGCGGGCGATCTCCTATCTCGTTCGCGACCGTGACTGGGGCACCTACAGCCCCGAGATTGCCGATCTCAGGATCGAGCAAAGCGGCGACCGTTTCGAAGTCTCCTACCAGGCCTGCTGCGAAGGACCCCGTGAGTCCAGGCTCGTAATCGACGTGCGCATTACTGGAGATGGGGGACGCCTCGACTTCGATGCCGAAGCCATCACCGAGACCGGATTCGAGACCAACCGCTGCGGCTTCTGCATCCTGCATCCGATCGTCGGCGTCGCCGGTTCGCCGGCGACGGTTGAGCATGTCGACGGCCGCATTGTCGCTACGCGTTTTCCCGATCTCATCGAGCCCTGGCAGCCGTTCAAGGACATGCGCGCAATCACCCATGACGTCATGCCCGGGGTTACGGCCGAATGCCGGATGGAGGGCGACACGTTCGAAATGGAGGACCAGCGGAACTGGTCCGATGCCTCATACAAGACCTATGTCCGGCCGCTCGCCCTGCCTTGGCCCTATCAGATTCCCGCCGGCCAATCCGTCCGGCAGAAAACTTCGCTCGTCATCAGGGACACCGGCCGTTCGGGGCAACGCTCTGCGGCGATGACGCCGGGTGGAGCGATCCGCCTCGAACTGGGAACGCGGATCGGCACCATGCCAGATATCGGTGTGATCGTGACACCCGACGAGGCCGATGCGACGCTTTCGGCCCGGTCCCTGCTGGCGGAAATCGCGCCACTCGAGCTTCTCTTCCATTTCGATCCCGATGCCGGCCACGGCGTCGAAGCGCTGAAGAAATTTGCCGCAACCGCTGCTGCCCGTCGCGGCCGCTCGACGCTGGAGATCGCCCTTCCGTGCAAATCGTCACCGGCAAGCGAGGCGGCCAAGATCGCCCGCCAGATGCAGAGCGCGGGCCTCCGGCCGGACACAATCCTAATTTCGCCTTCCGTCGACCGGCAATCGACGCCGCCCGGCAGCCAATGGCCGGACTGCCCTCCCCTCGAGGAAATCTATGCCGCGGCGCACGCCGCCTTTCCCGGCATCCGCATCGGCGGCGGTATGCTGAGTTATTTCACCGAGCTCAACCGCAAGCGCGTGCCGGCGGGCGAGATCGATTTCGTCAGCCACTGCACCAATCCGATCGTGCATGCGGCCGACGATCTCAGCGTCATGCAGACATTGGAAGCGCTGCCTTTCATCACGCGATCCGTCCGCTCCATCTACGGCGACAAGCCCTACCGGATCGGCCCGTCCACCATCCCGATGCGGCAGAACCCCTATGGCAGCCGCACGATGGATAATCCGTCCGGCGGGCGCATCCCGATGGCCAACCGCGATCCGCGCCACAATGGCCGCTTTGCCGAGGCCTTCGCGCTCGGCTACGCCATCCGCGTGCTGGACGCCGGTCTCGAATGCCTGACGCTCTCGGCCTTGACCGGCCCGTTCGGCCTGATCGCCGGCCCCGGCGAGCCGACCGAGCAAGGCGGGCGACGGCCGCTCTTCAACACCGTGTGCATTTTGTCCAGGTTGTCGGGCGCGTCCTGGCAGGAATGCAGCTCCTCCTCGCCTTCCGAGGTCCTGTCATTCGTTGCGCGGGACGCCGCAGGCGCCAGGCTTCACATCGTCAATCTGACGGGCGAAGAGCGGAGGGTCGATGGCGGCGCTTTGGGCAAGGAGGTGCTGCTCGCGCCCTTCGCGACCGTGGTCTTGCCGCTGGCGGATTGACCTCCGGCGCGGCCGCCGCATCTATGCAGTCGGAGCTCGTTCTGGGAGGATCGGCGTGAAGACGAAGAAGCTTATCAATGCAGGCGCGGATGCGGTCGACGAAATGCTGCTAGGCGTTCTCGCGGCGCATCCCGAGCACCTCTACGCGGTAGAAGGCATGCCGCGCGCCATCATCGCCAGAAACGGGCCGCGCAAAGGCAAGGTCGGGCTGGTCATCGGCGGCGGCTCCGGCCACGAGCCGACCTTTCTCGGCTATGTCGGCAGGGGGCTCGCCGATGCGGCCGCAATCGGCAATGTCTTCGCCTCGCCGCCGCCCGATCCGATCATGGCCTGTGCCAAGGCGGTCGACGGCGGCGCTGGCGTGCTCTTCATGTACGGCAATTATGCCGGCGACGTCATGAACTTCGATATGGCCGCCGAGATGCTGGCGCTCGACGATATCGAGGTGCGCACCGTGCTTTCGACCGACGATGTGGCCTCTGCCCCTTCCAATCAGAGGGAGAAGCGGCGCGGCGTGGCCGGCAATGTCTTCATCTTCAAGACCGCAGGCGCTGCCTGCGATCTTCTCTATTCCTTCGACGACGTCGAGCGCGCCGCCCGCCACGCCAATGCGCGAACCTATACGATGGGTGTTGCGCTCTCCCCCTGCTCGCTGCCCCAGACATTGAAACCGAACTTCCAGATCGGCGAGGACGAAATGGAGATCGGCATGGGCATCCATGGCGAGCCGGGCACGGCCCGCGGTCCGCTGAAATCAGCCGACGCCGTGACCGACGAGCTCATGGACAATCTTCTGAGGGAGATGACGGCGGAGCGAGGCGATCGCGTCGCGGTGCTCGTCAATTCGCTCGGCTCGACGCCGATGATGGAGCTCTACATCATGATGCGGCGCGTCAAGGCGCGGCTCGATGCGGCCGGGCTCATCATCCATACGTCGCTCGTCGGCAATTACTGCACATCGCTCGAAATGGCCGGCGCCTCGATCACGCTGATGCATCTCGACGACGAGCTTCGGCGGCTGATCGACCATCCCTGCGATTGCGCCATGTTCAGGAGGTGATCGATGGCAATCACCACCAAAGACCTGCAGCGCCTGTTTGTCCTGATCGCCGAGGATATTGCGGCGCATCGCGACCATCTCTGCGAGCTGGACGGCGCCATCGGCGACGGCGATCACGGCCTTGCCATGGACGCGGGCTGCGATGCGGCGGCCAGGGCGGTCGGCGCGCTCGACCCCGCGAAGACTGCGCCGACAGCCGCCTTAAACGCGGCGGCGAAAGCGTTCCTGAATGCGGTCGGCGCGTCATCCGGCCCGCTCTATGCCACAGCCTTCATGCGCGCCGGAGCCGCCGTCAAGGACAAGTCCGACCTCAGCGACGAGGAATTCGTGCACGCATTTGCGGCGATGGCTGAGGGCATCCGGGATCGCGGCAAGGCGGAACCGGGCGAAAAGACCATGGTCGATGCCTGGAAGCCCGCGGCCGACGCGGCGTCTGATGCCTGGGCAGCGGGAGCCTCCCTCTTCCAATGCTTCGATCTGGCAGAGCGAGCTGCGCGCCAGGGCTGCGAAGCGACGAGGGATATGGTGGCCGCCAAGGGCCGCGCGTCGCGGCTGGGGGACCGCGTGATCGGGCACATCGATCCCGGCGCGGCATCGGCCGCCATCTTTATCGCCGCGATTGCAAAATTCGCTCAGCATGATGGTTAGCTCATCATACCAGTTGACATGTAAATGATTACCTGCGACAAGGGGCCCGGCTTTACAAGAGGAGGACGGTAATGCTGACCCTTTCCGCGAAATTGAAGACTGCGAGCATCGTCGCGATCGCCATGGCGTCTTTCGCCGCGACGCCGGTTCTTGCCGAAGACATCACGCTCTGGACCCTCAACTTCGACAATAATGCCGCCAATACGGCGCTGAAGAAGGTTGCTTCGGATTTCGAAGCGACAAACCCCGGAACGCACGTCGAGATCGTTCAGCGCGCCGTCGACGAGCACAAGACGGCGCTGCGCGTCGCTGCCGGCTCCGACAAGGGGCCTGACATCTATTTCAGCTGGGCGGGTCTCGGCCTCGGCGGCGAATATGTGAAGGCCGGCCTCTCCCTGCCCCTCGACAAGTATTACACCGAATATAAGTGGACCGACGAACTGCTGCCGTCGGCAGCCGCTTTCGCCGATCTCTATCCCGGCGGCAAGCACGGCGTTCCCTTCACCTTCAAGGGCGAAGCCGTCTATTACAACAAGAAGCTCTTCGAGCAGGCAGGCATCACCGAAGAGCCGAAGACCTATGACGAGCTTCTCGCCACGGCCGAGAAGCTGAAGACCGCCGGCATTCCCGCCTTCACCTTCGGCGGCACGGTCAACTGGCACGTCATGCGCCTGATGGACGTCATTCTCGAAACCAAGTGCGGCGCCGAAAAGCACGATGCGCTGAAGGCGATGACGCTCGACTGGACCAAGGAGCCCTGCGCGACCGACTCCTTCGCGGAATTCGCCAAATGGACCAAGGACTACACGCTGCAGCCCTTCATGGGCATCGACAACAAACAGTCCTACAGCCTCTTCACCGCGGGCCGGGCGGCGATGATGCTCGAAGGCGACTGGCTGGTCAGCCAGCTCAACGGCTCGGGCGCCAATCTCGACGATTACGGCATCTTCCCCTTCCCCACCAATACCGAGCGCCTCTACGGCTTCGCCGAGTACAATTACATCAGCACCAAGAGCAAGAACCCCGACATCGCCGCGAAATTCCTCGACTACTTCCTGTCGACGAAGGTGCAGCAGGATCTGCTCGGCCAGCTGAGCTCGACCTCCGTCAACAAGAACGTGCAATATGCCAATCAGAAGCCGCTCGAAGCGGAATGGCTGGGCATCTTCCAGAAGTATGGCAAGGTCTACATGAACGGCGACCAGGCCTTCCCGCTCGATGTGACGACGGAATATTTCCGCGTCATCAATGACGTCGCTTCCGGCAACACCGAGCCGGCCGAGGCGGCCAAGCAGCTGCAGAGCTTCATCGCCGGCAGAAGCTGATTCCTCCCAAGCGCCAGTCGGTCGAGCCTCGATCGGCTGGCACATTCTCTCAGGAGCTGGCGGCGGCTTGCATTGCCAGGAGGAAAGCATGTCACTTCGACAATCGACACATGATCCGCGCATGCAAGCGCTCATTCTGCTCGTGCCGGCGCTGGCGATCTATGCAGTCTTCGCGCTCTACCCGATGATCAATGTCGTGATCCTGAGCTTTCAGAAATGGAACGGGCTCGATCCGAACCGGCAATTCGTCGGCATTGCCAACTATTCGGCGATCTTTACCCGCGATCCGGTCTTCTGGGTGGCTTTCCGCAACACGGTGATCTGGACCGTGATGAGCCTGCTCTTCCCGCCAATGGTCGGGCTGCTCCTGGCGCTCAGCCTCAACCAGAAGATCTTCGGCCGCAACGGCCTGCGCGCCATCTTCTACCTGCCGGTCATCATCGCGCCGATTGCCGTCGCCACCATGTGGAAGTGGATGTACGATCCATTCTTCGGCCTGTTCGCCCAGCTCTTGACCTCCTGGGGCATGCAGGGCTGGATCAAGGACTGGCTTGGGAATAAGGATATCGCTCTCTATTCCGTCTTCGTCGCCTATCTCTGGCAGACGGTCGGCTTTTCGATGGTGCTGTTCCTGGCGGGCCTGCAGAACGTTTCCCAGACGCTGGTCGAAGCGGCGCGCATCGATGGCGCCGGCCGCTGGGCGGTATTCAAGCACGTGACGCTGCCGGCCCTGCGCCCGACGATCACCATCGTTCTCGTTCTTTCGATCATCTCGTCGCTGAAGGCCTTCGACATCGTCTATGGCCTCACCGGCGGCGGCCCGGCCCAGTCCACCCAAATGCTGGCGCTCTGGGCCTTCACGCAGGCCATGCAGATCTTCGATTTCGGCCGGGGCGCGGCCATCTCCGTCGTGCTGCTGATGATCACCATGGCCGTCGTCATTCCCTATCTCAGATGGACCCAGAAGCACGAGGAGGTGGAATCGTGACGGCAGTATCGAGCGACCACACCGCCGTGCACCTCGAAGTGCGGCCGTCGTCGATGAAGCGCGATCCCGTTCGGATCGGTCTCTGGATCGCCCTCGTCCTCGTCGCCCTCGTCTGGGTAGCACCCTTCGTCTTTATCGTCTTCACCTCGCTGAAGACGCCGGCGGCGGTGACGAGCACCGGCGCCTTCATGCCGCCGGCCGAGCTCGCCTTCGAAAACTACAGCGCTGCCTGGAGCCGCGGCAACTTCGCCAACTCCTTCTTCAACAGCGTCATCATCACCGTCATCAAGGTGCCGCTCGGCCTGTTCCTGTCGGCGATGGCCGCCTATGCGCTTGCCAAGATCAGGCTGAAGGCCACCAAGGCCCTGCTGCTGCTCGTCGTCTTCGGCACGATGATCCCCTTCCAGGTGATGCTTGCGCCGCTCTTCACGCTCGTCAATTCCTTCGGCCTGATCGATACCTATCCCGGCGTCATCCTTCCCTATATCGCCTTCGGCGTTCCCTATCAGGTTTTCATCCTGCACGGCTTCTTCAGGAGCATTCCGAAGGAGCTTTCGGAAGCGGCGCTGATCGACGGGGCAAGCCACTTCACCATCTTCCGCCGGATCTTCCTGCCGGTGTGCCTGCCCGTGCTCGCCGCACTGCTCATCCTCGATTTCGTCTCCACCTGGAACGAATTCGCCATGGCGCTGGTGCTGCTGCAGGATCAGCACATGTGGACGCTGCCGCTCGGGCTCATGTCCTTCCAGGGGCAGTTTTCCAGCAATTACGGCCAGCTCAATGCCGCGATCGTCATGACCGTGCTGCCGGCGACGCTCGTCTATCTCATGTTCCAGCGCTACTTCGTCTCCGGCCTCACCTCCGGCGCCGTCAAGGGCTGATCGCGAAATCATTTTACGAGGAGAGACAGAATGTCCGATGCAACAGTCGAAAAATGGGGTGTGTTCGAGGCCTCCTTCGAAGGGCCTGCCGGCGGCAATCCCTATCTCGACGTGGCATTCGATGCCGTCTTCACCCATAAGAGCCGCGAGGTCCGTGTGCCGGGCTTCTATGACGGCAACGGCACCTACCGTATCCGCTTCATGCCCGATACAGAAGGCGAGTGGTCGTTCAGGACGCGCTCCAGGACGGCAGCCCTCGACGGCAAGAGCGGCGCATTGACGGCGACCGCACCTTCGCCAGGCAATCACGGCCCGGTGCGCGTGCGCAATAAATTCCACTTCGCCTATGCCGACGGCACGCCGTTCCTCTCTTTCGGAACGACCTGCTATGCCTGGACGCACCAGCCGCTCGACATGCAGAAGCAGACGCTGGCGACGCTTGAGAAGGCGCGCTTCAACAAGCTGCGCATGGGCGTTTTCCCGAAGGATTATCCCTACAACGTCAACGAGCCGCTGCATGCCTGCTTCGAACGCGGAGCGGACGGGAAGGAAGACTTCGACCGTCCGAACCCGGCCGCATTCCAGCACTTCGAAAAGCAGGTTTCAGCACTCTGCGACCTCGGCATCGAGGCCGATATCATCATCTTCCACCCCTATGACCGCTGGGGCTATGCCGACATGTCTGCGGAGCAGGATTTCCGCTATGTCGAATATCTCGCCGCCCGCCTTGCCGCCTATCGGAACGTCTGGTGGTCGCTCGCCAATGAATATGACTTCCTGATCGACACGAAGCCGATGGAGCAATGGGACCGCTACTTCCACATCCTGGAAGAGAACGACCCCTACCAGCACCTGCGTTCCATCCACAATGGCGATGTGACGGCCAATTTCGATCATCGCAAGCCGTGGGTGACGCATAGCTGCATTCAGAACCCCGACGTCAAGCGGACTCAGGAATGGCGCAATGCCTATGGCAAGCCCGTCGTCAACGACGAGCCGGAATATGAGGGCGACATCCTGCAGTCCTGGGGCAATCTCCACGCCCAGGAACTCGTGAACCGCTTCTGGATCACCATGGCGCGCGGCGGTTATGCCGGCCATGGCGAGACCTATTCCCATCCCGAGGACCTGATCTGGTGGGCGAAGGGCGGCGAGCTGCGCGGCGAAGCATGGAAGCGCATCGGCTTCCTGCGCGACCTGCTGGAAGCCGACGTCAAGCACGGGCTCGAACCGATGGGCGTCATCGGCGAATGGCCCTGGTCGCGCGTGTCGGGCGCGCGTGACGGCGACGGCGATTTCCGGCTGATCTATTTCGGTGAGCATCAGCCGGTGATCTGGTCCACCGGCCTGCCGGTCGACGGCGACGATTACGATGTCGATATCATCGACACCTGGGAGATGACGATCACGCCGGCCGAAAAGGTGGCGGCACCAGTTCCGCATCCGACGCGCCATGGCTCGGTGGTGCGCGGCGGCAAACCGGATGCGGCATTTGGCGTCAAGATCCCGCGCAAGCCGCACCAGGCACTGCGCGTCCGCAGGAAGCGCTGAAGGAGAAGTTCATGTCTGGCTTGAGCATCAGAAACGTCAAGAAGTCCTTCGGCCCGGTCGATATCATTCACGGCGTCGACGTCGAGATCGCCGATGGCGAATTCACCATTCTCGTCGGCCCCTCCGGCTGCGGCAAATCGACCTTGCTGCGCATGATCGCCGGGCTCGAAGACATCAGCGACGGCGAGATCAGCATCGACGGGCGGGTGGTGAACAATCTCCAGCCCAAGGACCGCGACATCGCGATGGTCTTCCAGAACTACGCGCTCTATCCGCAGATGACTGTCTCCCAGAATATGGGCTTCGCGCTGGAACTCGCCGGCGCCAAACGCCCTGAGATCGACAGGAAGGTGGGCGAGGCTGCGGCCATTCTCGGCCTGCAGCCGCTGCTCGACCGTAGGCCGGCCCAGCTTTCCGGCGGCCAGCGGCAGCGCGTCGCCATGGGCCGCGCCATCGTGCGAGATCCGAAGGTCTTCCTCTTCGATGAGCCGCTCTCCAACCTCGACGCTAAGCTGCGCGTCAAGATGCGCGCCGAGATCAAGGCGCTGCACCAGCGGCTGAAGACCACGATCGTCTACGTCACCCACGACCAGATCGAAGCCATGACCATGGCCGACAAGATCGTCGTGCTACATGGCGGCCGCGTGGAGCAGATCGGCAGCCCACTCGAGCTGTATGATCGCCCCCGGAACGTATTCGTCGCAGGCTTTCTTGGATCCCCAGCCATGAACTTCCTGGAGGGAACCTTGCGAAACTCTGGCAGTCCCGCGCTGACCCTCGCAGGCGGCTCGCGGATAGACCTCTCGCACGCTCCGGGTGCCTCGGCGGGCAGGCCGCTGGTGCTCGGAATTCGTCCGGAGGACATCGCTCTCGGCGGTGAAGACGGCGTGGACGCGATTGTGAGGGTGGTCGAACCAACAGGTTCAGAGACGCATGTTGCCGTGGAGGTAGAGGGCAAGGAGGTAACTTGGGTAGTCCGTGAACGCGTCGAGCTCGCTCCAGAGCAGCGCGTAAAACTGTCCTTCAGTAGCCCAAAGGTTCATTTTTTCGACCAGCAGACTCAACAGCGCCTCGAAGCGTAACATGCCAGCGAGGATTCTACGGTAGTATCTAAGATCTTCTTCCGCTCAGGGTGTCGGCTCAGCTACAGCGTCCGGGTTCATTGCATGTAAGATAGCTACCAGAACTGACTGTCGCTAAAAGTCGATGCCCCTGCTCTTGAAAAGATGCGAACCCTCGGACATCAATTTAAGGCCGACAATCCGCATACCTAACTCTCGGGGAGCGTTGGGCGATTCAATCCAAAGGTCTCCATCTACGAAACAACGATAGGCGCTAGCCCAGCGCTTCGACCACGTTGAGTAACACCCGGGCACCTGAAATCATATGCGCGTCAGTTACGAACTCCGCCTCGTTATGGCTGATGCCATGGCGACAAGGAACAAAGATCATGGCTGTTGGAGCTACGCGGTTTATGAACAGCGCATCGTGAAAAGCACCGGAAACCATTTGGCGGCTCTTGAGACCGAGAGCTTTGCAGGCCTTCTCAATTGCCCCTGTAATGGCTGGTGAAAAGCGGCCTGGCGCCATGTTGACGCGCTGGCTGACGCTAACGTCACAGTCCCAGCGGGCGCCAGCGGCCTCGCATTCCTTTCGCACATGCTGGTCCATCGCAGCAAGGATAGCGGCGTCCGGATGGCGGATATCGACGGTGAAGGTAACAGAACGGGGGATAACGTTGATGGAACCTGGCTCGGCAGTAATGCGGCCAACCGTCAGCCGTGCCTCGGGGTCCGCAGGCATGACCGCCGATTGAAGGCTTGCGATTGCGGCGGCTGCCGCACCCATGGGGTCCTTGCGGAATTCAAGCGGCGTCGTGCCGGCATGCGCGGCCACACCGGAGAAGACAACTTCAAGCCATTTCGTGCCCTGCACCGCCGTGACGACACCGATGGGCACGTCCTCCTGCTCGAGGATCGGGCCCTGTTCGATATGCAGTTCGACAAAGGCGGAAATAGCATGGCCTGTTGGTCGCAACGCAGCTTCAGGCAGTGCTGCGAGCGTTGCCGCCAGCTCATCGGCCAGCTGCGG
This sequence comes from Rhizobium sp. Nf11,1, assembly GCF_050587665.1. Classification (NCBI taxonomy): domain Bacteria; kingdom Pseudomonadati; phylum Pseudomonadota; class Alphaproteobacteria; order Hyphomicrobiales; family Rhizobiaceae; genus Rhizobium; species Rhizobium sp. Nf11,1. The sequence goes on along the minus strand of NZ_JBOBHU010000022.1, from coordinate 8,748 downwards.
GCCGTCCGTCGCATGTATTGGCTCCCAGTCCGCCATAGTTCCTACCCCCGCAAAGGCCATGGATCCCATGCAACCCGGCGAATAGCGGCTACCTTCCTCATTGGTGAAGGCGACGACTTCGACGGCACGGTCGGTTTCGATGCCGGCGTCGCTCAGCGCTTCGAGCACCTCGAAAGCACTGAGCGTGCCGAGAGCGCCATCGAAACGGCCACCAGTCGGCTGGCTGTCGAGGTGGCTGCCGATGAGGATTGGTGGCAGGGAAGCATCCCGGCCCTCCCGTCGAATGAACAGATTGGCGATATCATCCTGGAAGACGGTGAAGCCGCGGGCAAGCGCTCGCTCAGCGAGCAACCGGCGCGCCGCACGGTCTTCGATGCTCAAAGCCTGCCTGTTGACACCACCGGCAAGCGTCGCGCCGATCGCTGCGAAATCGGCGACAGACGCGAGCAGGCGCGCGGCGTTGACATCCGGCTTCCGGGTCATCGGCCAAGGCCTGTAATGAACCGCTTGACCCGCTCGAGCTCAACCGCATTCCACCAGACGCCATCGTATTTAAGGGCGCTTGCTATGATCACGCCGTCCGCGACGGACAGAATATCGTTGGCATTATCATGCGTGACGCCGCTGCCCACCAGTGTAGGCAGCGACGCCGCCTCCTTGATCATGCTGATATAACCGAGATCGGCGGCGTGGCCGGTGCGCTGGCCGGTGGCGATGACGACATCGGCATCGAAGAAGACGAGATCCTTGACCTGTTCTTCGACCGGCCGATCCGCCACGATGGCATGCGCCCCATGCTTGACGTGGGCATCGGCAAAGATGCGGACGCCACGGGCGCGAAGATGGGCACGGTAGCGCATGGCGCGTGCCGATTCTCCCTCCACAAACCCCTCGTTCGCAATATAGGCATTGGCCCACTGGTTGACGCGAATGAAGGATGCTGACGAGGCAGACGCGATGGCAAGCGCCGGGATCGCCGCATTGGCGAGCACATTGATGCCGATCGGGCGACCGAGCTCGCGGCGGATGCGATCCGCGACAACGGCCATATGCGCTGATGTCTCGGGGCCGATATCATCAGGCTTGGCAAACGGAACATCGCCGTGGTTCTCGACGATGACAGCGTCGCAGCCGCCCGAAAGGTAGGCGCGTGCATCTGAAAGACCGCGCTCGTAGATCGTCTCGACGCCTTCATCGTCATAGCGTGGCGCCCCCGGCAATGGCATCAGATGCACCACACCGATCACCGGCTTGTCGCGCCCGAAAAGCGTCCTCAGTGTGTCTTTGTCCTGCCGTCCGATAGGGTTGCTCATGGCGATCACACGTTTTCCAGTTTCAATGTCTTTGTAAGGGCGGCTAGCTCTGCCGAGGTGGGGAAAGAGGCGAGCGTACCGGCACGGCCGACCGCGGTACCCGCCGCCCGTGTTGCAAGTCTCGCAGCATCGGCAAGCGTCGCACGCTGCGCAAGAAGTCCGGCCAACGTTCCGGCAAAGCAATCCCCGGCGCCGCTGGCATCCACGGCTTCGCGTTTTTCGGCCGGGATGTGGAGCCGGGAAGAGGCGTCCAGAACGAGGGCGCCCTCCGAACCGAGCGTTACGATGACGGTGGTTGCGCCCCTCACGCGCAGGCGGTCGGCAGCGCGGTCAGCAGAGGTTTCGCCGGTCAAGGCTTCGGCCTCCGGTCGATTGATGATCAGCAGTGACACCGCCGAAAGATCCGGCGCATCGGAAGCAAGCGGGCTCGGATTGAGAACGGTGAAAAGCCCGGCCCTCCGCGCTGCCTCCAAGCACTGCACCGTTACATCGGCGCCAAGATTGCCCTGCATCAGCAACATGTCTCCGGCGCTCCAGGTCGATGCGAGCGGGCACATCGTCAGCGGATTGAACGCCTCGGCGCAGGCGGCGGCGGTAATGATGACATTCTCGCCATACCGATCGATCAGGATCACCGAGCGGTCGCTGGGCAGGTCCAGACGCGAGAGGCGCAGGTCGGAAATCTCCGAGGAAAGCAGGCTTTCCATCCCGTCGCCGGCCGCGTCCCGTCCCAGAGGCGCCCAGAGCGTGACCGACGCCCCTGTCCGGGCGGCAGCGACGGCCTGGTTTGCCCCCTTGCCGCCGAGGCCTTCGCCGGCAGCCGTTGCGTTCAGTGTTTCGCCCGGCTGCGGCAGCCGCTCCAGGCGAAAGCTCGCATCGACGCAGACATTGCCGACGACATGGATGGTCATGGCTCCAAGACCTTCCGTTCAGTCCGTTGCCCAGGCGAGCATCTGCTCGAACAGGGTCTTGTAGCCCGGCCAGGCGATGAATTCCGGCGGCAGCCAGTGCGGGCCGACATCCGACGTCCAGACGAGCGTACGGCCTTCGCCGTAGGTCCCCGTGACGAGCAGCGGCAACGAACCATATTCCGAGGAAACGGTCATGAGCTGGTTTGCCCCTTCCTTCAGCGTCACTTCGTTGAAGCCAAGCAGATAAGGGAACTCGCCGGAAATGCCCGAAAGGATCGGATGCGAAGCATCGCCCGAAACAACCGGCGTAAAGCCCTCCGGCACCTCGACACGATCATCGACGGGAAGGCAGGCCACCGGCAGCACTTCTTCGACCGCGGTATTGCGGAAGCGCGCGCCGCCATTGATGCCCTGGAACGAATAATAGCCACCGAACATCAGGAGCGCACCGCCCTGGGCAACGTAGTCGCGCAGCAATTTCAGGCGGTTGGGCGTCCGGCGCGAGTGGACCCAGGTATCGGGATGCAGAAGCAGCGTGTTGGCGCCGATATCCGAAAGCACGACGGCATCATAGGCCTGAAGGCCTTCGAGCGTGCTCGGAAACTCCTTCTGCGCCTCGTGCGCCGGCATGAAGGTAACGTCGAAGGGGCTATCCTTCAGGGCCTTCAGCAATTCGTCCGCGCCGGTGTGGTAGGTCACGGTCGGGAACTGGTCGAAACCCTTGATGTGGGTGGCAGTCGATACCCAGGATTCGCCGGCGAGCAGCACTTTTTTCTTGGTCATGGAAACTCCTTGAACGATGGGCCAGCGCTTAGGCGATGGCGGAAAAGACGGATTTCGGGTTGTCGATCAGCATGCGGTCGATGGCCGCCTGATCGACACCGTGGCGCTTCAGCCGGGGCAGGAAGTGCTTGAGGATGTAGCCGTAGCCAAATCCGCCGTAGCGAGTCAGCATGATCTTCAGGAACACATCCTGCGACAGCAGCAGCCGGTCGCCGAAACCTTTTTCGACGAGGGTGGCAATGGCGCGGGCATTCTCCTCATCGGAGGGTGACTGTGCGTTCTGATCGGCATAGTAATAATCCATGCCGATCATGTCGTATTCCAGGAAGGCGCCGCGCCGTGCCAGCGCCATCTGGTAGTCGAGATCGTCGTGGCTGGGGTTCATGTGGCAAAGAACGGTATGGCGCAGATCGGCTCCCTCCTCCTCCACCAGATCGAGCACGCGATGCGCCAGACGCTCCCAGCCCGGCAGATGGATGGAGAGCGGCAGGCCGGTGATGCGCGACGCCCGCGCCGAAGCACGAAGCGACTTCTCCTCCTCGGCGGTGAAATTCCGGCTGACGCCAACCTCACCGATAATGCCGGCCATGATCTCGGGCTGCGTCTCGCCGCCACCGACATCATCGACGATGAACTGCGTCACCGCATCGACGTCCATGGCTTTCAGCCAGTCGGGATGGGTGTGCTCCAGATAGAAGCCGGTGCCCATGATGATCCGCAGCCCCGACATGCGCGCGATGCGGGCAAGTCCTGCCGCATCACGACCGATGCCGAAATTGGTCGTTTCGACCACGGTACAGCCGCCGAGCGCCTGAAACCGCTTGAGCTCCCCAAGCGCCAGATCCCCGTCGTCGAGCGAGACATTGTCCCGGTTCATATAGGGGTTCATGCGCAACTCGCCGATGATTTCGATCGAGACCTTCTGTTCGGCGATTGCCTTTTCGTTCGGATGGCAGGGGCAGATCCAGCTGGTCGCGCCATCAAGGAAGATGTGCTCGTGCATCAGCGTTACGCCGAGATCCTCCACCGGCACGGGGCCGGTGACGGTCATGGCGGCGCCGGAATTCACCCCGATGGGATGGCGCGCTTTCGGCGCGTCCTTGAAGAGATCATCGAGCATTTTTCAGCGCCCCTTTGCGCCGCCGCGGAACAGGCGGAAATTCAGCCAGATCGCGACGAGGATAATGAAGCCGGTGACGATCGGTGTGAAGAAGGGCGAGAGGTGCGAGAGGATAAGGCCGTTTGCGAGCACCGCGACGGTGAGCGCACCGAGCACCGTCCCCACGAGAGAGCCGCGTCCGCCGAAGAGGCTGGTGCCACCAAGTACGACGGCTGCGATGACATCGAGCTCGAAGCCCTGTCCCGCATTCGAGGAGCCGGAACCGAGACGGGCGGAGAGGATGACGCCAGCGGCGGCCGCCGCCGTACCCGAGAGCACATAGACCCAGAGGATGACCCGGCGCGTGTTGACGCCTGCCCGCCGTGTCGCCTCGGCATTGGCGCCGACGCCCGTGACGTAACGACCGAAATGGGTTTCGTTGAATGCGATGTAGGCGACGGCGAGGATGACGATGGCGATCAGCGCTGGAGCGGGAATGCCGAACACCCAGGCGCGGCCAAGCGCCACGAAAGGGCTGGTCGGCTCGATCGGGATCGAATAGCCGCCGGTGATCAGCAGCGCAAAACCACGGATCACGGAAAGACCGGCAAGCGTGACGATGAAGGCGGGGATACGCTCATAGGCGATGAAGTAGCCCTGAATAACACCCACAAGGCCGCCGAGAAGCAGCATCAGCAGGATAGCCAGCGGCCAGGGAACACCAGCCTGAAGGGCCGCCGCCGAAAGCGTGGCCGTCAAGGCGAGAACAGAGCCGACCGAAAGATCGATGCCGCCCGTCGTGATCACGAAGGTCATGGCGGCTGCAACGATGAGCAGCGGGGCGGACTGCCGGATGACGTTGAGAAGGTTTGGCGCGGTCAGGAAGGCATCGGTCGTCACCGCAAAGAACAGGCAACAGACGACGAAGAACAGCGCGATCGACATGACGCCGCCATTGGCCACGACCTTGTCGAGGATCGTTGCCTCGCGCATGCGGGGCGGATGGCTGGCATAGGCGTTGGGTTCGGAACTCATGCGGAGACGCCCTTTTCCCGGTTATGGCCTGCGGACCGGGCGGCAAATTTTCGCCCGACGATGAGATTGACGACGTCCTCGATATTGGTGTCCTCGATCCGGCGTTCGGCGACATTTCGGCCCTCGTACATGACCTGAATGCGGTCGCAGACGAGGAACAGATCCTGCAGACGGTGCGTGATCAGGATGACGGACACGCCGCGTTGCGAGACGGTGCGGATGAGTTCGAGCACCGCCTCCACCTCGGCGACGGCGAGTGCCGCGGTCGGCTCGTCCATGATGAGCACAGACGGATTGAAGGATGCGGCGCGACCGATGGCGATGGACTGGCGCTGGCCACCCGAAAGGTTTTCCACCTTCATGCGCGTATCGGGAATGACGATGCCGAGATTGGAGAGCATGTCGCGCGCCCGCTCGTGCATCAGTTTCTTGTCGAGCATCGGCACGCCGGCTATCCGTCGTTTCGGCTCGCGACCAAGGAAGAGATTGCCGGCGACATCGATCGTGTCGCAGAGCGCCAGGTCCTGGTAGACCATCTCGATACGAGCTGCGCGCGCATCCGCCGGGGAGGTGAAGGCAACCTCCCTGCCATCGATCTCGATGGTGCCGGCATCGGGGATCACCGCGCCGGAGAGAACCTTGCTGATGGTAGACTTGCCCGCGCCGTTGTCACCCACCAGACCGAGAACTTCCCCGGGCTTCAGGTCGAGTGAGGCGTTGTCGAGCGATTGCAGAGCGCCGTAGCGCTTGGAAATGCCGGTCATGCGGACGCGGCTGACTTGCGTGTCGGTCATATTCAATGCCCTTGCAGGAAATCCGGCCGCCCAGCCTGATCGTCAGGCCGGGCGGCGGCGGCAGTTCGGCTTACTTGAACATTTCGCGATACTGATCGACGTTCGCCTTGGTGACGATGGTGACCGGCACGTTGATGATCGGCTCGATCTTTTCACCCTTCTTGACCTTGACGAGCGCCTCGACCGCGGCCTTGCCCTCACCGGCAGGATCCTGCTGGATCACTGCCGTCACGAAGCCCTGGTCGATGCCATCGATGGCGGATTTCGTCAGATCCCAGCCGAAGACCTTGATGCTATCACCGCGGCCCTGGCTGGCAACGGCGGATACCGCGCCGAGCAGCGCCGGCTCGCCGGTCGCGTAGAGTGCCGTCATGTCGGGATTGGCGGTCATCAGGTTTTCAGCGGCCGACAGCGCAACGTCCTGCACGTTCTGGCCGTCAACGGTATTCAAGAACTCAACCTTCTGGCCGCCCTTACCCACGGCTGCCTTGAAGCCATCAAGGCGCTGGTTCTGGATGAAGGAGTTGAGCGCGCCGACGACGCCGACTTTTGCAGCACCACCCATGTCGCTCTTCACATAATCGGAGAAGAACTTGCCGATCTCGGCGCCAGCTGCGGTGTTGTCGACACCGACGAAGGCGATGTTGTCGCCTTCCGGAATCTGCGCATCGATGGCGATGACCGGAATGCCGGCATTCTTAGCAGCAGTGATGGCCGGCTTTACGCCGTTGACATCGATGGCAACCAGAATGATGCCGTCGACCTTCTGCGTGATGTAGGTTTCGATCGCATCGTTCTGCGCCGCGGGCACATTGTTGGCGTTGAAGATCACGAGATCGGCGCCTGCAGCCTTGGCTGCGGCGTTGGCACCGTCATTGATCTGGTTGAAGAACAGTGCCTGCTGGTTGATGGTGACGAGCGCGAATGTATCGGCAAAGGCGCTGGAAACGGCCATGGAAAGCGTCATGGCTGCAGCTGCAGCGCAGCCGAGAAGATATTTGGTCCGACCCATTTTAGGTTCCCCTTGTTAGAAGCCGCTGGCGGCAACAGAATTTACAGGGGGCATTATTCAAGTGACTTGAATTCTTGTCAAGTCACTTGAATGCAAGCAATCACAAAAGTTAAATCGTAACTTTTCCTGAGTAAAATCAGAATGTTGCCGGGGTATTTACCCAGAAAATCGAGGCACGCTGATTTCCGACATTGCGATACCAATGGGCCAGTTCGGAATTGAAAACGAAACTGTCTCCGGCGGCCAGACGAAAGGTCTTATCGCCGATCATCAGTTCGATCTCGCCGACGAGAACGTAGCCCACTTCCTCGCCGACATGCTGGATCGGCCCGGCGCTCTCGCCGCCCACATCGATATGGTGAATGTTGCACTGGAGCAGATGGCCCTGTGAATAGGGAATGATGCGCTCCAGCGATATGCCCTCGCCGCGCCGCAGCGGATCGAGCGAGATCAGCGGTCGCGTGCCAGCGCGAAATACCACCCCCTCATCGGCATCCGTCTCCTCGAACATCCAGCCGATATTGGAATCCAGCGCCTGCACCAGCCGGTGCAGCATGGGCAACGAGGGCGAAGCTTTGCCGTTTTCGATCTTGGACAGCAGGCTTTCTGAACAATCCGCAGCCAGCGCCAGTGCCTTCAACGTCAAGCCGCGCGTCTGCCGCGCAAGCTTGAGGCGTGCACCAAGCCGCACCGGATTCGATTGGACCTTGTCCTCTCGGTTGCTTTCGGACGGCAAAGGCGGCTTGACCATATTCATGTTAGAAGCATCGCATTGATCGGTGCCACAATCATAAATCCTTCAGGCAAGCGCTGTCCAGTTAGGATGCTTTAGGCGTAGAACGTTAGGCCTGCTTGCGTGGAGCAAGGCTATCAAACAAAAGTGACGACAATGCTTGGGCCAGACGGCGTGAACATGCTGCCGACCGGGATTTCTGATTATAATGTCGACTAATCGGAATGTCCCTTTTTTGTTAGTACATGTATAGACATTATTGTTGAACGGTGGTTCTATCCCGCAAAAACAAGGGGATCATCATGGCCAATACGATGTTCGATCTGGCAGGAAGAGTGGCAGTTGTGACTGGAGCGAGCCGCGGCATGGGCCAATGATTGCGCTGGCGCTTGCCGAAGCGGGTGCCGTTATTTGCGTACGGCGCGATCAAGTTTCGCTAATCGAAACTAAAGCGAGTATCGAAGCCCTTGGCAGGACCCGTATCACGGGCGCCCAGGATGTGACAAATATTTCGTCCATCGACGAAACGCTAAGCAAGTTCGAAAACATCGCTGGCGCTGTCGATATCCTTGTCGATAATGCCGGGTACGAACAGGTATCTCCCTCGCTCGAGATCGATGAGCAAATTGGGACAAGATCATCGGCACCAACCTCAGGGGCGCGTTTTCTGGTCGCAAGGCGCAGCGCGGCGGATGTCAAGGCAGCGCTTGCTCATACGCATAGCCGGAAGAAGCGGTAGTAGATGGACAGGAGTACGGGAACATAACCTCGGCACATTGCACAGAATGGCTTTGCGGCATTGCAATAATGAATAACGCACTGCAATATAGCTGTCACAAACCTGTGCAGTTAAGGTTCCGTTCGATGAGGATTTGTATCTATAAGTCGGAAAGAGCACCTGAGCTTACCCTCCTGCTGCGAGAAGGATTGCCTCTCCCGCTCGATACCAAGGTAGACAAATGGACCAAAATTAAGGTGGTCACCGATAGAGAAATGAGAGCAGACCTTTTGATTCAGATTGGTGGCGTCGGATATGCGTTAGTCCGGCTTGGCGCGATCAGACAACAT
>NZ_JBOBHU010000021.1:0-104706 GCF_050587665.1 Rhizobium sp. Nf11,1 | reverse complement strand
CCCCGGAAAAGCCTTAGATCGGTGGGATCTGACCGAGCGGAATGAAGCCGCTGACGGTGGCATTGCCGCGATCGACGACGAGATCGACTGAGACCTTGTCTCTACCGCCGGCCAGCGCCTTCAGCATCTTCGTCGCCGTGTTGACGGTCGGAGCAAGATCCGGGAAAGCCTGTTTCAGGCTGTCGCCCCAGGGGCCGAGCCGTTCAATTTCCAGCTTGAACTTCCCGGAGAGAAAGCCTTGCTCGTCGAAGGAAAACGGACCGGTGAGCGTCATCACCTTGCCGTCGCCGATGTCGGCAACGATGCGACGCAGTTCGCCGGCAGAACCATTGAGGCCGTTCGGGTCGCTGCCGTCGATCAGGCCGGCCTTGCCGGCAATCGTGAGATCGATGCTGGCAGAGAGTTTCGGGAAGAGCTGCGGCCAGTCCTTGATCGCGGTGTTCGCATCCTGCAAGGAGATCGCGCCGTCGAGATCGGCGCCGTTCTGGCGCAGGTGAATTTCGGTGCGAGCCGCGTCGAAGCTGATCGTCTGGCCGGTATAGGAGGAGACCGCCGTCGCCTTCAGGCCCTCGATGACAGTCGAGCTGCGATCGATGCCCTGCAGCCTGGTCGTCAGGCTCGCCTGCAGATTCGTCCACTGAGCCGAGACCGAAAGGCCGTTTGTGGTGCGGATTTCGGCCGGTGAATCGAGCTCCCAGACGATATGGCTCGGCGCGTAGACCTGCGCGGCGGAGCGCAATGCGCCGAAGGTGGCGGAGACGCCATTGACATTGTCGTCGACATCCACCTTGGAGCAGAACAGACCGATGCGGAAAGGATAGCCGCGGAATTCGATATCGGAGCATTCGCCGGTGACGCTGGCCTGATCGCGCGGCGCGATTGCTTTCAGCACCGTCGTTTTCAAGGCCGATGCGGCATAGAACCAGCCGCCGGTATAAAGCGCGATCACCAGGAGGATGCCTCCGCCCAGCAACAAGAATTTCTTGCTGTTGCCGGTTTGGCTGCTGCCGGATCGGCTTGACGCTGCCATGATGTTCTCCAATGGTGAATCGCAATGTGATTCCGGTCTGGCGTGCGATATGGACGAATTTTGGGTGTTTGGCTACGGCTCGCTAATGTGGAATCCGGGCTTCGAGTTCCTGGAGCGGGCAGAAGCTCTGGTGCATGGTTACCGGCGTTCGCTGTGCGTCCGATCCTTCGTCCATCGCGGCACGCCGGACAATCCCGGCCTGGTTCTCGGCCTCGACAGGGGTGGAGCATGCCGTGGCATGGCGTTTCGTGTTTCGCCGCAGAAATGGGACGAGGTGATCGATTATCTCCGCGCCCGCGAACTCGTCACCAATGTCTATCTGGAGCGCCGGGTTCGGCTGCAGTTTGCCGGCGGTCGCCGAACGGAAGCGGTTACCTACATCGCTGATCGCGACCACGAGCAATATGCCGGTACGCTCGATGCGCTTGCGGCCGCGCGGGTGGTGAACGAGGCCAGGGGGCAGTCAGGCCCGAACGACGCCTACGTCTTCAACACGCTTGCGCACCTGAGACAGATGGGCATTCGCGACCCGTGGCTGGAGCAGGTCGGCAACGAGGTGGAGCGGCTGCGGGCCGGCTGATCAGGCCGTCGCCGCCCTCACTTTGCGCAGCTCGGTCAGCCGAGCGACCGCTGTCGGCGGCAACGGCAGATGCGGATTACGGTCGACGGTGTCGATGAGGAGCTCGTCGCTTGCCCGTTCCGTGACCTCGATCAGATGAGCGAAGAAAGCATCGGGATCCATTCCCGGCATGATCGGCGGCAGGATCCTGACCTTGAAATGACCGGGATAACGGCGGACGCTCCGCCGCGGCCAGAAGAGGCCTGGATGCATCGCAACCGGCACGACGGGAATGCCAAGATCGCGGTACATGCGGGCGATGCCGTATTTATAGACCGGCTCGGCACCCGGCGGGCGGCGGGTGCCCTCAGGATAGATGATCAGCTGGCGACCGGTCGAAAGCTCCTCCCTGGTGCGTTTCAGCACTTCCACCATCACCTTGCCGCGGGCGCCGCGGTCGACCGGGATCATGCGCTGCTTCTTCGCATACCAGCCAAAGAGCGGAATCCACATCAGCTCGCGCTTCAGGATGTAGACCGGATCCTTGAGATCAGGCAGCAGCGCATAGGTGTCCCAGAAGGACTGGTGCTTCGGCGCCAGGATAAAACTGCCCTCAGGCAGGTTCTCCAGCCCCTCGATCTCGAAGGTCGTGCCGACGATCATGCGCATCAGCCAGTGGTTGGAGCGCGCCCAATTCTTTGGGATCTCATAGGCGGTCAGCCGCGGCACCACGAAATAATAGGGCGAGAGCACGATCATCCGGACGATGAGATTGGCATAGAAGATCGTGTTGAAGAGGACGGAACGCAGGGCGATCATGAAATTATCCCGAGGCATGCTCATGCGACCGGCCTACACGATATTGCCCGTGATAAAAAGCGTTTGATGCCGCTCCGATGCAAAAGCTCAGTCTGCGGCGGACACACTTGCCGAGCGCAGTCCGGTGTGACGGCCGAAGCCGGTGATATTGCGAGCGCCCGTTAACAGCACCTTTGCATATTCGGCGAGCATGACCCGCATCGCGTTCGGGTCGGTAAACCAGTTGCGGGTCTTCAAATCCGAATTGACCACCGGGTAGGGGATAAACTCGATGTCCGGATCGACATAGGAGAGTTCTGCGAGGCTGCGCGGCATGTGATAATTGTTCGTGACAACGAGAACGCTTCTGTATCCCCTGGCGTGGATCCAATTGGAGGTTTCCTCGGCGTTGCCGATCGTGTCTATCGCATCGTGGCCGATATCGACGCAGCAGGAGAAAAGATCGGCCGAGCCTTGCGTCATCTTGCGAATCTGCGCCGGCGTCGTCGTCGGATGGACGCCCGAGATCAGCAGTCGTTTGCCCGCCCCCTTCTGCAGCAGTTCCACGGCCTGGTCGATACGCTGGTAGCCGCCTGTCAGCACGACGATCGCGTCTGCCTTGGGCTCGGCCGGAGGCTTGAGCGTTGTCACGGAATCGGCAAACCGCAGAAAGCCGCCGAACACCAGGGCGATTGCCAGAACGCAACCAAAGCCGCCCCAGCGCAGCAGGCGGCGGATCGGACCGCGCCGCGGCGGCAGCCCCGCCGGACGATCAAGCTCCGGGTCCTGCCGAATCGGATTGCGTGTCGTATCGCCCATGGTCATGAATCGTGATTATACGCTGATTGCGGCGCGGAACAGACGCTTTCACGATAAAACGGCATGGTCACGATCAACTTGCGATGCCGTCGGTGCGTGTCGGGTCCGAACGCAATGTATCGATTTCATAGATCGTCCGCATGACGGTCAGCCGCGCCGTGACAGTCGTCAAGAGTGCGATGACGATCATTGTCGCGAAGATGCCGGCATAACCGAGTACACCAACGGAAAAGGTGCCGAACAGCGCCGTTGCCTGATCCGTCTCCGGCGTTGCCAGCGTACGGCTTTGCCATAAGCCGGCGCTAGCGAAGAAAAGAGCGGCAAGCGCGCTGCCGATCGCCGAACCTTTAAGGCTGATCTTCAGGAAATGCTTCTGAAATTCGGTGGCGACGAAGGAGCTTTCGGCGCCGACGAAATGCAGCACTTCGACGATGTGCCGGTTGCCCGACAGCGCGCCGCGCGTGGCGAAGACCACGGTCAGCACCATCGCCGAGAAGACCAGAAGCAGGACGCCGGTGCCGATCAGCACCGTCGTGTGCGCCATGGAGACCAGCCGGTCAACCCAGGTGCGGTGATCGTCGAGGCTCGCCTGCGGAATGCTGTCCTTGAGGAGCCCTCGCATTGCATCGAAATCCGGCGGATTGTTTTCGTCGATGGTGATGACGACGAGACGGGGAACAGGCAGATCCTTGAGATCGAGGCCGGGGCCGAGCCAGGGTTCGAGCAGCCGGGCGGTGGCTGCCTCGTCGACGATCTGGCCGCTTTTGGTGCCGACGAATGTCAGCGCCAGGTCGCGTGCCTGCGTCAGCGCTTTTTCCATATCGAGATTGTCGTCCGGCTTGATCTGGATGGTGATCTCGCGGGAGATCTGGCTCTCCCAGCTTGCCGCCGTCGAACGCACCATGCTGACGCCGCCGAGCGTCAGACAGGCAAGAAAGGCCATGATCGATATAACCACCATCAGGGCGTTGCCCTGGATATTGGAGGGCGGCAGGATCGGCGCGGTCGGGCGCACGCGCATTTCCGGCCGCTTCTGCTGAACGGCAGGCTGAGCCGGCGCTTTCTCTCGGTTCCTGGACGGGGGTTCAGTCATAGATATCGAGATGCCCCTCCGAGAGGATCATACGGCGGGCTTCTACCTGTTCCATCAGCGCCAGATCATGGGTGGCGATGACAACCGCCGTACCAAGCCGGTTGAGTTCGAGGAAAAGATTGAGCAGGCGCCTTGCCATCGGCGGGTCGACATTGCCCGTGGGCTCGTCGGCCAGTAGGACTTCCGGCCGGTCCATCAGCGCCCGTGCAATGGCGGCGCGCTGCTTTTCCCCACCGGAGAGGACCGGCGGCAGCACGTTGATGCGTTCGCCGAGCCCGACCCATTTCAAGAGTTCCAAAACGTCGGTTTTGTAGGAGCTTTCCTCCTTGCCGCGCACGCGTAAGGGCAAAGCGACATTCTCATAGGTCGTGAGATGGTCGAGCAGGCGAAAATCCTGGAAGACAATGCCGACGCGCCGGCGCAGCAGCGGCAGTTCGGGTCGGGGAATTTCGGAAATGTCGCGCCCGAACATGCGGATCAGACCACGTGTCGGCTGCAGCGACATGAAGAGCAGCCGCAACAGCGAGGTCTTGCCGGCGCCGGATGGGCCCGTCAGGAACTGAAAGGATTTCTTCGGAATGTCGAAGGTCATGTCCCGGAGGATTTCCGGGCCCATGCCATAGCGCAAACCGACATTCTCGAAGTGGATCAACGGGCAGCTCAGTCTGTTCTTGGTTTCACCGCGTGACTTGTTAACCAACACCGTTAACAGCCGGTAAAGTTTGCCGAAAAGACGCCCGTTTAATGGCAATCTTTGCGAAGCATTAACCATTAAAATTTACGACTGAGGAGGATTCGTTTCAATGCCAAGATTTCTTGCGGCAGCGAAACCATGTGGACATCTGCGAGGCAGCCACCATGGAAGCATCCTCCTTCAGCCGCCGTACGCCGGGCCAGGCCTATGATTTCCTGCCGCCCGAACTCGTACGCCGCCAGTATCGTTCGACACGTCCTGCTGATGTCTCCGACGCCGAATTCGTGACGGTCGGCAAAACCCGGCCGAAGGACTTCAGCACCAAGATCCATAACGACAACGGCGGGCGCATGGCGGCAGCACGCGTCGCACGGCCGCCGCTCCTGTCGGCGATGGCTGCTTCCGCTCTGCGAAGGGCGGAATCCTGGCTGCAGCGAGCGTCGCCGCGCAGTTTCGCGGTGCTGGTACTGGCGCTCGCCGTGCTCGTTTTCGGGCTCGCAGGCGGCTTTTCCGGCCTTTCCCCCGCGGGCGCCTCCTCCGGAGCGCCGCTGCATTTCACCCATGTCACCGTGACGCCGCGTGATGCGAACGGCATGCGTGTGCTCGTCGTCAACGGCATCATCGAAAACGAAAGCGGCACGACGCAGACGGTGCATCCGATCCGCGTCGATCTGGTGACCGACGAACGACTGACGGCAAGCGTCGTCATCGATCCGCCCGCCGACGTCATCTACGACGGCCAAAGCCGTGGCTTTTCAGCCCGCGTCCAGCACGCCGGCGGAAAATTGCCGGAGGTCCGGCTTTCTTTCCTGCCGTAGAAATAACGGGTTTCGTGATCGCTTTCTGCCACAGGATGCACCAATCCCGTTGATTTCATAAACGGCGAGGCTGTTTCAGGCGCGCATATGTGCTAACGGCTTACCCTTCTTTTCATGGAGCAAGCCCTTATGCCTGTCGTGCGCGGAAAAAATATCGAGCCGCTCTTCACCGCCGAGCAGATCGCGGAGCGCAATCATGCGATGGCGCGGGAGATCGCCAACGGTCCGACCAAGGACCTGCTCGTCATTGCCGTGCTCAAGGGCTCCTTCATCTTCGCCGCCGACCTGATTCGCGCCCTGCACGACACCGGACTTGCTCCTGAGGTCGAGTTCATCACGCTTTCGAGTTACGGCACCGGCACCGTTTCGCAGGGCGTGCGCATCGTCAAGGATATCGACAGCGACGTACATGGCCGAGACGTCCTCCTGATTGACGATATTCTCGAGTCCGGCCGGACGCTGCTCTTTGCCAAGGAACTGCTCTTCGAACGTGGCGCGCGCAACGTGACGATCGCCGTGCTGCTCGACAAGCGGGTCAAGCGCAAGGAAAAGCTGGAGGCCGATTATGTCGGCTTCGAATGTCCCGATTACTTCGTCGTCGGCTACGGCATGGACGTTGCCTATGCGTTTCGCGAACTGCCTTTCGTGGGCGTAGTGACCGGCGACGCCTGAGGGAATGCAGGCGTCGCTTAGTTGCCGCGTGAAGACGGGTTGTTAACCATCTCGCCTATCGCTTCGCCATCTTTACCGATCGAAAAGGAAAGTCTGGTGATTTCCGTCGCGGGGCTGAAGACGGAGCAATGCACATATGGCAAGAATTCTGATTACGGAAGACGAGGATTCCCTGCGGTCTTTCGTAGCCCGGGCCTTGCGGCTTGACGGTCACGAGACCGATGAAGCGGCTGACGGCGCCGAGGGGCTGGAGAAGCTGAAGGACGGGGTCTACGATCTGCTGCTGTCGGACATCCGCATGCCCGTGATGGACGGCATCGAACTCGCCCATCAGGCGAAGGACGCCTTCCCCGCTTTGAAGATCCTGCTGATGACCGGCTATGCCGAGCAGCGCGAGCGCGCCGACGATCTCGCAGAAAAAATCATCGACGTCGTCGCAAAGCCATTTGCGCTTCCCGATATCCGCAAGGCTGTCGCCCGGGCACTCGTCGCTTAAAGCGCACGCCTATCTTTGACGGCGGTATAAGGCTTACTGGATGTCCAGAAGCCGTTCGAGATACCGCCGTTCCATTTCCTGTGGCGGATTGTTGCCGAGCTTCTCGCGGATCGCATCGAGAATTTCGCGTGCGCGCTGAACGTCGATTTCGTCAGGCACCTTCACGCCATCGTTGTCGATATAGCCGTTGGTCATGCGCGGTCGCCCCAACGGATCCCGGCCGTTCTGATCGCCCTGGCCGACCTGGCCGTTCGGGCCTTGTCCCTGCTGGCCCCGCTGCGCCTGCATCATCTGGTTCATCATGTCGCGAGCGCCCTGGCGAAGGGCTTCCAGCGCACGGCCCTGGTTCTCGACGGCCGTGTCGCCGCGGCCCTGGCCGAGCTCGCGGCCGGCGCCGTCCATCTCGCGTTGGGCCTGGCCGAAGCCCGGGCCGGGCTTCATGCCCATTTCGCCGAGTTTCTTCTGCAATTCCCCGAGCTGCTTGCCGAGGGCATCCTGCTGGGCGCGCAACTGCTTCAGCGCTTCTCTGAGCTGCTCGGCGGTCATCTGGTCGGAAGGTTTCTGGCCCTGACCTTGCTGGCTCTGGTCTTGCTGCCCTTGCTGCTGGTCCTGCGGTTCGCCATTCTCTCCCGGCATCATATCGTCGAGCAGCGGATCGTTTTCGCCCATATCGGATTCGCCACGCTGCATACGGTCCTTGAGCTGCTGATCGAGGCGGAAGGTTTCTTCCATCAGCTTCTGCTGATCGCGCAGGATCTCGCCGAGCTTGTCGATCTGCTTGCGGGCTTCGCTGTTTTCCTGACCCTGCTGGCCCCGCTGCGGCCGGCCGGCCTGCAGGTTGTTCATCATGCGCTGCAATTCCGACAGCATCTGCTGTGCCGCGTCGCGATTGCCGGAGCGGGCGAGATTCTCGATCTGGTCCATCATCCGTTCCAGATCCTGCTGGCGCAGGATGTTCTGCGCGTTCTGGTTCGGCTGCATCGTCGGGGCATTCTGCATGCGTTCGGCAAGCTCCGTCAGATAGTCCTGCATCGCCTTGCGCAGCTCATCCATCAGCTTCTTGATCTCTTCGTCGGGCGCGTTGCGGTCCAATGCGTCTGCAAGCTTCTGCTGGGCTTCACGCAGCTTGCGTTCGGCAAGCGAAAGATCGCCGTCCTCCATGCCGAGCGCGATTTCCCAGAGATACTGGGCAGTATCCTTCAGCGCCTCCTCGCCTCTTGCCAGCTTCATGCGGGCCAAGGCCGATTCCAGCAGCAAGTAGTTGGTAAGCTTGGGGATGGTCTCCTCGGGACGGATGGTCAGCGCCTCGTTCAGCGCGATCGCCTGCGGCATCTTACGGGTATCGAGCGCGAAAACCTGCCGTTCCTCGGCGACAGCTGCGGCAAGCGGCTCGTTGAAGGGTCGCGACGGCAGCGTCATCTCGTAGGGCGGGCTGCGGCCGGTCTGCCCGGCGGCATCCTTGGCGACGAGGGTAATGCGCACCGGCTTGCCGGCAAGCGGATGTTCGGTCAGATTCCGGCTGGTCACGCCCTTGGCGTCGCGGGCGTTGCGACGGGGAATATCCAGCCGGTACTCCGGCAGCGGATATAGCGGCGTCGCCGTCGGATCATTTTCCAGAGGAACGATCTCCGCATGGGCCTCCTGGACGCCGTAATCGTCCTTGACGGTGAAGCCGATTTCCAGCGCGCCGTTGACGCTTGCCTTCGGCATGCCGTCAAAGGCGATTTCAGGCGCCTTGTCAGGCAGCACGTCGAAGCTCCAGCGGCGACCGTTGACTTCGAGCGCGCCGTTTTCCTCAAGCTTCATCACATGCGTCTGCGCGATGAGGGCATTATTGGCAGGCGCGCCGGCCGTCGGCTGCTCGCCGGCAGGCGCGCTTGCCTGCTGCGGCTTTGCGTCAGCCTGCACGGCGATATCCCGCGCCTCGCCGTTCGCCTTGCGGAACACGACCTTTTCGGCCGTCTTTCCGCCGCTGACGCGCACGGTGAGGCCGGAGAACTGCGGAACGCCGATCGGCGCCTGTTCGCTGCCGTCGGCGGTCAAGTAAACCGGCGCGCGACCGGTATAGGAGGGCGGCGTCACCCAGGCATCGATGCGCACCGCCGGATCGACCGCCACCTGTTCGGGCGCTGACTGCAATGCGTCACTGACCGAGCCACCGTTGAGCGACAGCGAATAGCCAAAAGCGGTGACAACAAGCAGAGCAGGGATGGCGCGCAGGGCGAAGCGGTCATGTGCGGCGATATCAGGCCGCGGCATGCCGGCATCGAGTGCTGCGATCTTTTCGGCCATGCGCACCTGGTGCTCACGCCAAAGTGCCCGCGAAAAGGGTGTGTCGTAGGCCGGCTCGTCTTCCTGGACGGCAACCGGCTGGTGCGGCAGGCCGTTGCGCTCTTCCAGCATGCGATCGGCTTCAGCGGTTTTCGGCCAGCGCAGATGGCGGAAGGGAACAAGCGAGACGAGGAACGCCGCGGCAAAGGCGATCAGCAGCAGGATGCGCAGCCAGTCCGGCACGTTGCGGAAGATACCGAACCAGGAAGCCGAAAGATAAATGGCGACGATGGAGAGGACCGGCGTCAGCAGCGGCAGCAGTTGCTCGAAGAAGAGCACGGTGCGCGCCAGCAGGCGTTTCGTCGTTACCAGCCGGGCAAGCGAGGGACGGAGCGCAAATGCACCCTTCCTCTGCATTGAGGGGCTTGTCATCGGTCCGGTCTCCGCGATCTGGCGTTCTGGTACAGAGGGCGCTTCCGGCGATTGCGGGGCAATACGCTCATGAACGAAAGGATAACACTCTTTGTGGCGAAGGCGAGGGCGAACGGGCAGGAATACCGCCTTTTCACGTTTATTCGCCGAAAAGTGATGGTGCTGCTAAAGCGCGCCGCGATCTTTCAGATTCGCTTCTTGCGCTTTAGCTCTATGTTTTACGGATGTCGTTAACGCAAAACCGCTTCACACTTTTGAGCGACATGCTCTAATCGAGCCAGGCCGGAACGGAATCGAGGCTGATCAGCTCGGCATAGGTCCTGCGTGGGCGGATCACATGAAAATCGCTGCCCCTGACCAGAACTTCGGGCACCAGCAGGCGGCTGTTATAGGTGCCGGCCTGCACCGCGCCATAGGCGCCGGCAGTGCTGACGGCCATCAGATCGCCGGGCTTCGGCATCGCCATTTCGCGGTCGAGCGCCAGATAATCGCCGGTCTCGCAAACGGGGCCAACCACGTCGGCGCGGATGCGCGGCGCGTTTGCTGCCGATATCGTCACCGGACGGATCTCGTGATAGGCCTCATAGAGCGTCGGTCGAATGAGGTCGTTCATCGCACCGTCGACGATGACGAAAGTCTTCTCGCCGCCGTCCTTAACATAAAGAACTTCGGTCACGAGAATGCCGGCATTGCCGACGATCAGGCGACCGGGTTCGGTGACGATCTTGCAGTTCAGGCCGCGAAGCTGGTTCTTGACGATCGCCGCATAGGCATCGGGCAGCGGCGGCGGATTGTTGTCATCCTTATAGGGAACGCCAAGGCCACCGCCGATATCGACGTGATGGATGGAGTGGCCGTCGGCACGCAATGTCGCGACGAGATCGCGCAGCAGCTTGAAGGCGTCGTCGAAGGGCTGCAGCTCGGTGATCTGGCTGCCGATATGCATGTCGATGCCCGTGACTACGATGCCGGGCAGCTTGGCGGCATGGGCATAGATGGCGCGGGCGCGATCCCAAGAGATGCCGAACTTGTTTTCCTTCTTGCCGGTCGAGATCTTCGCATGCGTCTTGGCATCGACATCCGGATTGATGCGGAAGGAGACCGGCGCCTTCTTGCCGGCGTTGACGGCGCGCTGGTTAAGAATCTCCAGCTCAGGCTCGGATTCGACGTTGAAGCAGTAGATGCCAGCCTCGAGGGCGAAATCCATCTCCTGCGGCGTCTTGCCGACGCCCGAAAACATGATGCGGCTCGCCGGAATGCCGGCGGCAAGTGCACGGCGCAGTTCGCCTTCCGAAACGACGTCGATGCCGGCGCCGAGGCGTCCCAGGGTCTTCAGCACGGCTTGGTTCGAGTTCGCCTTCATCGCATAGCAGACCATGGAGTCGACATCGGCGAAGGCTTCCGAGAAGACGCGATAGTGGCGCTCCAGCGTTGCGGTTGAATAGACGTAGAACGGCGTGCCGACCGCCTTGGCGATCTCCGGAACGGGGACGTTCTCGGCGTAAAGGATGCCGTCGCGGTAATCGAAATGGTTCACGGGGTGCGCGCCTTAAAGGAGGGGGTCAAGGAGGAAGGGCTTGTCAACGGTGCCGGGCTGTTTCGTCGGCTTGGAAACGTCGCCTTCTTTCGTCGCCGCAGCACTCGGCGGATCGAGATCGCCCTTGCGTCCGCATCCGGCAACGGCAAGGCCGATGACGGCGAGCACCGCCGTCAGGCGGATGAGGTGCGGCAAGCTCTTCTGCATGGATATCCTCTTGTGCGGCCTATGGCTGATATCGTTCATCGAACGACGGGATCTTCATAGCGAAGTTTCTCAGCCTTGTGCACCCTGATTGTTGGGCGGTTTCGAGCGCTGGCAGAAGGGCGAGGCGGCTTTCGGCCTGCCCTGTACCCTCAATTGCGGGCGCGCCAGAAGGCGATCTGCTTGCGGACTTCGGACGGGGCCGTGCCGCCGAAGCTCTTGCGGCTGGCGACCGAGGCTTCCACCGTCAACACGTCGTAGACCTTGTCGGTGATTGCAGAATGGATCGCCAGCAGGTCGGAGAGCGGCAGTTCGGCAAGATCGCAGCCCTTGCTTTCGGCGAGCGCCACGGCGCGGCCGGTGACGTGATGGGCATCACGGAAGGGCAGGCCCGCTTCGCGCACCAGCCAGTCGGCAAGATCGGTCGCCGTCGAAAAACCGGAGCCGGCCGCCGCCTTCATGCGCGCGGTATTGACGGTCATGTCGCGCACCATGCCGGTCATGGCGGCAATCGCCAGTTCCAGGCTCTCGGCGGCGTCGAACACCTGCTCCTTGTCTTCCTGCATATCCTTTGAATAGGCGAGCGGCAGGCCTTTCATGATCGTCAGCAGCGCGATCAGCGAGCCGTTGATGCGGCCGGTCTTGGCGCGCACCAGTTCGGCTGCGTCCGGATTCTTCTTCTGCGGCATGATCGAGGAGCCGGTCGAGAAGGCGTCGGACAGGCGCACGAAACCGAATTGCGGGGTCGACCAGATGACGATCTCTTCCGCGAGGCGCGACAGATGCATGCCCGTGATCGCGGCGATCGCCAGGAATTCGATGGCGAAGTCGCGGTCGGAGACCGTATCGATGGAATTGCGGGTCGGCTCGCGGAAACCCAATGCCTTGGCCGTCATATGGCGATCGATCGGATAACCGGTGCCGGCAAGGGCGGCAGCGCCGATCGGGCTCTCGTCCAGATGCTCGATAGCATGGCGCACGCGCGAGCGGTCACGGCCGAACATTTCGACATAGGCCATGCAGTGATGGCCGAAGGTGACGGGCTGGGCGGTCTGCAGATGGGTGAAGCCCGGCATGACGCTTTCGGCATGTTCCTCGGCGCGGTCGAGGAAGGCGGCGATCAGGCCGGTCAACATCCGTTCGGTCTTCTCAAGCTCTTCCTTCACCCAGAGACGGAAGTCGAGCGCCACCTGATCGTTGCGCGAGCGGGCGGTGTGCAGCCGGCCGGCCGCCGGACCGATCAGCGTCGCCAGGCGTGCTTCGATATTCATATGGATGTCTTCGAGCTGGCGGGAGAATTCGAAATTGCCGCTTTCGATTTCTGACAGGATCGTGTTTAGCCCGTGAACGATCTTGTCCTTATCGTCTGACGAAATGATCCCCTGATGGGCGAGCATCGTCGCATGGGCGACGGAACCACGGATATCCTGCGCGAATAGCTTCTTGTCGAAACCGATTGAGGCATTTATCTCCTCCATGATCGCGTCCGGGCCGGAGGCGAAGCGCCCACCCCACATCTGGTTGGAGGATTTGGTGTCCGTGTTGTTCTCGGCCATAAGATGCCCGTCCTGGAGAATGAAATGACGACGAAAAAACCCTTCGGCCTGCCGTCCGGAAAACTGATCGCAATCGCCGCCGTCGCAGGTGTCGTTGCAGGTGCGGCAGCGGTATACGTGAAGGAGGCGGGCATTGGCAATGGCATCGGCAGTAGCGCTTCGGCCGAATGCCCGCAGGCAAAGGAGAGCGCCGCCAAACTGGCGCCGCTGATGAAGGGGCAGGTCGCCGCCATGGTTGCCGCCAACGAGCCGCGCAAACTGGCGACGGTTTCCTTCAACGGACCGGATGGTAAATCGCTGACGCTCGATCATTTCGCCGGCAAGACCGTGCTGCTCAATCTCTGGGCCACATGGTGCGTGCCCTGTCGCGAGGAGATGCCGGCGCTGAACGCGCTGGAAAAGGAAATGGGCAGCGACAAGTTCCAGGTCGTGCCCGTCAATATCGACACTGGCAATGATGAGAAGCCGAAGACTTTCCTCGCCGAGACCGGTGTCGATGCGCTGCAGCTTTACCGCGACAATACGATCGGCGTCTTCAACAGCCTGAAGAAGGAAGGTATCGCTTTCGGCCTGCCGGTGACGCTGCTGCTCGACGACAAGGGCTGCCTGATTTCGGCCATGAACGGGCCTGCCGCTTGGGACAGCGAAGATGCAAAGGCGCTGATCAAGGGTGCGATCGGGTCGTGAGTGCGCTCAGGAGTCCCCATCTCCTCTTATGAGGAAGACGCCCGCGAGTCCGATAAGGACGCAGCATTGCAGCAGGAACATGGGTGTTTCGGTCGACATGGCATTCCTCCCGTTCCGGCAAGGAAAGCATTTAGCGGGCGTGCGGTCCACTCGCCCTTTCTGATGATCTCTGCTTATCGGGTCGGGACGGGCACTTCGCCACGATAATCGTAGAAGCCGCGGCCGGATTTGCGTCCGAGCCAGCCGGCTTCGACATATTTCACCAGCAGCGGGCATGGGCGATACTTCGAGTCCGCCAACCCGTCGTGCAGCACCTGCATGATCGAGAGGCACGTGTCGAGGCCGATGAAATCGGCAAGCTGCAGCGGCCCCATCGGATGGTTGGCGCCGAGCTTCATCGCCGTGTCGATGGCGTCGACGGTGCCGACACCTTCGTAGAGCGTATAGATCGCCTCGTTGATCATCGGCAACAGAATGCGGTTGACGATGAAGGCCGGGAAGTCCTCGGCGACGGTGACGGTCTTCTCCAGCGAGCCGACGAATTCCTTGGCGGCGGTGAAGGTCTTCTCGTCGGTCGCAATGCCACGCACCAGCTCGACCAGCTTCATCACCGGCACCGGGTTCATGAAATGTATGCCCATGAAGCGCTCGGCGCGGTCGGTGGCAGCAGCAAGACGGGTGATGGAAAGCGAAGAGGTGTTGGTGGCCAGCAGCGCTTCCGGCTTCATCACCGGGCAGACCTGGCTATAAATCTTGCGCTTGACGCTTTCGTCCTCGGTGGCCGCCTCGATGACGAGATCGGACGGGGCGAGATCGTTGACATCGGCGGAGCCTGATATGCGCGACAGGGTCGCCTTGCGTTCCTCGTCGGTCATCTTGCCGTTCGTCACCAGGCGGGCGAGATTGCCGTTGATGGTGGCGAGGCCGGATTCGATGCGGTCCTGCGAGAGATCGTAGATGTGAACCCTGTAACCTGCGGCGGCCGAAACATGTGCGATGCCGCAGCCCATCTGGCCAGCACCGATAATACCAATATTCTTCAACACCGCATTCATCTCCAAACCCCCGCCGGCAGTCGCCCCCGCGTTGCCGTATTATATTAGCAATACTGCCGGACGAAAGATCGCCCGGCAGTAAGTAGTAGACCGATAAAAGACAATTTTCCAGTCATTCGCAAGTGCGAAAGAAAGGCATTTGCCTCGCTCAGAGCGCCTTTTGCAATTCCGGCAGGGCGTCGAACAGATCGGCGACGAGGCCATAGTCGGCAACCTGGAAGATCGGCGCCTCCTCGTCCTTGTTGATGGCGACGATCACCTTCGAATCCTTCATGCCGGCCAGATGCTGGATGGCGCCGGAGATGCCGCAGGCGATATAGAGATCGGGCGCCACCACCTTGCCGGTCTGGCCGACCTGCCAGTCGTTCGGGGCATAACCGGCATCGACGGCAGCACGGCTGGCGCCAACCGCCGCACCGAGCTTGTCGGCCACCGGCAGGATGACTTGCTTGAACTTCTCGGCCGAGCCGAGTGCGCGGCCGCCCGAGATGATGACCTTGGCCGAGGTCAATTCCGGACGTTCCGACGCCGACAGTGCATCGGAGACGAAACGCGACAGCCCCGGATCGGAGACGGCCGGGATCGCCTCGACCGTTGCCGAACCGCCTTCCGCTGCCGAGGCGAAGGAAGCAGTGCGCACGGTGATCACCTTCTTGGCGTCGCTTGATTGCACCGTCTGGATGGCGTTGCCGGCATAGATCGGCCGCTTGAAGGTGTCGGCGGAGACGACCTCGATGATCTCCGAGACCTGGGCGACGTCGAGCAGGGCTGCCACCCGCGGCAGCACCGTCTTGCCGACCGAGGTGGCGGCCGAGACGATCGTGTCATAGGAGCCGGCAAGCGAGACGATCAGCTCGGCCAGCGGTTCGGCGAGATTGTTGGCAAGCGCGTCGCTTTCGGCGAGCAGCACCTTGGAGACGCCGGAGAGTTTTGCCGCCTGATCGGCCGCAGCCCTGGCAGCCTTGCCGGCAACCAGCACATGCACGTCGGAGCCGATCTGGCTTGCCGCCGTCAGCGCCTTGGCGGTCTGGTCGGAAAGGTGATTGCCGTCATGGTCGGCCAGAAGAAGAATGGTCATGATAGTTGCTCCTGTTCCAGCCCGATTACAGCACGCCGGCTTCGTTCTTCAGCTTGTCGACGAGTTCGGCGACCGACTTGACCTTAACGCCGGCCTTGCGGCCGGACGGCTCCTCGGTCTTCAGCACCTTCAGCCGCGGCGCCGTGTCGACGCCGAAATCGGCAGGGCTCTTCTTGTCGAGCGGCTTCTTCTTCGCCTTCATGATGTTCGGCAGCGAGGCGTAACGCGGCTCGTTCAGTCTGAGGTCGGTGGTGATGACCGCCGGCAGCTTGATCTCGATCGTCTGCAGGCCGCCGTCGACCTCGCGGGTGACCTGAGCCTTACCGTCACCGATCTCGATCTTCGAGGCAAAGGTCGCCTGGGCCGAGCCCAGCAATGCCGCCAGCATCTGGCCGGTCTGGTTCGAATCGTCGTCGATCGCCTGTTTGCCGACGATGATAAGGCTAGGCTGCTCGGCATCGGCGACCCCCTTAAGGATCTTGGCGACGGCGAGCGGCTCGACGGCGTCGTCGGTCTCGACTAGGATCGCCCGGTCGGCGCCCATGGCGAGCGCCGTGCGCAGCGTTTCCTCGGCCTTGGCCGGGCCGATCGACACCACCACCACTTCTTCCGCCTTGCCGGCTTCCTTCAATCTCAGCGCCTCTTCCACCGAGATCTCGTCGAACGGGTTCATCGACATCTTCACATTGGCAAGCTCGACACCCGTGCCATCCGGCTTCACCCGGATCTTCACGTTGTAGTCGACAACCCGCTTGACGGGCACGAGAATCTTCATGGGAGCCTTCCTTCAAGAGAAACTGATTTCACGAGTTTTTAGGAAAATGCGCGCTCAGGCGCCGCTTCGATTGTCGAATGGCGACATGGATACGCGTTTTTCCTCCAAATACAACGCTTGCATGATGCCGGCAGGGAATCGCCTCGGCAATATATGGACGTTTACGTACACGTCAATATATCGGTCAACGCCGGTCTCGACCCCAGGGAAGACGCTGCTCGTTGCGGCCGCCCGTGCCGGCCGCAACGGCGCCGGCTTCATCCCTTACGGCGCGGGGCGTTACGATTTCACGGTCGAAGAGCGGCAGGCCTGGACGGCGCAGGACGAGAATCAGCAGGGCACCGGCAAGGATGCCGCCGACATGGGCGCCCCAGGAAACATCGCCATCCAGCGCAATCGCCAGCATGAAGAATTGTTGTCCGATCCACAAAAGCAGCGGCACGAAGGCCGGCAGGGGCAAGGGCACACGCAGGAACACCAGCACCCAGACCCTGACGCGCGGATGCAGCATGACATAGGCGGCAACGACGCCGGAGATCGCCCCGGAAGCGCCGACCAGCGGCGCTTCCGACGTCGCCGTCAGCAGCCCGTGGCAAAGGGCGCCGGCAGCGGCGCAGAGGAGGTAGAAAAGCAGGAAACGCATATGCCCCATCGCGTCCTCGACATTGTCGCCGAAGACCCAGAGGAAGACCATGTTGGAGGCCAGATGCCAGAAGCCGGTATGGACGAAGGCATAGGTGAGATAGGTGAGCGGTTCCGGCACGATTTCCAATCCCTGTGCCAATTGGGCGTGCCCGAAGGCGATCGCCGGGATGAAGCCGAGGCCGACCGTCGTCGCCTGGGCTGCCAGTTCGCTCTCCAGGCTGGTGAAGAGCCAGACCGCGACATTCAGGACGATCAAAGCCAGGGTCACCCACTGAACCTTGATATGCTTCAGCGTATTGGCATCATGAAGTGGTATGAACATAAGGCCCCCCGGCGATCGTGATCGCGGCAAACCTATCTGTTTTTTCCCGGAACCCAAAGCACATCCGCACGACCGCGTTCATTCGCGTGACGGGCCGCCACGAAGAGGAAATCCGAGAGCCGATTGACGTATTTCCTTGCAGGCTCGCTGACGATTTCACCGTCGCTGCGGGCAAGCGCCACCATCAGACGTTCGGCGCGCCTCGCAATCGTGCGGGCAAGATGCAGATGTGCGGCAGCGGGACTGCCGCCCGGCAGGATGAAGGATTTCAGCGGCTCGAGACCGGAGTTCAACTGATCGATGTCGCGCTCGACGCGGTCGACTTGGGTCTCGACTATCCGCAACGGTTCGTAGGCCGGCGTCTCTCCGGTATCGGGCGTGGCGAGATCGGCGCCGAGATCGAAGAGGTCGTTCTGGATCGACATCAGCATGGCGTCGAGCTCGGGCAAGCCTGATGTGTGCAGCCGCGCCAGGCCGATCGCCGAATTGGCTTCGTCGATCGTGCCATAGGCTTCGACGCGCAGATCGTCCTTAAGCCGGCGCGGGCCGGAAACCAGCCCGGTCGTGCCGTCATCGCCGGTTTTGGTGTAGATCCTGTTGAGTTTCACCATGTAGCACC
The DNA here is from genome assembly GCF_050587665.1 of Rhizobium sp. Nf11,1. Classification (NCBI taxonomy): domain Bacteria; kingdom Pseudomonadati; phylum Pseudomonadota; class Alphaproteobacteria; order Hyphomicrobiales; family Rhizobiaceae; genus Rhizobium; species Rhizobium sp. Nf11,1. Next base: position 86,546 of record NZ_JBOBHU010000021.1, on the reverse strand, counting down.
GCCTGGCGGGAGGGCTTTTGCAAGGCCGGAGATCGGCGAGGCCGGCCCCTCATCCGGCTGCCGCCACCTTCTCCCCGTTTTCACGGGGAGAAGGGAACATGCTGCACCCTCTCCGCTCCTCACTGACGTCTCGCAGGGCACGTCCCCTCTCTCCGTCGGAACGGGGAGAGGGTTGGGGTGAGGGGCAGCCACTGGTACAAACCGAACCGCTGTGGGCTTGACCCGAGCATCTACACGGCGCCCACCAGCAGCCGCGGCTTGGATCCTCGGCTCAAGGCCGAGGATGACGAAGAATGGAGTTCGCCCTTTCGCCAAACCTGACGCTGCCTGGAGAGACACCTCATCCGGCATCACCTCGGCTCTGTCATTCCCATTCGTCATCAAAACCTCCACTATGGTTTCCTCACGTCGGCCGGCCGCCGCCGGTGATCCAGAGAGTGATCATGATCAGGATGACGGCGATGGCCTGCAGCAGCACACGAAGCTGCATCAGCTTGTTGGAACGGTTGGCATCGCCGCCCTTCATCATGTTGAAGAGGCCGCGGATCAGCACGAGGGCGACGAGGCCCATGACGATGATCGCAAGGATATAGGTGGCCGTGGACATGGTATTCAACTTTCTCGGTCAATCGGTCCAGCGCATCAGATTGTAGAAGAGGTCCGCCGGAAGCAGCCGCTTCAGGAGCATGCCCTGTTTAGCCGGAGTCGTTACAGGATAATGTGGCCTTGGTCTTTTCGAGTTCAATGCGTGTTTCAACACCGAATAGACCGCGTCCGGGCCAAGTTTGTGGCGGTTGACCGGCCCGGAGCCGTCAAGTCTCGCCAACTGTCTGGCATAATCGGCTGCGTGCGGCGAATTCTCGAGGTCGATGTTTTCTTTGAACTTTGCGAGCGCATTGGCGGTGAAACGCGTGGCGATCGGCCCGGGCTCGATCAGGCTCACATGGATGCCGCTGCCGGAGAGCTCCATGCGCAGGGTGATGCTGAGGCCCTCGAGCGCAAATTTCGAGGCGGTGTAGGCACCGCGATAGCGATAAGGAACCAGGCCGAGAATGGAGGAGCATTGCACGATCCGTCCGCGACCATGGTTGCGCATCGACGGAATGAGCTGCCGCGTCAATTCGTGCCAGCCGAAGAAGTTCGCTTCGAACTGCGCTCGCAGCGCCGCCGACGACAGATCCTCGACGGCACCAGGCTGGCCATAGGCACCGTTGTTGAAGAGCGCGTCGATGCGGCCGTCGCTGCGATCGAGGACCGCGGCTGCCAGGTCGCAGATGGTGTCGGCCCTGGCATAGTCCATCACGAAGGCTTCGATGCCGTCGGCTTCCAGTGCCGGCAGATCATCCGCCTTGCGCACCGTCGCAAAGACACGCCAGCCATCGGCTTTCAGCGCCCGGGCGCAGTAAGCGCCGATGCCGGAGGAACAGCCGGTGACGACGATTGTGCGCTGTTCCGCCATGGAATGATTCCTGTACAAAATGGGACTCGTTTCCCATATTCGGCCAGAGGATACAATCTGGAAACCCGGAGACGGAATGCCGAAGGTGCTGCGCACGATCTACGACGTGGTCTATGACGCGATCTGTCACATGGTCGAGGATGACGGATTTGCGATGGCGAGCCACGTGGCTTTGTCGAGCCTGCTTGCGGTCTTCCCTTTCCTGATCTTCGGCACGGCGCTTGCAAGCTTCCTCGGCGCCGATCAGTTTTCCTCCACCGCTATCCATCTGATCTTCGACACCTGGCCGGAAGCGATCGCCAAGCCGCTCGCCGACCAGGTGCTCCAGGTCCTCACCATTCAGCGCGGCGGACTGCTGACGATCTCGGTGCTGGCGGCGGCCTATTTCGCCTCGAACGGGGTAGAAGCGCTTCGAATCTCGCTCAACCGTGCCTACCGGGTGCAGGAAACGCGGCCGTGGTATTTCACCCGCCTCGCCAGCCTCGGCTATGTGCTGATTGCCGTCATCATCTTCGCGGCAATCAGCATTCTGCTGGTGGCCGTGCCATTGGCTCTCGATTATGCCCGGAAGTGGCTTCCGCTGTTTGCCGATACGCTCGACGTCGTCTTCAGCTGGCGCATCTACGGCACACTTGTCGTGCTCACCGTCGGCCTGCTGGTCATGCATCTGTGGCTGCCGGCCGGCAAGCGGCGGGTGTTCGACGTCATCCCCGGCGTGCTGCTGACGCTGCTTCTGTGGCTCGCCGGCGCGTTGGTCTTTGCCTATTATCTCGCGACCTTCGCCAATTATACCGCGACCTATGCCGGTCTCGCCTCGGTGATGATCGTGCTGATCTTTCTCTACATGGTCGGCGTCATCTTCATCATCGGCGCAGAGATCAACGCGGCGCTGATCAAGTTCCGCGTCTTCCGGATGTTCTCCCACACACTTTCGATCGTCGGCAGAGAGCGTGTCGAGCGGCGGTCAGAGCCCGACAAGGCGGCGAATATCGGCCCCTGACATGCCCTGGGCACGCAATTCGGCAAGGCCGCTGTCACCTTCGCTTTTCGAAAGCTTGCGGCCATTGGCATCGAGAATGAGACGATGGTGGTGATAGAGGGGCTGCGGCAGGCCGAGCAGCACCTGCAGCAACCGGTGCACCGACGTGGCGTGAAAGAGGTCGAGCCCGCGTACGACATGGGTGACGCCCTGCAGCGCATCGTCGACGACCACCGAAAGATGATAACTCGAGGGTGCATCCGAGCGAGACAGGATGACGTCTCCCCAGACCTCGGGTTCGGCGGCGATCTCGCCCGTCCTGCCGTCGCCGGTTTCGGTCCAGAACAGCAGTTCGCCGATCAGGTCGAGCGCCTTGCGCATATCGAGCCGCCAGGCATGTTTTTTCCCCGAGGAAAGGATGTCCCGCCATTCGGCCTCAGGCCGCTCGCGATCAATCGGCGGGTAATGCGGCGTGCCATCGGGGTCGCGCGGCCAGGATCGGCCCGTTGCCTCGTAGGCGGAGACACGCGCCTTCACCTCGCCGCGCGTCAGGAAGGCCGGGTAGACCAGGCCGCGTTCGATCAATGCGTGGAGCGCCGCCTGATATTCCGGGAAATGTTCCGATTGGCGCCGCACCGGGCTTTCCCAGTCGATGGCAAGCCAGTCGAGGTCCCTCAGGATGCCGGCCTCGAATTCAGGCGTGCAGCGCATCTGGTCGATATCCTCGATGCGCAGCAGCAGCCGGCCGTTTTCGCTTTCGGCCATATCCCGGTTCAAAAAGGCCGACAGCGCATGGCCGAGATGCAGCGATCCGTTCGGACTCGGCGCAAAACGAAAGACAGGTTTTTGACGCTCGCTCGTGGTCATGCTTTCTTCTGCCACGAATTTGAATTTCGAACCACTGGGAGGACGCGTGGAGATCATCCGCAACGACGATGACGTCAAGCTGGGGCTCGAAGCATTGCTGCGTCTCGATCCGCGCCTTGCACCGATTGCGGCGAATGCAGGGCCTGTTCCACTGCGGTTGCGCGAACCCGGTTTTGCCGGCCTTGCCCATATCATCGTCTCGCAAATGGTCTCGCGTGCCAGCGCCGAGGCGATCTGGCGGCGCATGCTGCCGACGGACGGGCCGCTGACGGCCGAAGGTTACATGCTGCTAGGGCCCGAGGCATGGCGGGAATTCGGCCTGTCGCGCGCCAAGGCCGACACGCTGTCGCGGGTTGCGGAAGCCGTTGCCTCCGGCCGCCTCGATCTTTCCAGACTCTGTCTGAAGCCACCGGACGAAGCGCTTGGCGAACTCACCGCCTTGAAGGGCGTCGGTCCATGGACGGCGCAGGTTTATCTGATGTTCTGCGGCGGCCACGCCGATGTCTTTCCGGCTGGCGATGTGGCGCTGCAGAATGCCGTCGGCGCTGCGCTTGGACTTGCGGCGCGCCCGCAAACAAAGGCGCTTGCCAAGCTTTCGGAGATCTGGTCGCCGTGGCGCTCCGTGGCGGCGCGGCTTTTCTGGGCCTATTACGCAACGAAAATGCGGCGCGACATGGTACCGACCGGCTGATCGGCAACACTCTTCAAATTGCCTTTATCCTCTGAATTTATTGGACTTCACAATCCTGTAACAACCGGCCTAATATACAGGAGCAGATGCCGAATCGATCAGGAGAGTCCCTTGACGATTGCAGTCTCCCCGCAGGCCCTGCCGGCGCTCGTCCTGAACGCTGACTACCGGCCGCTGAGTTATTATCCCTTGTCGCTTTGGTCCTGGCAGGACGCGATCAAGGCGGTCTTTCTCGACCGTGTGAATATCATCGCGGAATATGAACATTCGGTTTCCTCACCGAGCTTTTCGATGCGGCTTCCGAGTGTCGTATGCCTGAAGACTTACGTTCAGCCATCCCGCAATCCGGCTTTCACCCGGTTCAATGTCTTCCTGCGCGATCGGTTCGAGTGCCAGTATTGCGGCTCCCACGACGATCTGACTTTCGACCACGTCATCCCGCGCGCCCATGGCGGTGAGACGACCTGGGAGAATGTCGTGGCAGCCTGCTCGCCCTGCAATCTGCGCAAGGGCAGCAAGCTTCCGAAGCAGGCGGGCATGTTCCCGTCGCAGAAGCCCTATCAGCCGACGGTGCAGGATCTGCACAATAATGGCCGGCTGTTTCCGCCCAACTATCTGCATGAAAGCTGGCTCGACTATCTCTATTGGGATACCGAACTGCAGCCCTGATAGGCTCACCTCACGCAGATTTGCGGACGCCGACGAAGGCGAAAGCTGCGAGCAGAATGCCGGCGATCACGTTCCAGCCTGCGAAAGACAGGCCAAGCACCCTGAGCGCTGCATCGGTGCAGGATGGGCCTTTGATCGTATTGAGCTCGGTCAGCAGATCGCCGGCGTTGCTCGTCATGCTGTTTGCGGTCGTCGAGCAGGTCGCCGGCCCCGGCCAGAAATGCCATTCCACGCCGGCGTGATAGACGCCCATGCCGGCGGTCACCAGCATCAGGATGCCGGCCGCAAGCAGCATTGCACGGGAAATCCAGTTCGGCAGACCGGCAAGCTCGCAGATGGCAGCGAGAATGGCGATCGGGATGGCATAATAATAGGGCTGGCGCTGCAGCAGGCAGAGTGCGCAGGGAATATAGCCGCCGATATATTGAAATCCAAGCGCGGCGCCAACCACAGCCGCCATGCCGATAGCAAGCAATATGGAATAGATAAAGCCGGGGCGGGCGAGCGGCGAGGAAGTGGCAGTCATGGCGGAACTCCGCAAAGTGGGCCTAGTGAGCAAGTAGTTTGTAGGCGATACCGAGCATAATCAGCACGGCAGCACCGACACCTACGATCTGGCCGAGACGCTTCTCGATGAAATCGCGGATCGGTTCGCCATAGCGACGCAGCAGCCAAGCCAAAAGTAGGAACCGGGCGCCGCGAGCGACAATGGCAGAAATGACAAAGAAGCTCAGATTTATACCGATGGCGCCCGCCATAATGGTTACGACCTTGATCGGCGGCAGATGGGCCAAGCCGGAGGTCACCAAAAACAGCAGCAAAATTTCCCATTCGCCATGGATCGAGTTTCGCAGCTGTTCGAAATCATCGAATTTGCCGTAGAATTCGAGAATCGGCCGCGCCACCGTCTCGTAGGCGTAATAGCCGAGCGCCCAGCCGGCAATGCCGCCGAGCACGGAGGCAACGGTAGCGATCAGTGCATAGCGATAGGAGCGCTCCGGCTTGGCAAGCGCCATTGGCAGGAAAAGCACGTCGGCGGGAACGAGAAAGACGGAGCTTTCGACGAAGGCGATGACGGCGAGCCAGACTTCGGCCGATTTGCGCGAGGCCAGAGACATGGTCCAGTCGTAAAGTCTGCGAAGCATTCCATTCCTTTCCTATTGCGGTGCAAAAAGCTTTAGGGGTCGTATGCGGCGCTGTAAATGCTCGCCCGTGTCCTTCGTGCCACCGCCGTCTAAAAATTTTGTGATGCGGAGGCGTCGCCGCCTCTCCCAGGATTTCATGGGATTGCGAATCGGCCATTCTAGGGCAAGGTTTACGTGGTCGACGTGCAGGGTGGCATGAGAATGTTCAAAGTGATCGAAGGCGGCCTTGGGCGGGCCGCGCAGATGAATGAGCGGGCTGAAGCAGGTTCGGGACCGAGCCGGGAAGATGTGCGCCGGGAAGCGAACCGGCGGCTCAAGGAAAGTGGTTATCACCCTTCCCGCATCCGGGAATTTGCCACCGGTGTGCCGATGCTGGCCTCCCTGAAATACCTGTCGCTGCAGATCGATTTCGCAGCCGAGACCTTGTCGCGGCTCGACCCGATCCCAGACGATTTCCGCTCTGACGCCTATTGGCCGGCGGGTTGAGACGAGCGCCGCGCCCTCAGGACAGATCCATCGACTTTTCCCATTGCTGACGCAGGACGTTCATTTCCGTGCGTTTTTGCGCCATTTCGCTGACGATGGCGCGCAAGTTGGGGTGATGCGACATGAACATATTGAAATCGCGCCGCTCGAGCACTTCGAACTGACAAAAGTCGACGGCGATGACGTCGGCCGTACGCCTTCCGCCGCTCAGCAATGCCATCTCCCCGAAGAAGGCGCCCGGCTCCAGGCGGATCGCGCCGCTGGCTAGGCGCACTTCGACCGCGCCTGAGGAGATGAAGTACATGCTGTCGCCGCGATCGCCGCGACGAATGACACGTTCGCCAGGGGGAGCCGACTTTGCCTTGAAGAGCAGCAGCAGCTCTTCCTGCGCATCCTCCCCGACTTGGGAGAACAGCGGGAAGGTTTCGATCAGCTGCTGCATCTTCAGCTGATGCTGGCGTTCGCGTTCCTCGCCGAGCGCCCTGATCTTTTCCAGTTCCTTGCCGAGCGTTATCTGCCTCTTTCTACCGAAGCTTTCGAAGACGGAGGGCCATTGCGCATGGATATATTTCTTCAAGCCCTCGGTTGCGATGATCACGATTGGGTTGAGTGTGATCGACAGGATCGCTGCAGCCAGGATCAGATCCTGGCCTTCATGCGGCAGCAGCCCGAGCGAGACGCCGAGGCCGGCGAGGATGAAGGAAAATTCGCCGATCTGGGCAAGGCCGCCGGCCAAGGTCAGCCCCATGCCGATCGGATATCGCAGCAGCATGACGATGGCGAAGGTGATGACGGCCTTGCCGAGAATGACGAGCGCCAAGGCGCCAATCACCGACAGCGGCTGGCGCACCAGGATCGAGGGGTCGAAGAGCATGCCGACCGAGACGAAGAACAGCACGGAGAAGGCGTTCTGCAACGGTAGCGAATCGGCCGCCGCTCTGTGGCTGAGCTGGGATTCGCTCATGACGACGCCGGCGAAAAACGCGCCTAGCGCGAAGGAGACGCCGAAAATCGCCGCCGAGCCGAAGGCGATGCCGAGCGCGATCGCCAGCACCGTCAGTGTGAAGAGTTCGCGCGAGCCGGTGCGGGCGATCATCGTCAGCAGCCAGGGCACGATACGGGGGCCGAGGAAGACCGCCATGGCGGCGAAGGCCAGCACCTTGAACAAGGTCAGTCCGATCGTCAGTGCCAGCGGCAGCTCACCGAAGCCGTGATTGGTGTCGACGGCGTGGCCGCCGAGAAGCTCTGCCAGCGCCGGCAGCAGCACCAGCGCCAGCACCATCACCAGATCCTCGACGATCAGCCAGCCGACGGCGACGCGCCCGCTTGGCGCATTGACGAGATTACGTTCCTCCAGCGCCTTCAGGAGCACGACCGTACTCGCCACCGAGAGGCTGAGCCCGAAGACGACGCCGGCACCGAGGCTCCAGCCCCAGAGCATGCAGAGGCCGATGCCCAGCAGGGTGGCGAGGATAATTCGGCCGATCGCGCCCGGCACGGCGATCCCGCGTACAGCGAGCAGGTCGGAGGCGGAAAAATGCAGGCCGACGCCAAACATCAGCAGGATGACGCCCATTTCGGCGAGCTGGCCAGCAAGAGCGGTATCGGCGACAAAGCCCGGTGTGAACGGGCCCATCAGGATGCCGGCCATCAGATAGCCGACGAGCGGCGGCAGCCGCAGCCGGTCGGCGCCATAACCGAGGACGGCCGCGAAAACAAAACTGACGGCGACCGTCGCAATGAGTCCTACTTCCTGATGCACGTCTGCCCTCGCCTGATGGTAACGGCCGCCACCTTGGACGAAGCGCAAGCAAAATTAAATAGTTGATTTGCGTTTTGCGGCTGCTCTTCGAGGCGTCGGCTTGGTCGCGAACAATAGATTCCACGTGCATTCGAGAATGACAGGGTTGCCGCTGATGTGGGAACCACTTCCCTTTTGCTTCGTTGGCCCTTCAGACAAGGAGAAACGACATGAAAAGATCATTCTGAACTGTGCCGTGACGGCCCTTGCCGCCTGCTCGTTTGCAGCGCCTGTTCTCGCCGATAGCGTCTACGTCAGGGAGCGTACCTATGACGATGACTATCGTTACGAGCGGGTGCGGCCCGGCATCACCATCAGCGAGCGCGGCGTGACCTTCGGCGTTCGCGAACGCGAGCATCGCCGCTATCGACATGACGGCTGCGAAACCAGGAGCGTTACCCGTCAGACTGATGAAGGCGAGGTGACCAAGACAGTAAGGCGCTGCTATTGACGAAAATTCGCGACAAAGACGAAACCCGGCTCCCGCGAGCCGGGTTTTCGCCTTTCGCGTGGCACGAAGCGCAATGCGGTGGTGGAAGTGATCAGGCGGTGTTATGAGCACCCCTTCGTTCGAAGCGCATTTTCGGCGCACAGAACCCCGCACAGGAATTATTCGGCATGATTGAGCTTACCCCATCCCAGATCGTTGCACTCAAACTCGCCAAGGATGGAGATCTCTATCCTCAGCCGGCGAATAAATGGACGCATCAGAACGCGACGGTGACCTACGCAAAGACCGACCGCTGGAAAGAGCGGCCGCAGAAGGTGAAATCGGTCACGGCAAAGACGCTGGGCGAGTTGAAAGAGCCGGGCTTCTTAGAGCGGCGGCACCTCGACGATGACGCATCAAAAGATGTCTACGGCATCACGATGGCCGGCAAGATGTGGCTGCTGAAGAACAAGTAGGCTTCACTCGGAGGTGAAACTTGCTCCGTAGTCCCGCTCAGGTCTTTAGAGGTAGGGGCTACACAAAGTCATTTGAGATGATGGTGCAGCTAACCGGAGATTGTCGAACAGTCCGCCTTCGTTCCTGACGGAACTACGGCGCGACAGCCTCCGCTTGGCTGCTCTTCGGCTCGCCGAGCCGAAGCTCCGCAGAGCGTAGGCTGGTGCCCCATGCCGAAGTACCCGAATTCAGTTATTTCAATATGTTGCTGAATTGTGAGACAAGCTTATAGCTCTCGCAATCATTATGTTTTTCGCCTTCTCCGTCCCACTTAAGTGTGCAGGCTTAGCCGTCGTTCTCATACATCCCCGCATCGTCCTGCTCCTCCCTCAGCCCCTTATAGGATGGATGCCGCAGCTTCCCGTCACGCGTCCAGGCTCGGTATTCGATCTCGGCGACGAGGGTCGGCTTGATCCAGATCAGGTTCTTGCGGCGGCCGGTATATCTAACTGCGGGCGCCGATACCTTGATCTTGTCCATCGCGGCGCGGAGCTCCAATGCCTGGCTTGCCTTAAAGCCAGTTCCGACCGATCCCACATAGACCAGCTGGCCTTCCTTTCGCGCCGCAAGCAGCAGCGCGCGGATATTCCCGAAAGCCGAGCTGGACCTCTCATAGCCGACGATGGCAAAGCCGCCGCTCTGGATGCATTTGATCTTCTGCCATTCGCCGCCGCGGCCGCTGCGATAGGTGCTGTTCCGATCTTTGGCGATGATGCCCTCGAGTCCATGCTCGCAGGCGATGCGCAGAAGGGTTTCACCATCCGATTCGATCTCCTCGGAGAGGCGAATAGCCTCCTCCCCGCCGGCCGGCACTATCCCTTCGAGGAGGTGGCGCCGTGCGGTGAACTCGGTCTCGGTGAGGTCATGACCATCGAGATAGAGGAGATCGAAGGCCATCAAGACCGATTCCCATGATGCCCGCTTGCCGCCCTTGCCGCCGAGCGACTGCTGAAGCTTGCCGAAGTCAGACCGGCCGAGCTCGTCGAACACGACAGCCTCGCCGTCCAAAATCGCTGTCGAGACAGAAAGACGTTTCACCTGGGCCACGATGGCAGGGAAGCGGGCGGTCCAGTCGTGGCCGCCGCGTGTCAGGATCCTGACGCCCTTCGGTTCGATATGAACGGCCAGGCGGTACCCATCCCATTTCACTTCGAACGCCCATTGCCGGCCCTTCGGCGGCCGCGGTTTCAGCAGCGCAAGGCACGGATCGATGCGCGCCGGCATCGGATCGAGGGTAAGCTGATGCTGGGCTGGATCGCGCCGCCGGCGCGGCCGGCCCCGCAGCGGGGCGTCGGCTTTGCCAAGCAGCGGCTTGGAAGGCTTGCGGGGCGGCTTCGTCATGCCGGCAGTTCAGCAGCCACACCTTAAAAAGCAATTGACCTAGATTGATTAGACTGCCGGATGGAAGCGCTTGACCTTTGCACTCGCCGCCCCATGATCGAGAGATGAGCTATATTTCAGGTCCCACCCTACCCGAAGGCGATCCAGACCGGTTCGTAAAATGCCAATATGAACTTCAGTTCGTGTTCAGCGAAATGGTGGATGCTGCCGTTGCGGCCGGCTGGAAACCGGAAGAGGTCCTCACGGCAATCATAGAACTCGCCGACAACCACGCGCTGATGCTGGCGGAGAACGCTGAACTCGATCGGATCATCGCGGCTTTGAAAAGCGGCTCTTGACTCGCTCGCAGATGAGAACATATTAGGAACTAGCTCGGGCGGGCACTCTCAACAATGCGGTCAGAAGGGACCTCGGAAGAGGATTGATTACGCATGCGACGATTTCAGGAGATCAGGGACTGGTCGCCGGGATACATCAGCGTAGCGCCGCAGCATATAACCATCATGGCCGAGTGCCAGGCATGCGGAGAGCAGAGGGAATTCGATCGGAAGGCCGTGCCAGCCGGCATGCAGCAACATCTCATCAGCGAGATCGAGCCACACCTGAAATGCTCCTCTTGCGGCGCCAAGGCAGGAAAATTGAGGTTTGGAAACTTTGTCACCTGATCAATGCTGCGGCGGCCGGCCGCATGCCCGCTACGATGCCTTCTCGGTCATCTCCTGCCGGAGATGCGGGGAGACAGTCACCGTCGAGACGCCGCCATTCTTCCGCAGCGACGTCAGCCAGCGAGAGCACCAGACCTGGCGGGCGATATTCGCATGGAACACTAGACGATCGCCAGCGCCAGCCCCAGCCCCGAAACCATCCCGGCGATGAACAGCGCCACCCCGATGAACATGCGGCTGCGGCCGGGAATGTTGCCGTTCTCGGCGTCCGGCGCGATCAGCACCAGCATGCAGGCCCAGGCAAGCATCCAGGCAATGAAGGCGCCGACCGGCGAATTGACCAAGTGATCGGCACGATCGTAGAACCGGATGATGGTCACCCAGACGCGCTGGAAAAAGATGATCAGCACGATCGAGAACACGGCCACAATCAGGAAATCCGGGCCGTCGCGGCCAGAGCGCAGGGCGCGTGCCGCATCGCTTGCCCATCGCACCAGTACCGCGAAGGTCACGCCGAGCACCAGGCTCGAGGAGATCTCGACCATCCGTTCGTAGGGAATGAAGATATTGAGCAGCCAGAAGGAAACAACGGCCGACAGGGCAGACCAAGCCGCAATGCTCGTTTTCAGCCGCTTCATCGCTTCTTTCCCTGCTGTTTCATGATTTTCATCGTTGCTGTTGCTAGCTCGTGAATGCCATCTCGGCTGTGCTCGAACTCTATGACGCTCTGTGCAAGCTTGGCTAGCAAGGCGCGCTTCTCCCTTTCGACATCCGGATCGACCGAGAGAGCCCTCCGCGTGCGCGGTCGCCGAAACCAACTGAGCAGCATCATTCACCCCTTCTCCTGCCGCCGTTGATCTGCGCCATGGCGAGAGGCAGGATCACATCCATCGTGTCGGAGAATTTCTGCGCAAGCGGGGTTACGAGTTTGAGGGTCGCGACATGTTCCTGCTGCGCCTTGGCGAGGGCCTCGTCATAGGCGGCCCTGTCTTTCGCTCTGCCATAACGTTCGTAGAGATAGAGGCCGAGGAAGATGAGCGTCGTCGCGGCAAAAACGCCGCCGTTCTGCAACATCCACTTGGCGAGCTCTGCCTGGATTCCAACCATTCTTTTGCCTGTTGTGGTTTGGAAAGCGCTTATTCAGCAGCTTTGGCAAGGCTATCGCCATGTAGCCCGCATTCCTTGCGAGACCAGACGCCGCCGGCGCAAAGCCGCACTACGGTCCGGTCGATCTTGCGCTGATCGGCGTCGGTGGCGCCGCGAGCGCCGATCAGATCAGTTCCGACGACCCGGCGCAGGCCCGACACATCTGCCGGCCCCGAAGTCCCACACCCTGCCAGCATCGCGGCAGGCATCATAATCAAGCACGCCTTCATCAGCAGCTTTGCCCGCGTCATTGTTCTGCCTTTCGATGGCGGTCCGCACGCTGTCGGCGCCGCTCTCACGGATTTTATGGATGATGAACAGGACCGCGCCGAACGCGATTGCGCCGGCGATGATCTTGAGTGTGAGGCCGGAAAACATCTCAGCTCTCCACCGCCGAGCGGATATCCTTGATCGCCGCGATGATGTAGTGGCGCAGCACCAGCCCGCCGATCGCCACCGCGAGCCCCGCCACGATGATCACCAGCAGCGCCCGCCAGTCGAAGCCGGTCAGCGCCGCCAGACCGAGACCGCCACCGCCGCCGAAGGCGCTCCCAACCCAGCCGAGCAGGCTGAATTTCTTTTTCACCACGCCCTCGACAGCCTGCGGCACCACAGCCTTCTCCTCGACGACAGGCGCGGCCATGATGCCGGCCGCCGCCATCGGCACGCCGTCGGCCGCCAGCAGCGCCTTGTGCAAGGCCGCGCGCGTCTTCGGGCCGATATCGCCGTCGGCGCTCAGGCCGCTCGCTGACTGGAACTGCCTGATTGCATCGGGCGCATAGCCGAGTACGACGAGGGAGAGCCGCGCCAGATGGTCGACGCGATCGGCAAAGCCGTTCATGCCGCCGTTGATCCTCTTGGTGATCGTCTCGATGTCGCCCTGGTCGGCCCAGCGGTTCAGATTGTGAGTGTCCCAATAGTAAAGCGCCGAAAGTCCTTCCCAGGGGTCGGTATTGATGAGATCGGGATTGGCGACGAAATTGGGCGGGTTCAGCCCGCGATCGTCGCACCAGTCGTGAAACGCCTTGACGTTATCAGCGCCGGTGAGCTGGATCGGCCCGCGGCCGGCATACTTCTTGCCGTCGCCGTCGACCGCAGGCGTGTTGCCGAGATCCGTGCGGGTATCATAACGCTTCTGCGCCGGCGTCGGTCCCCAGATCTCGCGATCGTAGCGAAAGTCGCCGCTTTCGTGCATCAGCTGCGCCAGATACTGCACCAGGCGATGCAGCCGGTTCATCCCGAAATCGTCGCCGTAGCGATCGAGGGAAACGAGGACGGACTTCATGTTGCTCTCGTTCACAGGGCCTTTCGCGGCCGCGCGAATCTGCTGAGCGGTAATACGGCTCATGGTGGTCTCCGATGTAAGGATAAAAGGCTTTACGCCGCGATCAGCTTCGTCTTTTCAGACTGAGCAATGCCGTTGACGATGCGGTCGATCATGATCGGGTACGGATGGACAAGTGATATCGGCGTCGAGGACTCTTGAAGCGCAGCCGATGGCCTCACAACCGATCCGACAGGCAGCACCACGGCGCTAGACCCCTGATATGTGATGACATTGCCCGCGATGCTGGCAATTGTCTGCGTGCTGAGCCGGGCAATGCCGTCAGGCCCGGAGTAGATGTTTATCTGCTGCTCCGGCCTGAAGATGCTGGCGTCGGCGACCGTGATTTGATTGTAGGTTGCCACACCGTCGGTCCCGGCTTGGGTGGTCAATGTCGTGCTGGGCAACTCCAGCATGCCCGGCCATGCGCCACCCTTGTTCGCGGACGCGAACGCGGCGTAAGTGTCGATCGCCTCGTCGCAGCAAGACGACGTCTTGGCGAGAATATCATTGCGGAGCCGCCACTTCCCGGAAGCGTCCGTCGCGTCTGCCGGCCATGTGTTATTGGCGGCATAGTTTGTAAACGAAGCGTCCAGGCCGAGATCGTTGGCGCGAATGGTCCCGGTTGCCGGCGACGTGCCGCCAGCGAAATTGTAGGTGAACGTCGTGGCGTCAACCACGGTGATTACGACGTTGCCGTTGTAAGCGGTCGGCGTCGCCCCGGAAATTGTGAGCGTCTGCCCAGATCGCAACCCAGCCGTAGATGCCAGTGTTGCCGTTGCGACGGTGCCCACCGACGTAACCGACGTCAAGGTTTTCTGCGTTTCGGTGCGGCCGAGCGGCGGGAATGCCACTATCTTCACGCCGGGATATTCGGCGCGGATGCGCGTCACCAGGCTGCGATAGTTCGTGTTGAACCACGTCGAATATACCGTCGATGTGTCGTTCTGCCCCATCTGGTTTGCAACGACCGTAAAAGGCCACTTGTTGCCATTAAAGGCGATGATCTCGCGGATGATGTCCCTGCGCCTGGTCGCGATCGAGGAACCGCTTCCGGTATATTCGCGAACAGAGCCGGCGCCTGGCATACCGAGAAAGCAATGAGGAATGCGGCCGATCCCGCCGTCTTTGTCGAGCCAGCGGCGCGTCCAGCCGAGATTGCCACGCGCGTCGGCTGCGGCGCTGAACTCCTGCCGCGCTTCGCCGATGCTGTCGACGAAGCCAAGCACGACAGGCCGACCGTCCCAATCGCCCTTGGCGAGCATGAAGCCGTCAGGTCCGTAATATTGCGGCTGCGCCTGCGTGCCGTAACCGGTATCGAGCGCCGGCGTGCTGTCCGCCAGAGGATCGGCCATGAAGCCCAGGAGCGAGGCATTGTCGTTCGCACCCCAGATCCTTTCGCCGCGATGCTTTTGAACGCGGTAGATCGGCCATATCTTTTCGCCGACGGCGGCGTGATAGAACGTCCAAAGCTCGATGTCGCTTTCGGCCGCGACTTTCGCGGTGATCAACTCGTCTGTCCATTGCCCGTTCGTCTGGTCCGCGACGGTCACGCCATTGTTCCCGCCGAATTTACACTGGTAGAAGACGCCGGCAATTCGGGCATACATGGCGTCGACGATGACGGAATTCCCCGGGGTGCCGACGGTACCGGTAACGACCGTCTCCTGCGGTGAGTTGCCGCCTTCCGTCGAGGCGAAGCCCGGAAAATGGAACTTGAACGATCGGGTGACGTATTGCGGCGAGCTGATGACGATCTTCGAGCAGAAGTAGTTCGTCCCGGCCGCGGCCGTCACGATGGCGCCCGAGGGCATGCGAGCGCGCGTTGCGAAGAACATGTAGCGGTCCGGATCAACGGCCGGCGCCACGTCTTCTTTCACCAGGGTAAAACGTGTTTCTCGCGGGCTATTGATCGCCTCAGGCAGCGTCTCGCGCACGAAAATCGTGATTTCGCCCGCTGAGGAAGCCGATGGCCCGACGACGATGTTGTCACCATCGATCAGAAACCTGCCGTCATTCGGCACGACGGCAAGAGTTGACCTGTCGCTGCGGTTTCCAATTGTGCCGATGATCACACCAGGCCCGTCGTTCGTGTCGAACGGGAAGGCGCTCAGCGTCAAAGGCTTGAGCATGGTCATGACCCCGGGCACGCCGTTGGCGCCCGCTCCGGAGGAGACGCTAAATCCGATTTCCATGGATGATCCTGTTTTTGCGGCCGTGCCGCTATGCAAAATCCTGCTTTGCTTGCCACATGAACGGCGCTAATTGTCTCGGACGTTTGATCTTGCCTAGACAACTGAACGAGACCACGCCCGGCATACTTCACGCCGTCGCCACTCTGGTTGTTGCCGAGCCTCGCGGCCGCCGCCGGCCGCTGTCCCTTGGGATCGTACATTTGCGCTGGTCGATAAACGACTTGCCGGCCTCGTCAAGCAACGCCTCCATGCCCTGCACCTGAATTGCCGAAAGCGAGCCGCCAAAGATCGACGCTCGCACAGCATCGGAGAAATGCTTGCGGTCCATAGGACGCTCCAGATTTTCAAGGAAGAAGGAAGAAACGGCTCTCAGGCCGCTAGCGCCACATGTGGTCGCAGGCGCCACGAATGGCGATGTTTTCGCTGTTGTCCCACAGCTTCTCGATGGTCTCGACAGCGCGAGATCCCGCGACCGCCGCGACCCCTGTCGGGCTGGTGGTCAGCTTGTAGACATTGCTGGCGCCGAAGAGCAGCGATGTCAGGTCGGCGCTGTTCTGAAGGATCGCCTTGCCGCGGTTGCCGGTGACGTCATAGGCTTCCCACCCATGCGCGTTGGCCGTCGGCGTTCCCTCCCAGTCGGAAAGCGTGCCTGTCCATATCCACAGGACGCCGGTCGACTGGATCAAGCCCCACTTGCTGGTGAAGTTCGCATCGGAAGACGATCCGGCGGGGTTGTTCGCGGTATTCAATCCGGTCTTGACGGGATGAGCTCCGCGGCCCGCCTGTTCGTTGGTGCCGAAGGCAGCCAGCGTCATTTCGGCGTAACTGGGCAAGCGCTTGCCCCACTGGCCGACGATCTCGTTCGCCTCCCACCAATTCATCGTTGTGTACTTCGTAGTGCCGTTGCCACCATAGTCGGCGGGGATCACTGAAGGGTTTGTCCCGGTAAGGATCGTGTCGTTGTTGCGGCTGACACCGTCCGCGGCGTAGCTGTTTCCGGCAAAATAGATATCGACCCAAACGTTGCTCTTGCCGATCTTCGTCATACCACGCGGGTCGGGGCAAGCCGGCCGATAGTTGTTGTCCCAGAATGACCATTCGAGGATCGTCGGCGTCGTGTTCCCGCCCTGATCATAACCGGAGGCATATCCGCCAGGCAGATAGTGGAAGCCACCGATGACAGCGCCGCCGGTCGGAATTGCCGTGCTGTAGTCGATGGCCTCAAACGTTCCGTCAGCCTTGATGACGACGCGATAGTCCGTGCCCGCGACCAGCGCAGGCATCGAAACAGGTGTATCGACCATCGTCGAGACGACAGCCCCATTTACAGAGAAGCTGATGCCGGCTTTGACGGACACTGTTCCGGCACCGGTCTTCATCAAAAGAGGCGCGAACTGATCCGTCTTAACGATAACCGGCGGGGATACGGCGGCAATGCTGCTGTCGATTGATGTGATGAGAAGCGCAGCGGCCATGGCTATGATTTTCCTCATAAGGTTGCATTGACGTAGGTTGGGCATGTAGTCAACCGCGCCTTGCGATTGACTCACTTATTTAGCTCCATGCGATCAAAGGTAACTCGGCGATGATCTGCTCGACCGTAGGCTGCTCTCGCTCTCCGCTCTGAACCTTTTCCAGTTCAGCATAGGCGTAGAGCCAAACCTGATCTCTCCAAGCGATGAAGGCCAAAGCCTGCCCAGCCCATTCGGGGTTGGTCGAGTTGGCATAGGAGGCGAGAGTGACGCCGTCGTTGAACTGTTTTCCGCGGGCCGTTTCGTCGACCATCTCTTGGATCGCAGTCTGGTAATCGGCAATCGTGGGCGCAGACAGGAAAGCCTCATATTCCGCGAGGATCTCTTCCTGCTCTTCCTCGGTGGGTATATCGCCGAGCGCTTCGGGCCAACCTGTAAGGACGCCGTCAACTGTCAGGATGCCCGGCGCGTTGTTGAACTTCCACCCAAGGGCCATCCCAAGGCTCATGGCGTATATTCCTTTACCTGGATATAGGAGTTCATGACCCCTCCGAACTTGCGCGCTCCGCCACCCCCATTCATAGTCAGGGTTGCGGCCGATGCCGGGCCTGCTCGGATCGTAAACGTGATTGGGGATGTCGTTCCAGCAACCATTCGATGGGCCAGGTTTGCTTGCGCATAGAGGCCTGCCGACCCCGGTGTGATCTGCACAGCCTCCAGCGCATTCGCTACCCCGTTTTGAAACAGAGCCATGCTTCTGACGGCACCGGTCGAGAGTGACGAAATGAACTGCGCATCGATTTCCAAAATGCTCGCCGCGTTGGTGGGGGTGATGGTCACGGTTAGGTACTGATCGCCCTCGGTGTTTTGAGGGATCGTGTCATCATCAGGGATGACCGTGCTGCCGGTGGCCACCGCCCCAGTGTATTGCGCTTGAGTTTGGATCAAACCCTTCACAGGGGTGGCCTTCTGGTAAACCAGAACGATCCAATTGCCAGAGCCTAGCGACTTTGCAATAAAGCAGTCGTTCGCCGCGCTCGTGATGTTCGCGGCCCCAGGCAGCACGATCGCCGTGCCGTGGTTGATCTGGACGATTCCCTGTATACGGACAAACCGCAGGGTTCCCTCTGGAGCCGTACCGAACGAGGTGATCGGCCCGGTCGTGCCAGTGATCCGAACATTCCAGGATGCCGCGCCAGCAAGGTTCGTCGTTGCCGCACTGGCGACATCGACGGTCGCCTGCACGGCGTCGGCCTTTGATGTCGACAAGGCCAGAAGAGCGTCAGCCATGGTCGCTGCGAAAGCATCATCGCCGCCGAGTGCCTCGTCGACCATCAGGTCAACGATCTGAGCAACCGTCAGTTTCACGGTCTCGTCGTCCTTCGTCGCTGGGATGGCATGGGCCAAGTCAGCGGCGACAGCCGCGTTGAGATCTTCGATTGTGATACCCATCAGTGACCTCTTATGCCGAGAACGAAGCCTGGAGCTTCGTCAGGTCATTCATTCCGTCCACCATGTAGATGAACGTGCTGCCGTAGCGGGTGGCCGGGATCTGATCGAGGATCGTGTCCGGATAAGACGAGTAGAGAAGCTCGTCCCGATCGGTCAGCGACTCGTTGGTTGCGAGATAGGTTCGGGTAAACGCCTTCTGGAGAGGCGTCCGCGCCCAATTGTATGTAAGGGTTTCCGTGCACCGCGCCCCCTGGCCGCCGCTCCCGGCCAGCGCGCTAGGCGTCATCAGGTCATTGAGCGCCAAGCGGTCCTTGTTGGCGAGGTTGGTGATCGTCGCGACGTTCGACGAATTTGTGACGATGCGCGCCACAAGCATGTCATCATAGGCGCTGTCGAACGCGCTGCCCGTCTCGGCCGCAGCGGTTGGATTGTAAGTGACATCAGCAAGGTCCTTGAGTGCGAAACCCGCCACAGACGACCAGCGAAGGTGATAGGTCTTATTGGCCGCGGTTGCGAAGTCGGCCTGCACGGTCGTCACTGCGAATATGCCGCGATGGAGAAAGTCGTAGCCGGCCGGTACGCGCACCTGACCTGTCGACGGTGACGTGACGGGTATCCGTCCATCGGAAGTCAGGACCTCGGGAAAGATTGGGAGCCGGGCACGGGCCGCCGGCATCAGCACGAAATTGCTCGTATCACCTCCGCCCGTCGCAGCCGAAATCAGCTGCTGGATCGCCTGTAGCAGTTGCGTGAGATCGGCCTCTGATCCCGAGATGCCCGCCGCAGTGATGACGGCCATGATCTCGCGCTGCGGATGTTCCACCGCAGCCGCCGGAACACGCGAGCCGGATTGCCCCCCGGGCGTGTTGCGGTCAATATAGGGCGCGTTCGGATCTGCGCTGCCATAGGGAGCGTTGTACTTCATCTTGTCCTCGATGTTTCAGTTGTTGAGGGTGACGAGCAGCTCGTTGCCGTATTCGTCGATAATCGGTGTTCCATCCTCGGTCACGAGCGTGTCGAGATAGATCCAGGGCGCCAGGATCGGCAGCGTCCATGCCGGCGCCATTTTGCGCAACAAGCAGAGGATTTGTTCGGCCGCGCCGAATGAAAACAGCGGGTCGTAACTGCACTCGCCGGCGCCCGCCTCGAAATAGGTCACGCCAACATCTTTGACGCGCACAATCCAGTAGGTTTCTTCGAGAGCTGGCCCCAGAGCGTGAAACCCACCGACCTCTGAAAACCCGCACTGGAAGATGGCCGGCTCTTCGATCTCGATTTCGAAACCATAGTCCAGCGCCAGCCGGATGAAATCGCCGGGCGTATTGACCGCGTCGGCGCGCACCTTCCGCCCCAAGGCAACGAGGCGCTGCGCCGTTGTCATCTCGCCGGTGAAACAGGCTTCCGGCAGGCCGTAATCACTCTCCCATTCCGGCAACAGCTCAGAAGCGCCCTGAGAGATCGCCTCGCGCGTCAGCCCGAAAGCGCGCGCATAAAGCCATACGAAGTCGTCAACCAGCACGCGCACGAAGCGCGCCAGCACATGGGTGAGCGGCATCGCCTCGCCGTCGGGCGTTCCCCACGCTGCGCCCTGCGGCAGCATGGTCAGCGCCGAGGAGATGAGGTCGTCATTTGCGGGGGCCACCAGCGCGTCGAACGGGGCCGCAACACTCACAGTGCCGAAGGCGGCAGCGGGGTCCCGGGTGATCGTGTTGAACGCGGAACTACGCGCCATAGGTGATCGTCCCCAGAACCGGGTATTGCCCGTTGGTATAGGTCACGTCGTCGAGCGGCCATGCCAGCACGTGCCGGTCCTCGCCCGTCACACCTGAGATCGCTTCCGAGATCCACGAGCGCGACAGGGTGAAGGTGTCGCCTGGTATGCCCGGCCGCGACCGCTCGACCAGCATCTCGGTCACCGCCGCGGCGATCGCGTCGCGCACCGTCTGGCTGTCGCTCGAGAGTCCATCGATCGTCAGAGGCAACGGCTCCGGCGTCGGCGCGACGGCGACGCTGTCGTCGATCCGGATCAGCCGCTTCGCGTCGATCGCCGCCTGGACGATCAGCACATCGCCCTCAGTCGGGATAAGGTTCGGCCGGCCGTCGAACAGGAAGTAGACCGCGATGAAGCCCGGCGCCAGAGGCTGGCGGAAGGCCCACGCCTTGATGACGCCGGGCACATCGAGGGCAATCGCCTCATAGTCGGTGAGCTTGCCGCCGCCCGGCGGGTTGGCCTTTCGGTAAAGCGTGCGCGCTCGCAGGCCGTCATCGCTCTCGATATCGGCCCCGCCACCAATCCCAGCCGAACCGACCAGCCACGCGGTGGAAAGGTCAGGCCAGAGTACCGGGTCGGCCAGCGCCATCGTGCCGTCAGCGTCGCGGTTGGTCGCTGCGCCAGTTGACTCTGCCACGACATTCAGACTGAGCGCGCCCAGCGGATCGGCCGAGGCCGGCGCGCTTGAGAGATAAGAGATCGAGCCGGACACGAAACGGATGCCCGAGGGATAGGTGACGTTGGCCGTACCCGAGCCGATAATGACGCCTTGCGCTGCCGAAGCCGGCTTCCGGTAGATCCCGAACTCGGCCGCGTGCTGGACGAGAAACTGCTTTTCAGCCGTCCTGGCGAAGAGCTGCTTCGACAGGTAGGCCATGCGCAGTTCGAATTCATGCGCGAGCGCTGCCAGCACCTTGGCCGTCACCGTCACGAAGTTATTCTTCAGTGCCGTATCGGTGCCCGGCAGATACTGCCGGAACGCGCCGCGTACCCGAGCGGAAGCCTCAGAAAGCGAGCGGATCTGCCACGCCATCGATCTGTCTCCAGAGGAGTTCGAATTTGTTGTCGTAAAGCTTGGTGCCGTCGCGGCCATAGAGCGAGACGGCGAGATCGAGCCGCTTAAGCGGCCGGTTGGCCGTCGCCGTCACATCGATGCGGGCAACAACGCCCTGGGTGAGCAACGGCTGCAACGCCTCGCGCGCATAATCCTGCGCCTTGATCTCGATACCCTCGTAAAGCGCCGAGCGGCGCAGCAGCCAGAGTTTCGAGCCGAGCGGCGTCTCTCCCTCGGCCGTGTCGAAGCTGTCGCCGATCCACCCTCGGTTTTCTACACCGGCCGGCAGCTCGCTCGCCTCGACTCGCCGGTCGGTCATCAGGCAGATCAGCACCTGCGTCGCAAGCCCCTGCTCTGCCCGGAAATCGCCAGGCGCATTCGGATGCGTCAGCGGGTTGAGTATCAGGTCGCCCGAGAGGCCATCCCAGCCGAGATCCGGCGAGCGGTACGGCTCTTCAGCACCATCGGCTGGAATGATCTTGAGCATGATGGCTTATTCGGCCGGAGTGAAGTCGAGGTAGTAGGATTTGCCCGGCTCAAACTGGACGGAAGCATTCGGGTTATCTACCGTCATCCGCAGTTCACCCCACGGGGTTGCCTTGGTGAACCGGCCATCCTCGGACTGGATTTCCTCGGAATAGACCGTGTGCAGGAAGATCGTGTTCCCGTCCTTGCCGGTGCATGTGAATTTTGCCCGGACTGTGGGATGCTTGTGTTCGCTCATGCGACTTCTCCTTTGGTATTGCCCGGAACCGCCGGGCGCGGATTTCTCAAACCGGTACGCTGGTGATGTCGCCGCCGGCAACGACGCCGCCGTGGCGATGCGTGTCGCCGATCTCCTTGCCGTTATGCGTGACCGTGCCGCCGGTGATCGCCACACCATCCGGCGAGATCACCATCAGCACGCCGCCGGATTTGACCCGGATGCTCGTGCCGACCAGGCTGACGATGTTGCCGCTCGAATCGTAGATCGCCGTACCACCGCCCGGAAGATCATTCGGCCGATGATCCGGATGCTCGCCTCCGAAGACATAGGCCTGGTCTGCATCGCCATTCGGCTGCAACAGAAAGGCCTTCGCACCCTTGATCGGCATCGAGGCAAAGCCGTGCGGCTCGATCCGGTGGATCTTGGTATAGCCGTCATTGAACAGGCCGCGCCCGGAAACGAACTGCTGCCCGCCTTTCTCGACATTCTCGCCGTCGAGCTCGATCCGCCGCCCGCTCATTGGTCCTCGTACTCCGGGGTGATTGCCCCGGGCGCACCATAGGCGTCCGCCGTCTTGCCGCGCGGGTTTTCGCCGCCGAGGGCACGAGGATCGGCAAGCGAAAGCATCGCCACCGTTCCCTGTCCGCCATCGGCGCTGTCCTGGGTGAGCGTCACGCTCTTGATCACCATCATGCCCTCGATGCCGATCCACGGATCCTCGACATAGACGAGCCAGTTGCGCTGCCAGATCGCGCCGCCGCCGTCTCGCCAGCCAATCGTCGTGACCGAGGCCGTCGCCGCATAGCCGGCGCCGCGCTTCACCTGCCAGTCGGCCCGCTTCTTGATCCGGTCGATCGTCGTCTCGCCTTCATGGGCGATGATCAGCGGCCGCTTGCGCAAAACCCCCGCATCCCGCGCCACCGCCTCGGGCCGCAGCTGCTGCTTGTCCGTGCCGTCTGTGGATTGGCCGCGCACGCGCACTTCGCTATGCCGCCCGTATTCGGTGATCGAGGACGAGGCCTGCTCGATGTTCTTGCCCCAGATCAGCCCGCCGGAGTGGGTTCCTTCCGGCTTTGTCGCGAGCTTCAGCTTCCCTTTCGGAGTGTCGTAGATCAGGATGCCGCGCCCGCGCGCGCGCCGCTCGATCGTCTCGAACAGCGTCTCGCCAGTCCGCAGTTTGTGCCGCGGCTCGACGGGCAGGCTTCCATCGCTCTCGACCCCGACGCCGAGCGTATCGAAGGTCTTGGCAATGCCCGCGAGGTCCTGTTTCAGAACCTCTCCCGTCGGGTGATCGACCGAACATTCCGTCGCGTCGACCGTCCGCGAGACAACAGTGACCGACAGCTTCCGATCGTTCGCGTCATGGCTCGGCTGCACGTCTCTGACATAGCCCGTCAGGAGCAGCTCGCCGCCCGCCTTGATCGTCACAGCCTGCCCCGGCCGCACCGGAACCCCACTGCCTGCCGGCACCAGGTCGATCGTGGCGTTGCGCACCGCCTCCTCTGCCGAGGAGGTGATCGAGATGGATTTGTAGGGCGGCAGGCCCGATATCGTCAGTTGTTCCAGCATCGGCCAAGCCTATGACGCGAGCGCATCGAACAGCGTCGGCATCACCATCGGCGTCGCCGAGCCCGCCAGATCGACCAAAGCGCCGGCACGTGCCGCATCGCCATAGAGCTGGTATGCCAGCACGGTCGACGGCAGGGAAATGCCGGTCTCGATCCGGATGACCGGCGCCGCATCGGCGGCGATCTCGGAAATCAGCCGGCATGAAATGGCGGTCACTGCCGTCAGCCAGGCGTAGAGATCGGCGCCATCGCCGCCGAGAGTGCTGGCGCCCGCTGCTCCTGCGTCGCCGGCGGATGAAACCTGCGATCGCGCCCGCCGTGCCGCCGGCCGCGAAGGCCATTCCGCCCGACACCCGGCAATCGCCGAACCCATCGCAACCAAAATCGCGAAGGCCTGCGCCGTCTCGCCCGTCGCCGTCGCCGGTACCGAAATTCGATCGAAATCGGCCGGCGCTGTCACGCTCTCGGCGATGATCCGCGTCAACGCCAGCGCTTCGGTCGCGAAGGCCGCCGCGTCGAGACCAGGCGCAGCCGCAATCCGTGCAGTGACGTCAGAGAGATCGTCGACGTCGGTGACAACAGTCGCCGCAAGATCCGCCAGCCATGCCAGCACCGTCTGCCTGTTCGCTGCCATGAAACCTCTCAGAAAAACCGTGCGAACTGGCTGGCCGCCGCAGCAATGCCGGCCGCGACCGTCGCCGTGACATCGCCGAGCGAGAGCACGGCGCCGCCATCATTGACGGCCGGAATGAACGTCGCGTCGAAAGCGACATAGCCGAACCGATCCTTGGCGCGCGTGCGCCGAAAGCCCTGCGCCGTCGCCATCATCGCGCCGTCCATCGGCAGCATAAGGAAGCCGGGACCGGGTGCCAGCATGACGTCCTTCAGCGCCTGGGCCTGAGCATCGGACGCATCGCCAAGCAGATAGAGCGTGACGTCGTAGACCGACGTCGAAAGCCCCAGCTCCTCGACGACGGTCTGCCGTCCGCCTGCCACCTCATGCAGCGCCAGGCGCTTGCCCGCCGTCAGCTCGTCGTAGTCGACGAAGAAGGAAACGCCGCTGAAGCTGGCAGGCCGCAGCGTTTTTTTCCAGTCTCTCATCTCAGAACCCTCCGCCGCCACCGCCGCCGGCGGGTCCATTCGGAGGCGCCGGGGCCATGCTGCGGCCGGTATTGGCGTTGACCGCAGCAGCGGTCGACGAACGCACGAGCGACACACCCTTCGACAAGGCACTCGCCAAGGCCTGCGCCGCCGCCTCGAGCTTGGCCGCAGCCGTCGAGATAGAGGATCCCGCGTCGGTTCCCGCCGATCTTATTTTGTCGGCGGAGCCGGTGATCGCATCCGCGCCTTCCTTGCCGCCGTCCGCCACCGACTTCGCGGCGGTTTCCAGCCTGCGCTCCATCGGGCCGAGAACATCGGTTCCAACCTGCGAGGTGAACGATTCCACGATCTGGCGACCACGCCCATATTCCTGATACTGCCGCTGTATGTCGGCGACCGGCGAAACGCCAGCCGGGCGCGCCATCGGAACCGGCGCATCCGTGCCGGGCAAATTCTTCGGCCCGAAGTTTCTCCCGCCACCCGGAAATTCCGGCGTGACAACGGGCGCGCTCTGCCGACCGGTCGAGGGTCGGACCGCACCGCGCAGATACCTGTTCTGCCGGTAGGTCTTCAGCCACTCCTCATTGCGATATCCCCCCTCATAGGCGAGATCGTCGGCATCGGCTTCCGTGGTAAAGCCGAGATTTCGGCGCAGCCAGGAATAGCCGCGCTTCTTCGCGCCTTCCTGCTTGGCATTGTCGTAATCGAGCCCGCGCGAAATGCTCTGCATGACGGTCGACGCCGCCGGCGCGATCGTCTCGCCGAAGGAAAGTTTCAGCTTCTCCCAATCGCTCGAAAGCTGGTCGATCTTCGACTGCGTTCCCTCGAGCACGCGGTCGACGTCTCGGAAAACCGTTCCGTCGACCTTCGAACTGTTCACCGCGTCGATGAACTTCTTGTAGCTGTCGGCGCTGGTCATCAGCGACTGCATGCCGAGGCGGAATTCCTGGTCGGTGAAGAGCAGCGGCAGCTTGCTGAGATCGCCCTTCACCGCTTCCTTCGATAGACGCACGAAGGCCGAAACGGCGTCCTCGCCGTTCTTTTTGGCCGCCTCCATCTGCTTGCGCAGATCGATGCCGAAATCGGAAAACTTCTTCGCCGTGTCAGACGAATACATCTTGCCGAAGATGTTCTGCGCCTGCGTCGCGGCCGCTTCCGCCGTGCCGGTGTCCTCGCGCAGCGTCTGCAAAAGCGCGATCAGCTGCTTCAGGCCGTCCTGGCCGCTGTAGCCGAGCGAGGAGAAGGAATTGGCCAGCTCGGGGATGTAGGCCGCCATGTCCTTCAGTTCGAACTGGCCCGCCTTGCCGCCGGCGACCATGACGTCGAAGGCGCGCTGCATGTCGCTCGCCTGGATCTTCAGCGCCGACGAAGCCTTGATCGCCGTATTGGCGATGTCCTCTGTCGCCGCACCGGAAGCCTGCGCGGTGGCGAGCACCGAAGGCAGGAAGGCCATCGCCTCCTGCAGGCTAAGACCCGAGGAAACCAGCGTGTCGAGCGCGCTGATCCCGTCGTCGAGCGGGATGGCAAATTGCTTCGTCACCTGCTGCAGGTTCTGGAAGGCGGCCTTGGTCTGCTCGGCGCTGGCATCGGCGGTGATGCCGATCCGCTCCATCTGCCGCTCGACAGCGGCAAAATCGATCACGGCCGCGCGGGCGCCGGCGGCGAGAGCGACGCCGGCGACGGCGCCTATACGACCGACCGCCGCCATGCGCTCCTGCGTCCTCGCCAGCGCCGCCTGGTTCTTGTTGAACTCGCCCGCCCGCCGGTTGACCTGGTCCATCTTGCCGGCGACCGACTTGAAGACCTGCCCGGTGCGATCGACGGCCGAGATCTTCAGCCTTGCTTCGACTTCGCGCATCAGCCCTTACGTCTTTCCTTGAACTTCAGGAAGCGATCGCCCCAATAGAAAATGTCGGACGGCGTCATGGCTTCGACCCGTTCGACCGTCCATCCCAGGGCGAAAATCAATCCGTCTGCGATGTCTTCGGCGGCGGCAATTCCCGAAAAAAACCGACCACCGCCTCTTCCAGCTTCAGAGAGTCGACGGCGTTCAGGCAGCCGATATGCTCGTAGCCCGGGTTGATGCAGATGCGCTCGAGATAGGCGTCGACCACTTCGGGATATCGCACCAGCATCGGGCCGTGCTGCGTCGGCTGCCAGTCGTTCGGCCGGCCGAGACCGGACCGGAAGATTTCCTTATAGGTCGGCTCCCGGAGCTCGACGCTGTCGAAGGTGATGCCGTTCTCGGTATAGCTCTTCGAAAGCTTGACGGGATCCATTAGCCGGTGCTCCGGTTATACTGCTCCGAATTGACCGTCAGGTTGGTCAACTCGCCGTTCAGACGATTGGACTCCGGGTCCCCGGTGAAAAACGCATTGGTGAAATAATGCGTCACCCCCGAAAACTCCTCGAAGATCGTCACGTTCAGCCGCGGCGACCGCATCAGCGCGCCGAGATCGGCATTGTCGTCGCGGAAGGTGGCCGAGGCGCGATAGGGCATCGGCGTGCCGATGCGATCGCTGCTGCCGTCCTGGTTGGTGACCGCCTCGTTCGACTGGCCGGCCGTATTGACGCTGAACGTGCCGCGCATCGACATCGTGGTGCCGTCAGAGAGGCGCACCAGCATGCGCCCGCCGAAATCCTTGCCCATATGATTGATCCTTCAGCTTGAGAGGGTTTAGGCCGCGTCGCGGAACTGGCTGTAGACGACCGCGAGACCGGCGAGGATGTCGAGCGGATTGACGACGTCGAGCGGCAGCCGCATGTTGACGCGGTTCGGATTGTCCGTATCCCGCTCTACGACCATGCTGAGCAGCGCCTCCTCGGAATTTTCCAGTACGCCCGCCATCTCGCGATAGGTATGGAACAGCGTCGCCTTGATGTCCTTCACCGTGGTCAGCGCATCGAGGTTCTGCGGATTGCTGTCGGCGATCGCCTTGTTGGAATGCTCGTAGGCGAGAGCGGCGCGGAACTTCTTCAGCGCGTAGGTCAGCTGGTAGACCGTCTGGATATCCCGGAAGGTCGTATCCGGCGCGCCGTTGGTCGTCTGCTGCTGGGTTATGATCTTGTCGATCGTCACCTGGCCGCTGCGGTTGACGGCCCAGGTGCTGACGCCGTTCTTCAGCATCGCGTCGCGCGTCGCATAGTCCATCCAGTAGGCGCGATCGCGAGGCGCCGAGATGCCTTCGACGATCAGGCCCGACTGGTTGCGCGAAACGTCGCCGTTTGCACCGCCGCCGAGCCATGCGGCAATGCGGCCCACCACCGCCGCGACCCAGATATAACCCGGCTCGGCATTGCCGCCGTCGGTAAACCGCGGGATCATCGTCAGGTGCCAGGTGTCACGCGCCAGCGCGAAGGTGACGAGGTTCGTCGACGTGTCCGTCTTCGGATAGAAGGCGTGGCCGTAGAGCTGCTGGATATAGGACCAGCGGCCGGAGACCTCGCCGAGGAAGCTGTTCAGCAGGTCGAGGTTGGTGCCGTCGTCGAAGGCCGAAACGATGATCTCGAAGGGATCGTCGTTCATCGCCGCCAGGATATTGGCAAGCGACGGCGTGCCGGCGCCGGCCGTCGTGGTCGCGAAAGTAAAGAGGCCGACGAAGGCATTCACCGTATCCAGCACCGGCACGAAGATATCGAGCCCGCTGGCATAGGTGCCCTTATGCCGCGCCGTCAGCGTCACGACATTGGTCGCGGCGGTCGCGGTGAACGGCAGCGACATGCCCGTCAGCCGGTTGTAATAGCCGTTGATGGCGGCGGCGAGCGCGGTCGCAACCGCATTGGCGGTCATGCCTGCAGCAAGCTCCAGCGAGATCGACTCCCCGGCGATCTGCAGGATGCCCTGCCCGCCGGCGGCCGGCGGCGCGCCGACGGTGATCGTGCGGATCTCGGCGGTCCCGCTATCGGCGACGCGGCCGATCCAGATTTCCTGCGCCGGCGCATTGCGCCTGGCTGCAATGAACATCGCTTCCAGCATCGAGCCGGCGCCGGCGAGCGACCGCGCATCGGTGCGGGTGTTGCAGATCGCGATCTGACCCTCGGCAAGCTTGCCGGCAGCCAGGCCATGCGCCAGGATGATCATCCGGGTTTCGCTCTGGAATTGCCCGCCCGACTGTGTATCGAAGGCGAAGATCGGCGCGGTCAGGTTGGCTGGAATGTTCGAAGCCATTTACTTCGTCCTCTTGGCTGTGGGTTTCTGTTCGGGATCGGCCGAGGCCGGTTTCAGCTTGAGCGTGCCGTCGGCGACGAGGCGGGCCTCGTAGGGGCTGGCAAAATTCACCGTTCGCCCGTCAGCCGGCCAGTCCGGCTGGTTGCCCGGCATGGGAATGCGCTCCCCCGTTTTGGCGGGGATGTAGATGTCTTCAGACATGGTCGTGATCTCCGGTCGTGACGACGGCTTCAGGTCTCGGGACCGTATGCATCCCCGCCTTCGAAGGGCGGCAGGACCTCGGCCGGGAAATGCGAGGCCAGCGCCGCGAGCTTGGCCTTCGCATAGGATTGGTCAGGCAGCGCCTCATAGAGCCGCCGTATCGGCTGCGGCAGCCCGCCGCCGGTCATGTCGAAATCGTCGTCGGTAAGTTCGACGTGATAACGCATTGTCGTGCGCTGCCATCGGACACCTAGTTGCGGTGCTGCGAAGGTCTCCTCTTCAAAACGGATTACCCGCTTGACGATTTTCCGCCAGAGAAGTCCCGCTTGGCTGTATTCCAGCAGATAACGGGTCTGCGCGCACAGCGCAGCAAGAACGAGCCGCGCTTCAGGGTCGTTGGCCACTAGGGCGTCAGCCGGGCCACTGCCGGCGTCAATCGCTAGTTCCGCAACGATCTCCAGGACAGCCGTGGCAACCGTATCGCCGGCAGCAGCCATCTCTCCACGGAGAACCGCGTCGCTACCCATCGTATAGAGCGCCAATACCGGCGTATAGGTTGCGGTCTGGTTCAGCTCCTCGATCGCAATATCGCGTGTATCGAGAACCATGAGACCGGCAAGGGTGGGAAAGCCTGAACCGGCTTCGACGGCCGCGGTCGGTCTCAGTATCTCGATAGCGGCAAGCCGCATGGCTTCGGCGGATAGCATCAGGCCTCCGGCAGCGCTTTGACAGTCGCGACTAGGGCGAGCACGGTTCCGAGCCCGTCAGCATCGAACTGGCTGATGATGAATATGGCGCCGTCGCTCTCCCGACGCATGAAGTAGCCGGCCATGAGCGGCTGGCCTTCAACGATCCTGATCGACGCCTGACGCTGCAGCGCTCGATTGACAAGCTTGCCGCCTCCGCCCGTCACTGGCTGCGCCTTCGCATCATTCTCGATCAGGGTGTTTTCATAGAAGACAGCCGAAGTCGTATACGGCGCATCTGTCTGCGATAGCCGCGGCGCGGCGTTCGGATCCTTATTGGCAACCGGAAAGATCGTGACATCTTTCCCCATTACCCGCTCTGTCGTCGAGCGGGCAATCGAGACCGCCCGCTCAAAGATGTTCGACATCGCCTTAGACCGTCGTTGGTCCGAGTAGCACGTCAACGTTATCCGATGGGTCGGCGGCAGCCGAGACTGCCGTGCCGATCAGAGTGTTGCCGGTCGCGGTCTTGTTGACGACGTTATTTGTAGCATCCCAGTAGAGCTTGTCGCCGATCGCGATCGCAAGCGCCGAGGTTTTGGGAAGGTTGAAGACGCCATTGGTCTGAATCGCGATCATGGTTGTGGCGACGGCTGTGACGCTGGCGATCCCGATCAGCGATCCGATGATGACCGGCCGACCCGAAACTGAGCCGCCAGCGGGTGCCGGAACATCGATCGAGTCGCCCGGCTGAACAAAGTTTTTCATGGTTCTATCCTCAGATGATCAGATTGGTGAGGGAAGCTGGCGGCCTGACGCCGCCAGTTCGTCATGCGCCGGGATTTTTGAAGCCGTAGCGATAGTCCGTCGCACCGCAGCCGAAATCGTGCTCTACAGACATCGCCATGCCCTGGCGGCCGAAGGGGCTTTCGATGCGGACACGCGGCGCCTCGTAGCCTTCAAGATAACCCCAGCGGTAATTCGATCCCGCTTCCGGGTTCGGGAAGAGGTACCAGGCGGTATCGGTAATCTGCGCCGTATCGATCGGCGTTAGGCGGCCGGAGAAGATATTGACGGTCGCGACGGTCGCCGGCGTGAAACTGGCGACCAGCTTTTCAGCCTTGGTGATCGTATCGGGTCCCGTCAGGATGATGGCGGGCGCATTCGCCAGCAGCGGGTTGCCGTCAAGGCTCTTCTGCTTGGCCATTGCCGCGCGACCGAGCGAAACCGGGTCGATATCGATCGCCGCGGCTGAGCCGAGGTTGTTGTGGCTGGCATGGAATACCGTCTGGCCGTCGGCAAGCTTGGCATTGAAGGCGGAGCTGTAAAAGGTGATCTCTTCGAACAGGGCCACGGTGGTGCCGTAAGAGGATAGCATGTCCTGGATCGCGCCGAGATCGTCGTTGATCATCAGCTGACGAGAAACAGAAATTGCTCGAGCATAGGAGAGGACTTGCAGCGTTTCCTTACCTTCCGTCAGCGTCCCATATTTGATCTCGCCGTCCTCAAGAACCTGCTTGAGCATCGGGAAATCACCGGTCTTGAGGACAGTGTGCGGACGGAAATCTCGGAAATTGCGCTGGCGCGCGATCCGGCGATAGGTGGGCTGCGCCAGGGCGTATCGGCCTTCGAGCGTCCGGTTGATCGCCCCTTCCATGATCACAGGAAAGTCGGAAGTCGTATGTGCGGCACGCGTGAAGATATCCTCGATGTCGCGGGCATTGCGAGGATAGCCGCGATATTCGACCGCCTCCGCTGCGATTGCGACTAGGCCGTCAGCCATATGGCCGCGTGCGGCCGCGCTCGGTCCCGCTGCCGGGATGGGAGCGCCGAGGCGATAGGACAGGGCCTCGATGCGAGCATTGCGCCGCGTCTCGCGTTCATCTGTGATAACACGGCTCGGCGATGTCCGCTGCTGACGCCCGGCCATGTGATCGAAAGCCTGCGCACGAAAAACGTCGAGCGTGACATTATTTCGGATGGCCTGCTGAATGGCGTCCGTCGCCATGCCGGCGCGAGTGCCGATGTCGAGAATGTCGGCTGCGCGGCTGGCAGCCACCGCCTCCGGTGTCAGCTCCGGATTCTGATTTTGCTGCGAGCGGGTTGCGGCCGCCTCCTCTTCTTCCTTCTGCTTGATTTCGCCACGAAGCTTATCCGCCTCGGCCAGGATGGTCTTGTGCTCATCCTCGATGGCGCGCGCGGCATCAGTGGACATGTCGTCCGTAATTTCGGCGATCTTCGCCGCGGCCCGCTGGGTCAGCTTGTCGAGATCGGCCCGCATGGCAGCGAGCGTGACCGCGAAATGATGCACATGGTTTGTGAAAAAATCGCCGGCAACCGAGAGGCTGACGTGCGGGTCAGGGACCGCGGCGAACGCACTCGGCGTCACAGCGACAAATGCGAGGAAGGCGATGGCCAGCGTGCAGGCGACCGCCAGGACGTTATGGGTTTTCATGTTGATATCCTAGAAAGGAGCCTAGCCCACAGGCGAGAAAGGGCGACCGCCTGCGTGGCGGATATGGCTGCAGGTGAAACCTAGCGGGCCAATTGCATTTGCCGTTGCGTCATTGCCATACGCATCCGGCGAATTTCGTTTTGATCTGCGACGGACGGCGTGACGCGGCACGCGAAGAGAGCGCCACTGTTACCCGACCTGACTTGCGCGCCGGGATCGGCCGGAATCGGTACGGCCGAGATCTCCCACGGCTCCCAATCGATCACGCGTCGGAGGGGGATTTTCCCTTTGCGGTCCGAGGTCTCGACGGTGTGGATACGGTATCCGACAGAGATGTTGGAAACCGTACCCTCCCTGATCCGAGCCACGCGATCGGCGGCATCCGGCGCGTTTGAGAGCTGAATTTTCGCGTACCCCTTTCCACCCTTGATGACGGCCGAGCCGCGCACCACGGCGCCGATCACATCCTGAAGGCTCCACTGGCCATGAGTGTCCAGAAAAGGGGCGCCGGCGTTGAGGCGGTCAAGCCTCACGCTCTTGCTGTTGACGACCAGCTCTTCGTCGAATTCCCCGTCCATCCAGGAAACGCGGCGCACCGTCGCGCCGGTTGTGAAAATCACATCAATCGTGTTGCTGGCCTCATCGAAAGAGCCTGCCCGCACCTCTGCGTCGCGCAGGAGCTGCGGCAATTGGATGACTTCAGGCATCAGCGTCTTCCTTGTTTGCTTTGGTTTCCTTGTCCGTATCCGCCGGAGCTACTCCGCCTGCGGGCCGGCGCGGATCGATGTCGAGCGGCACGTTATTGGCGTCAGCGAAAGCGAAGAAGGCGTCGAAATCCTTGACAACCTTCCGCCAGTCACGCCCCCACGCCGATATGAATTCTTGCGGCGACATTCGTCCCGAGCGAACGGCGAGGATGTCAGCCTGCAGATCTTTCAGCGGATCAATCGGCTCGATCGCCGGCATGATGTGATCAACCGGGTAGCCTTCGGGACGCTTCGGCAGCTTGTCGGCCATGATCGCGTAGTCGAGAAATCGCCTGTCTACCTTGCGGCAAACCATGGGAACGAAGACGGACCATTGTATTTGCTCGACGAGCCTGCGGAATTCGATCTTTCCAGTGCGCAATGACGAGTAATTCGCCTGTGTCAGATCTCCGGTCAGCTGATCGTAGGTCAATCCCGCACCTGCGGCCATCGCCCTTAGCCCGGCCTTGTAGGAGTCTCCGAAAACCGACTGCGACGAATTGTTGGCGAAGGTGATTTCAGATTCGCCGATGTCCTGAATGGTGCCGGGCTCGATCCTTACGACCTTGTCGCCCTTGTCATCACGCTTTGCCGCGAGAACGTTTTGAGCGCCTGGCGCTCGCTTGAGAAAGCCGGCATAAGTTGCCTGCGTCCTCTGCTGGATGATCGCCGCCTCCATCAGGTCCTGAATTTCCCTTGCGGTCAGCAGCACCGGCGCAAACCAGGAAATGCCGCGCAATTGACCAAGCCTCAGTGGCCGATACAGGTGACAGAGATCACTCCAATCGACCAGAACTGAAGGGTCAACGTTCCCGACGACCATCTCGCCAGGGTGGTTTTTCCAGAGGTAGAGACCTTCCCGAAGCCCCCAATCGCCGATTTGGACGCCGAGCCGAACGGATGATGTCTGGCCAGGCGAGGCGAGGACGCTGTCCCGTGTCGTATCGATCTGGTCGCCCTCCAGGCCCTGCAGACGCAGAGGGACCGCTCGCGGAGAGTCAGCAAGACTCACGGTTATCATTCTGAGGACGCTGTCACCGCCCTCGACCATTGACCGGAAGAGCAGGGACTGTTGCGCGCCGTAGTCGAGAACGCCCTCTACGTCGCTCGTTTCCTCCCACTCTTCCCTGAGGAGACGGTAAACGTTGTCGATCTTGTCATTCCCGGTATTCGGAACCGTCATGATGCCGGTTCCGACAACGTGGGATGTCAGGACGTCCAGTATGCGTTGGCCCGCCCAGCTGTTGCGCACGAAGTCGCGCGAGCGGTCGCGCAACGTGCCGATCGCCTTTGCGATCTCCGCATTGGCTGACGTTGCCCTGGCGACATGCGACCTGTTACGGCGACCGAATTGCGCCGAATTATAATCGCGCTTTCCGAGCCAGGTGCGGATGCTTTCGAAAATGCCCATCAATAGCCGCCGCAATATTCTGTGAAGATCGGACCGCCGGAGGAAGTCTCTCCCTCGATCTCTGCCTTTATCAGATCACGCGCCCTCAGCAGTTCGGTCATGCTGTGATACTCGACCTCGTGCGTCTGAAACCGCACGCGTTTGGCGCCAACAGCGATCGCTGCGTTTATTGCGTCAAGATCGGTTTGCGTCCACGCCATCAGCCGTCCTCCCAGTCTCTGTCATTGATGCCATGGTGAGAGCTGAAGAGGCGGCCAGGCCGGTATTCTGCATCGTCGCTGTCGCCGACTCTTGGGTCGGCCATGCCGGCGGCCGGTCTTGCTGCTTGGGCAGCTAACAGCGGCGCCGGCGCGAACAGGCCCGGATCCAGCACTCCCTCAGGAAGGCCGCGCATGGAGGCCAGCGTTGCCCACTCATCGGGCATCATTCTGGATATGCCGAGATAATCACCAAGCGCATCACCGTAGATCTCACAGTCGAGAAAATGGTTCTGGTAACCGGCGCGCGGCATCCAGATTCTGCGGGTGCGCCCCTTGAACTTTTCTGTTCCCAGATATTCGGCCGTGATCTGCTTGAAGTAGACCTCGTCCATCCATGAGCCGAAGTGGCAATAACCAGGCGGATCGACTGGCTGGCCGGAAACTCTGCCCTGCTTATGCAGATTGGCGTAAAAGCCCCCCTTCAATGACCAGGTTCCGACGCCCCAAACCATCGCGCCGTTGCGAATGCGCTGGCCGTTGAAGTCGATATCGACCGCCGACGGCTGCCCGATAGGCGGGCGGGACCATCCGTCCAAGCCCTTGAGCGCGAAGGTCGCCGACTTGCCGCGTACCCAAGTATAGACCACGTGACTGCGGTAGCCGGAATCGATCCCGAAAAGATCGACGGCGCGGCGCTGGCCGAATGCATCCGGCCACTCCTTTACGCGCAGCTCCTCCAGCTTGACGAACGCGCCGCCGTGCGGATCGTCCGTCGCACCCTCGATGAAACCAGCGTCGACACGCCATGACTGGCGGTCCGGACCGTAAGCCTTGAAGAGGTAATAGATCCCGTTCAGCTGCACGTCGGCAGTGCCAACAAACACCAGGCCGAGGGCAGGGATGAAGCCGCGCATGAGATCGTCTTCACGCCTCTCCATTAGCCGGACGTGATCCGGCGCATCACCCTTCATATCGAAAGACAGCCCGAGCGTCAGATTGCTGAACGTCTTGAGTTTCAGAGGATCTTCATTCGCCTCGACAAAGCGGGACGCGATCTTCTCCCACGGCACGAACGGGGATGTCAGTGCATCGAAGTGATAGGAAGGATAGGCGCCCGGCCGCGTGGCCTCTGGTACCCACACTCCCTTCTTCATCAAAGAAACCTTTTCGTACGCCTCGACGATCGTCCCGCAGCACGGCGTCGCGTAGTGCGGCTCATGCGGATACTCGTCATTGAACTTGAAATGCTGGCGATCGAAGACGAACTTGAATTTTTCGCCGCAGCCTGGGCAGGGCATATACCAGTAGCGCTGATCGCCGCCCTCGAAATAGCTATCGATCTTTGAGCCACCCTTAATCGTCGGCGTCGACACATAGACGCGAAGCCATTCACCGGACATCAGGAAAGATTCTTGCCGGGCCTCAACCATGCCGAAGGGGTCACCCTGGCCGTCGAGATCGTCGGGATATTCGTCGATCTCATCCAGAAATGCCTTCTTGATTGTCGACGATCGCAGGTCTGCGGCCGAGCTGGCAATCGCAAGCTTTAGCGATCCGCCTCGAAACTTCTTTCTAACGGCGGTCGAACCGTCACCCGATCGGGACGCCTGCTCCCTAACGAGCTTATCCAGCACCGGCGATCCCTTGATCGCAACATCGAGCTTCTCGGCGTTGAACTCCTTTAGCGCGCCCGATGTCGGCTGCACGATCATTGCGCGGCACGGATCTGTCGCGATCAAGTGCCCTATTGCTGCGATCATCAGCGTAGTGAAGCCGGTTTGCGCCGACTTTCGCACCGCAATCTCATTGACGCCGCTTTCGGTGGCGCACATTTCAAGCGGCTCGGCGATATACGGCGTCAAGCTGTCGTCCCAAAGCTCGCCAGCGCGCGGACCGTCCGGAACGACAAGGTTCTGCCGCGCCCACTCGGCCGCGGAAAGTTGCTCAGGCGGCACAATAGCGGCGGCCAACACGCTCGCAACGAGTGCGACGGCCGACCGCTTCAAGGTCACCTTCATTCCTCGCCCCCGAAATCGATGTCGGCCTGAACGCCGATCTTTTCCGCTTCCGCAGCCTCTCCGGCGACTATGGCCAGGCGCGTTGCAATTGCTTCGCGCTGTTCGTGGATCTTCCGCCGCAACAGTCGGCGAAGAGCAGGTTCCCCTTCGCGAACAGTTTCAAGGATCTCACTCACCCAGTTGAGTGGAGCGCCTAGTTCACGGATGATTGCCTCGGTTGCTTTAACCAAGGCAGTTTCGACGCCATGCTCCCCCTTGATCGCCACGAGCTGGCCGGTGCGCTCGGCATAATCCAGTGCCTTCAGCTTCGACTCGTACTGAGCCCGCTCGGTCTGAGCATCGCGAAGCGCCGCACTGACGGGCAGTTGCGCAGCAGGCTGCGTCTCAGCCATCTCGCGCTTGGTCTGCACGCCTTGCTCGCGAAACGCGTTCCCCGTCTGGCCGACCACGCGATCAAAGGTCGCCAGCTCAACCAATCGAGAGCGACCATCGCGCCTTGTCGCGATCAGGCCTTCGCGCTCCAGGCGATCAATGCGCTCAGACGCCGATTGACGACTGATGCCCTTGCGTTTTGCCAGCTCGGCAACTGTCAGCCAGACGCCGTCGTTTCCCGTCGCAGGTGCTGCCATCGATTGAAACAGATCGCTCATGATTGTCAGGTCGCGTCAGGCTGAGTCAGGTCCGTCAGGTCAGTTTTTTGCTCGGTGAGACTAGCGAAATATCGGGGTCGCCCCGGCCCGCTTGGGGAGGGTTGCCGGGAAGGACCCGCGAGGGGTCACCGGGGGAGGAGGCGGTCGATCTCGTGCAGGGTTCGGGGCAACAGGTTCTCCTCAATCAGCTGCGCCAGCACCTGCATGAACACTTCGGGGTTGTTCGTCACATCGTGTGCGGGGTTCGGACCGAACAGTTCACGGATCGGAAGTCTCTCCTTGCCTACGCGCTTCATCACGCCACGATGGCCACTGTCCATTTCGGCGATGAAGGCGGATCGATACGAGCCCCGAGCCCGCACCCGCACACCTTTCGATGTTTGCGTCGCACCCAAATCGTAGAGGGGAATCCATCCTGACTTTTCGATGATGTCGATTGTGTTGCTGCCGGCATTGAACGAAGCTCTCGTCAGCGCCGCGACCTTGCGCGTTGGAAGATCGGTGCGTTCGGCACTCCGCTTGACGATGCGGGTCCTCGCCATATCGCGCATGCGTCGCATCGCGCTGGCGAATGCCTTTGCCTTGATCTGTCCCGGCAGGTTCGCGATCGCTCGCGAAAGATGCTCGATCTCAGATGCGTCTAAGCGAAGTTCAGCAACCATGCCTATTGCCCTAAATGACAAAGGCGACCCGAAGGCCGCCCATCATTTGCTCATAGCTTGCGCACTGACCCTGAATCGGTGCCTCGGCTGCGAGGCTATCAGAGCTGGGGCTGACCGGCGTACCGACCTCAGGACTATCGTCCCCGCATGTTACTGCGTTCTCAGAGGCTCACTTCAGGATCATCAGCTTGTCCGTGAGGCGATTTCTACTCACACTTTTTCGATCTGCGCAACATCTAATTCGACCGGCGTGCTGCGCCCAAATATGCTCGCCTCGACCGTGACGCGATGCTTCACACCGTCGATCGCAGTCACCATTGCGTCGAACGAAGCAAACGGCCCATCGGTGATCCGAACGGTTTCGCCGAGCTTATACGTGAGCAGAACTTCGCGGCTGTCATAGGTTCCTTCCTGAGCGCGCTTTCTGAATTTCTCGACATATTCGAAAGGGATACGATAGGGCTTTTCGCACCCGCCAATGATCCCGATAACATGTTTTACCCTCCTCAATGCAACGAAGCATTCAGCCTTGGCGATACACTGGACCAGCACATAGCCAGGCATGACGGGCAGGCGAGGGGCGGGAATCACCCGGTGCCTGAGGCGGCGTTCCTCTCCTCTGCGGGTTGGCACCAAGGCCTCAACATTTTCCTCGTACAGGTATTTTTCCACAGTGAACTCGCTCCTCGTCATCACCTGTAGGCAGTACCAGGAACACAGTTCGGGATAGTCCGCGATGATTCGGCGGCTCGCCATGGCGAGATTGCTGATCCTGATTCGCCGTTCGTCGGCGATCTTATCTAACTTCAGGAGACCCTTGATCGAGACTTTGCCTTCGAATTCGCCGCGCTTATGCTGCATCGTCATCGCCTCGTTCCCTCGCTGTCGCCGCTGCAAATTCGCTCAATGCCTCTTCCGGCTCGCCGGGCGGGAAGAAAAACCACTCGTGGCCGGTGTTCGGCAGCCAAGGCCATCCTCGCCTGTCGAAGGCCTGTTTCCAGCGCCTCGCCGTCTCGGCATCCCGATGCACTTGCACAAAGCTTTCCGAGATGCTGGCGAGCGGGGCAGGGACGGTGACGCCCTGTCGATCGAACGCCCGCTGGTGCATGGTGTTGACTCGCGGCCAGCCATATTTCTGCAATCGGTCGAGCCTGACGGCCTCCGCTGCTTCGCCGCCTTGCGCCAGCTGCAGCTGTTGGTATTTCGTCGGCACAGGCATCGCCGTAGCTGCCGGCTTCAGCAGCTGCGCCAGCATCCCCGCCATCCACGCCTTGCTGAACGGATTGTGGACGGATGGGAGCGCCACGTCGGATTTTGGATCGTCAAGCTTCTCCCAAGCCTTGCCCCGGAGATAGACGCTGGAGAAGGTGAACTTGCCCTTGTTTGCGTTCACGGCGCTGATGTAGGCAGGCGTCCGCTCAATGCAGGCAGCACGCTCTTCTCTCGAAAGCGCAGCCCATGCGTCCCGCGCCGCTTTCTCACTGTCGGAGAGCGAGGTAGGCCATGTGCGATACCAAGCCTTGAAATCGCGCTCGACTTTCTTCCGGTCCTCGACGATCGCCGTATCGCCTTCTTCCGAAAGCTCGCGCGCGCTCCCTCTCTCCCTTACGGGTTCTATTACAGGTTCCCTTACAGGTTCTATTGAGGACTCCTGAGTCCGGTTCAAACTGTCGGAAATGTCCGGTTCAAACCCCTCATTTTGTCCGGTTGACGCCTCGCTTGAGGCGGACAAATTGTCCGGTTCATTTTCGAAGGAGTGCGGGCGGAATCCCTGTTC
This sequence comes from Rhizobium sp. Nf11,1, assembly GCF_050587665.1. Taxonomy (NCBI): domain Bacteria; kingdom Pseudomonadati; phylum Pseudomonadota; class Alphaproteobacteria; order Hyphomicrobiales; family Rhizobiaceae; genus Rhizobium; species Rhizobium sp. Nf11,1. The sequence continues at coordinate 46,734 of NZ_JBOBHU010000021.1, read as the reverse complement.
GAAAGCAAGGCTGTAGCGGTTTGCCTTGCGGTTTTTCCCCTCGCGCTGCTCGATCCAGTTGACCAGGCCCTTTTCCCGCAGCGCCACGAGCGAGCGGCGCACCGACCGCTCGTCTATCTCGCAGGCATCCGCCAGGTAATCCTGCTTGGGATAGCAGCCATAGATCGGGTTATGGCAGTCGGCCAGGTGCCACAGAACGCGCGCCTCAGCACAGCTGATTCCGCGAACCTTCACCGCCCACATGGTGGCTTCGTGGCTCATGCGGCCCCTCCTGCGATGAAAAAATATAGCCAGCAGCAATATTTTCCATTGCTATTCGTATAGCTATAAGCTATAAAAAACTCATGAAAAAGATTGCCTACAGCAAAGCCGCCGCCAAGGCCCTCCGCAAGATGCAGCCCAAGCGCGCGGCCGCCATCGTCGCCAAGGTCGAGGCTTTCGCCCGTGGCGAGACGGTCGATCTCAAGAAGCTGCAGGGGAGCGAATTCTTCCGCATCCGCGTCGGGCAGGATCGGGTTATCATCGACGATCAGACGATGCTTGTTCTGGTCGTCAAGGCCGGTCCGCGCGGCGACATCTACAATTAATAGGAGCACACCATGACTGCAGTCCAGCGCATCACCATCGAAGGCAAGGGATATGTCCTGCTGCCTGAAGACGATTACCAGGACCTCGTCGACGCGAGCGAAGCTAGCGCCATCAAGGCGCGTATCGATGCCGGCGAGGAGACCTGGCCCTCCGAGGTCGTCAACGCCATCATCGATGGCGAAAACGCCATCCGTGTCTTCCGCAAGTATCGCGGACTGACGATCGAGGAACTGGCGGCGAAGGCCGGTCTTTCCCAGCCCTTCGTATCTCAGATCGAGACCGGCAAGAAGGAGGGCTCGATCGCTGCCTTGAAGGCAATCGCGCGTGTCCTCGGCGTCGATCTGGACGATATCGCCTGAGACGGTGCAAACGCCCATCATGCGTCACCCCCGATCGGCGCCAGTCGCGCCGCGCTGAGGAAGGCGCGGAAACGGGTTTCCACGTGCGATTTTGCCTTAGCCTCGTGTCCGTCGCGCCCGCCGTTTGGATGGCCGCTCACGGTCACCCAAATGCGCCAGCGCCACATGCGCCCGCCGCCGGCCGGTGGATAGACTGCGCCCACGTCCACGTCGCCGATCTGCATCACGGCGCGATAAGTCTCTTGCCGCCAGATCATGCCGCCACCCTTCGATCCTCGACCGCAAGGTGATTGCAGTTCGCCGCGACCAGCGCCCTTGCGACCGGCGGCGACACCGAGTTGCCAACGCAAGAGACCTGCAGGCTCTTGGAGAATGGCACCCATTCCGGTTCGCCGCTGCCCTCAGGCGCTGCCCATCCGCCGTCAATGATGTAATCCCTCGGGAAGCCCTGCGCGTTATATAGCTCGCGCGGTGTCAGCATCCGCATGCCGATATCGACGATGACGAGCGTCACGCCGTCGACCTCGAATGTCACGAACTCCCGCTCGTCCCAAAGACCATGCATGCGCATGAAATCGGCGACCTGCCGAGCCCTCATGGCCTGCGCGTCGGTGAAAGGCGGAATGTCGATCGAGGCTTGCACATGGCCGAAGCGCGGCTTGGTGGTGAGCGTATGGAAAGGCTCCGTCTCGGGCGTGTCCTGATCGGAGCCGTAATAGGCATGCAGGTGCGGTGATACGAGCGAAAGGCCAGCGCCGCCGGCGGTGATAACGTGCGCCGGCTTGTCCACCTCGTTATAGGGCTTTCCGGAATTGCGCATAGTCATGATATGCGGCGCAACGACGGCCGAGTGACCGCCGCCAGCCAATATTGCCGGATGCGGTTCCGTGATGTCGCTGTCGCGCCGGTTAGAGCCTTTCATGCTCATCAGATGCGCCGTGATCGCGTTTTGCTGCGTCGCCCGCTGTGTGATCGTCGAAAGCGGGGCGTCAGCTGCCCTTCCGGGATTAATCGGATCTGCGCTGCGACCGTTGTTGTTATGCTGCGCAACGAACGCGGCGGCGACGCCATTCTGGTCTTTTCGGCTCGCCGCGATCGTATGCACCGGCAGGGTTGCCGGTCGAACCGATCCCCCATGCTGCGCCGCGGTGACAAGAGGCGAGATCAATGCTTTCTCGCCCCTGTGCGCGCCCGTGATGACGTTCGCCGGGCGATCGATGCCCTCCAGCCGTGCGCCGTGCGTGAGGTTGACGAGGAATGGCCGTGCAGCCATCAGCACGTACCGGCTCACTCCACGCGCCACGCGCGCCAGGGTGTTTTCCGCAAGCGGCCGTATAGCCTTCAGCCCGAGCTTGACCATGATCTCTTCCGACGTGTCGAAGATCGAAGGGCAGGGCAGCGACCAGTCGATATTGTCGGCCGCCGTCACCCAGGGCAGCTTCCTTCCGGCGATCACGTCGCGATCATCGGGCGCGCCGTGCGTCGGTTCCGGCCAGACGATCGGCTGGCCATCGAAGCGGATGATGATGAACAGCCGCTTGCGGATCGTGCCCGCGCCGTAGTCACAGGCGCGCAGCTCGCGCTTCTCGATCCTGCCGCCGAGCTTGCGTAGCACCTTGCACCATTTCTGCCGCGTCTCGCCCTTTCGATCCGGATCAGGCATCAGCCCCTTTGGCGTCATGATCAGCGGGCCGTAATCCCAGAATTCCTCGACGTTTTCCATGATGACGACATCGACCTTGCCGCCGCTTTTCTGGATGCGCTCGATCCAGCCGGGGATGATCCAGCAGAGATCGCGGATATTGCGCTCCACCGGCTTGCCGCCCTTGGCTTTCGAGAAGTGCTTGCAGTCGGGAGAGAACCAGGCAAGGCCGATGTGCTTGCCGTAGAAATGCTGGAGCGGATCGACCTTGTAGACGTTTTCGGAGAGGTGAACCGTCTCCGGATGGTTCACCTCATGCAGCATTAGCGCCGGCTTGCTGTGATTGATCGCGTAGTCAGGCGAGCGGCCGAGCGCCTGCTTTATACCCTCGCTTGCCCCGCCGCCGCCGGCGAAACTGTCGAATATGATCGGCTCGCCCCAGCCGCGTTCGGCCGCAAAGGCGTGAATGTCGTCGACCGACATCCCGTCGAAAAGTCTTTCCTGCAGCACGTCACGCCCCCATTCCCCGCGGCTTCAGGCCGCATGCAATTCTGTCCATTCGCCCGCGGGCGGTTTTGATGGTGATGAGATCGACGATCTCGCCGTCGTCGGTGCGCGGAGCGCGGAAGTTCGCAAGCTCGGCGTCTAGGTATTCGAGGCCGGCCAGAAAGCCGCTCTGGCGCAGCACGAGGCGGATGAAACTCTGCTCGCGCACCAGGCAATCGATAGAGGCTGTCAGCAGCCAACGCGCCCGCGCGGCGTCATCAGTGCATTCGTCGATATCTTCGCGAAGGTCGAACATCATGCGACCCCGCTTTCTGGAGCGCCCGCCTGGTTGCCCCAGAACTCCCACTTGCCGTTCAGCCGGATGTCGTCCGCCGCCAGGCTCTCCTTGCGCTGGAAAAGCTCCAGCTTGCGCATGTCGGGGAAAAGTCGCTCGATCTCCTCGGCGAACCAGACCGGCTTGCGGCTATGTTCGCCCTTCGCCTCGCTGTAGAGGCTTTCCGGCTTGGCCGTGTAGAGATCGATTCCGGGGAAGTTGCCGCGCTTGCAGATCAACAGGTGCTCGGTACGGTCCCGTACCCATCGGCCCATGCCGATATGCACCTTGTCCCAGGTGATGGCGGTCACGTATTCGAAGCCCCACGCTTCGATGATGCGGATCGCATCGCGGATACGGTTCGTCGTCGTCCAGAAGTAGAGGATGGCGTCCCGCGTGAAGGGACTTGCCGCCCCGGAACAAAGCGCCATGCCGTCCTCGACGGACATGGCCGGATATTTCAGCCCCTTGTCCTGCCCGGTCTCGTCACTCCAGGCCTCCTGCACCCATGGAAAGTCGCAGTATCCCACGGGGAAGGCCGCCATCGGCATTCGTCCGGCCTCGATCGTGCCGCGCTCTGCGATGGAGTTGATCAGCGCCGTGCGCACCAGACGAGAATGCCGCTGGTTGTCGCTGCGGATTTCCTTTGCCTTCGCAATGATCGCCTTCTTCTCGGCCCGCAAAACCTCTTCCTGCGCCTGGCGCGCAAGATGGCTGATCGCCTCGCCGGCATGGACAGAGACCTTGCCGCTCTCGATCGCTGCCATCAGCGCCGGCGCGCCTTGGTCGCGCACACGCTTTGCCGCCGCCACCGCCCGCTCCGAAATCGAAAGCCGGCGTGCCGCTTCGCGGGTCTGCAAATTTGCAGGCCCGGCGGTCGATTGGTTCATGCCGACGTCCCAATCGACGATCTTTGCCGCGACCATTGCCCGCTGGCTTTCCGTCAGGTGCCGCCGGCGCAGGTTGAGCGAAAGCACGAAACCGAGTGGATCGTCGCCATCGTAATCCTTCGTCCAGGGATCGATGCCGAGCCGATGGCATGCCTCGTCACGGTTCCGGCCGTCGAGGATCTGGCCGCCGAGCAGCCAGACAGGCTGTTCCTGCCCGCGCGTGGCGATATCGTCGGCCAGCTCCGCCAGCTCCTGGTCGGAGAACATCGGGAAGAGCGCGGCGAGCGGATGATGCGGAATGCGCTCTGGATAGGAGGGAACTGGGCCGCTTCTGGGTGGGCGCATCTCGGGCGCCGGCGTGGCTGCAGGCTGCGCCGCCTGCTTTGCGCGCGCCTTGTCTGTCGCATACCACCGATCGGCGTCCTTCTTGTCCCGCGAAAGCAGGCCCCGGCTATTGAGCTTCAGGCAGAAGCGCCGATCGGTAATGCTGGGGCTGATGTAAAAGCCCGAGGCAATCGCCTCGGCAAGGATAGCGGCGGCGCGTTCGCCCGAGGTAGCGTGCGCGTTCATCGGCTAGCCCTCCGAATTACCGGATACCACGTCGCCGCATCCCTGCGGTCGCGCCGCAGCAGGCCCTTGGCGTTCAGCCGCAGGCATGCCTGGCGCTCCGCCGGCGTCCGGTCGACGACGACGCCATCGCGCTCGGCAATTTCCAGCATGCGCGCCCCCACAGGGCGAAAAACGTTGAGGAGGCTCATCATTCGCACCTCCTCAGCCTGTCGAGAAAGGCTTCACCCTTGGCTGTCAAAGCCAGCAGCGCACGGTGCTCGCCATGCTTCTGCAGGTATCCGCGCCCGCCCATCTCATGAACTGTCGACTGATCTCGCTCTTGCGCGACCGGATATCTGTTGGCGCACAAGCGAATGCGGCGCAGCAGTGCGCGCCCAGCTTCGCCAACGGCAGGCTCCATCGTCATCCCGCCGCCCTTCCGTTGATCCGGTCGCGGAATTGCTCCAGCGCCCGGAAAGCCTCGGAAATTTCCGGATTCAATGCCTTGCGATCGGCGGCATCGACGCTGCCATCGGCCAGCGCCTTTCGTGCCTCGCGTACGACGTCGCCGAATTCGTCGATGACCTTCAGAAGATCACCGAGAAGATCGCCGGCCTCGGCCGGCTTTGCTTCTTCCGCCTCCGGCACTAGGCGGTAGCCGAGCAGGCGAGCCATGGCGGAGACGATCACCGGGCTCTTCGCCCGCCGGTCGGCCTCGACCGCCACGTCGCAGGGAATGACACTTTCGCGGTAGTCGTCATTGAAGGACGCGTATTTCGAGAGCGTCGAGACGTTGACGCGCGTCAGGTCCGGAAAGGCGGTTACGCCGCCGCCGAGCTGATAGGCCGCCTCCGTCGCTCCCTTGATGGCGCGGATATCGACCTCGGAAATTGTGCGCATGCGAAATCCCCCTCGGAAAGCAAGGAAACAAAAGCTGGAATGGATTCGGTGAACGGCGCGCCCCGGCGCCGTAATCACATTGCGATCACAACGGAGGTCCGCATGAACGCAGCAGAAGAAAAGAGCCGCCGGGGAAGTTCGGTCCGCCACCCCGGCAGCAATCGGCGCGGCGCTGGCTATTCAGTGCGTCGCGCTTGGGAACGTTCATGCCGCAGCCTCTTGCGGTTCGGGGTAGGGGGTGTCGCGAGCCGTACAGTTGGCTCGATAGAAATCCTCCGGCCCAAGCTGGGTGAGCGGAATGAGCACTCGCCAATGGCGATCCGGTATTCCCGTCAGTCGCCACTTGTAGATCGCATCACGGGTGATCACGACTCCGGCCTCGGCGCATGCGCGTTCGACCGCTGCCGCGCCGCCGGCCTCTTTGATGATTTTCGTGACCGTGATTTCCGCATCCATGCTCGCAGCTCTACTAGATTTTAAATCTATGTTCAAGCCACGGGAAATCTACACCAGAAAAAAATTCCGGATTTAATATGCGTTTTATGACTTGGTGGAAACGGCTCGACCAGCGGCGGCAGGAACTCGGATGGAGCGGTGCGGAACTTGCACGGCGCGCGGGTATTCCCTATGCGAACATAAACAAATATCTGAACGGCAAGATTGAGCAGCCGCGCGGCGAAGAGATGCAGAAATTGGCATCGACAATCGGCAAGTCGCTGCTGTGGCTGCGCGACGGTCTCGAACTCAGCGATGTTGAGGCGGCGCCTGTCGAGGGCCGGCTTCTGCCGGTGGCTGTTGCCGGAAAGGTCGAGGCGGGCACGTTCCGCGAAGTTGACGACATGGACCAGTCAGAACGAGAATTCCTCTCCCTTCCTGCGGACGATCGCTTCCCCAGCGCTCGCCTGATGGCGTTCGATGTCTCTGGCGATTCCATGAATGACCTGCGGCCGCGCCCGATTCTCCCCGGCGATCGCGTCATCTGCGTTTCCTACGAGGACGTTGCGCACGAGGCTCCCTTGCGTGATGGAATGGTCGTCGTCGTCGAGCGAACGCGTGACGGCGGCCAGACGCGGGAATGGTCCGTGAAGCAGATCGAGCTTTATCAGGACCGTACGGAATATCATCCGCGCTCGACGAACCCGAAGCACAAGCCGATTATCGTTCCGCGGGACATGTCCGCCGATACGGGAACGATGGTCGAGATCATTGGCCTGGTGAGAAGGGTCGTCAACGATCTCCCCTTCTAGTGCGAAGCATTGGCGCAGACCTCCCGGCGCAGTGACGCGCCGACCAGCAGGCCGATGGCGCTCTCGCACCTGACGCAGGAGAATCGTAAACTTCTCAAAAATCCGCTTTCTAATAGTTCCTCGACATCGCCTGGCGCGTCGTCGATCCTTGGCACGGAAAGAACCCGCGTAGTTTCGCGCATGCAGTTCTCGCACCGGATCTGCAATTCAAATTCCCGTGAGACCTCACTAATTAAAAGTTGCATGATGTTCTCCTTTGGTTCTCATTAATTCCCGAGAACCCTCCCGGAGTCGAGTCGAATCAGCGATATAGATTTTATTTCTATCTACCTATTGACGCCGTTAGTATGTAGATTTAATTTCCACATCGTCCGGTGATCCTCCTCCCTCATCGGACGGGCTGCGCAGAGACGCCGCCGGTCCGCACTCTCGCGGCCGGCGGCGGGGCGCGGGAGCAGGGAGGCTTCAGGAGAGAAATCATGCAGCAGATGAAGATCACCAAGGAAGATCAGCGCGACCGCCAAACCATGCTCCGGCTTTATCAGGAGCGCGGCGCGCAGACGGAAAAGAACCTCCTTGCCGCCGGCATTAGCCTGGAAAGCCAGGCGCGCAACGCGCCGTGGGTGGCCGAACAGGTCAAGCTCGCCGAGGCCGCCTGAAGGCGTCCGCTTCGGTCACCGCCGCGACCAGGAACGCGGCGGGTTCCGAAACGGATGCGAAAGGGCACCCCGATGAACCATTTCACGCCATTCCTGCCGGCCGAGGCGCTGATCAATGTCAGCCGCATCAGCGATGAACGCCGCGCCGATCTGGAAACTCGCCTACTGGAGAGGGTGCGAATGCGTCAGCGCGCCCAGCGCATCGCCGAGGCCGCGCTCCTCGTCTCGATCGGCTTCACCATCGCGCTCACGTTTGCGCTCAGGATGTGACCATGGCCGACATCGTCAACTTTCCCAAATCGCCGGTAGGGCCGCGCCTCGCATGCTCGACGAGCCTGCACGACGTTCGCGATCAGTGCGAATTCCAGGCCGCCATTCGCCACATGACGGACGCCGGCCAGATGCTGCTGTCCGCCGCCTTTGCGCCGTCGGCAGATAAAGAAACCCTAATTGCGGCATCCGCCGAAGGCATCGAGGCCGCCCTTTTTCACCTGCTGACGCTGAAGGGAGGCAACAAGGCGGATCTGCCGCTGCGCCGCCTGCTTGCCGAGCGCGACATCGAAAGGTCCAGACGCTGATGCCCTTCAAGAGAAAGCTTCCCGATACGGCGACGCTCGCCGCTCACCTGGACGCCGGCATGACCGTCGACCATATCGCCGAGACTTACGACTGCCGCGTGGAAGCGGTCCGCCGCAAGCTGCAGCATCTCGGCCTGATGGCCGTTAGACCGAAAGGCATACCGCTCGACATGGCAGGCAAGGGGCCGGGGCCGGTCTCCCGAAGCAAACGCGGCGTGTTCCTCCATCCTGATCGCATCACCTTCATGCGCGACACCGCAGGACCGGAAGGCGGGCTTGAGGTCCGCCCGATGTCGCTCCCGCGAGTCGGAATGTTTCTCGCTGCACTTACCGCAAAGAAGATCAAAATAACGGAGGTGCGCAATGCCTAGATCAGCCACGCATGAGGAGATCGAGAAGCTTTATCGCGCCGTTGCCGATGGCGAGCCGCGTTTTGAAATCCTGCAGATGATGCACGACATCTGGGGACCGTCATGCAATCTGCGTCCGCCCCGCGACGAGATCCGGCTTGCTGATCGCTGCCGAGCAGGGGGGGGTATGGCCCATGGCTGAACCTTATTTCCGCGTCCACCGTAGCCAGCTTTTGCCGGCGATCGCCGCCGCATCCGAGGCAGTCGATCACCGCGCCAAGATTCCGGTTCTCGCCAATCTCCTGCTCAAGCCGCAGGGCGAAACGCTCCTCCTGCGCGGCACGGATCTCGATATCGAAATCGAAACAGTCTGCGATCTCCTCGACGAGGGCAGCGGCATGACCATCTCACTCAAGGCAGCGGATCTGCGCGATATCGTCAAGAACCTTCCGGAGAATGCCGAGATTGAGTTTCGGCCCAGCCGCCATCACGGCCAGGTGGAGATCGCGGCCGGACGCGCGAAGTTCTCAATTGCCAGCTTGCCGGAAGCTGATTTCCCTTCGATCGCGAGCGCCATGTCCGGCTCGGTCTTTCAGGTCGATATGGCGCAGGTCTGCCATGCGCTCGCCAAGGTCGCCTATGCCGTCCTCAAGGTCGAGGTCGGCCGCGCCTATCTCTCCGGTATCCACATGCGGCCGATCGAGGCGGGCCGGAAGATCGACTTCGTTGCAGCCGATGGGCGCGGCATGGCGCTGGTGCGGATAGATACCGGAGGGGAGGTGGATTTCGCCGGCATATTGCTGCCGCTGAAGACTGCAGGCGCCATCCGCAAGATTTTCTCAGAAGCCCGCGAGCCGGCGCAGATCGAGATCGGCCCGAACATGATCCGCGTCACCTGCAGCGGAACCACGCTCTTTTCTCGGCTGATCGACGCCGTCTTCCCGCATAATTATATGGAGATCATCCCGACCGATCCGGAGCGCACTGCAGTGACCACGGTTGCCGCGCTCTCCGCAGCCGTCACCAGAGTGTCCCTTGTCGGTACCGAGGTGGATAAGGACTCGATCTATGTGACGCTCGGCGAAGGCATGATGCGCGTCGAGCTGTCGAGCAAGGAAGGCGAGTCGGCCGTTGATTATGTGCCGATCGAATATGAGGGCGAAGACGGATATTATACCGGCTTCAACCGCAAGACGCTGGCCGACACGCTCGCCAGCCTGTCGACGCAGGATGTCCGCATCTCTTTCGGAGGAAGTCAGGCCAACGTCGTTTTTAGGCCTATCGCCGATATTGACGAGACATTCGTCATATCCCCGCTGCGCGTTCGGAGTGAGGTGGCGGCATGAGCCACGTCGATCTCTTCGGAGCAACTCTGCCGGAGCCGGCGCCGGCGATGGACATGAGCGCCGTTATCGACGGCGCCTATCGTTACGAGCTGCGCCGAACTTGGGATAAAGCCAAGCCCATACTCCCCTGCTGCATGCTAAACCCATCGACGGCCGATCACGAGAAGAACGACCCGACAATCCGCCGGCTGATCGAGTTTGCGACGAACTGGGGTTATGGTGGCTTGGTTGTCGTCAACCTCTTTGCTTTCCGCTCTCCGAGCCCGAAGGATCTGCCGGCCGATCTCGATCGGGCGATCGGCCCGAAGAACAACGAATATGTTGACGGCGCTTTCAATCTTGCTCGCCATCGCAACACGCCTGCACTCGCTGCATGGGGAAACCTGCCACCGCACCTGACGATCGTCAGCACCCGACTGATGGAGCGTGCCAGACATCACTTCGTCAATCTCGTCTGCCTCGGAACGACGTTAGGCGGGTTTCCCAAGCATCCGATGGCGCGCGGCCAGCATCGCGTTCCGAGCGATCAGCAGCCGGTTATGTTTGCAAGGGGGCTGTGATGAGCGAAAGCAAAATATCCGTCCCTCTGAAGTGGACGAAGAAAGCGCCCCCAAGCCATGATTACGATCCGCAGTCTTTGTGGGCTGAGGGTTTCGGCGGTCACTACCAAGCTGTCAAAGACGGCACTCTATGGATGGCGCACGATCCCTACATCTATCACTCGCATAAAGATCGGGCTTCCGCTCAGGCCGCGGCGCAGCAGGATTTCGATGAGCGCCTTAACGCGCTTCTTGCGAGGACGACGCGCTGATGTCCTCTCCCGCCGACGTCCAGCGCCTGGCGCAGATCCGCTCCCGTCACGCCGACGCCAGTATCGACTGGTCGCTCTCGGCAGACGGCAAGGCGATCTTTGCGCGCGTAGTGCCGGGAACGGCGCCGGTTGCCATCATCGAGACGACGGGTGATTGCGACTGGCCGGACCGCGATTTCCTGATCGGCGCACATGCTGATATCGAATTCCTGCTGCGGCTACTGAACGATGCTTTCTCCGAGATCCGCCGCCTCAAGCCCCGGCATAATCCGCATCCGGTCGAGCGCCAGGCGAAGCCGAAGGATTACGCCGCCGAATGCGCCATGAAGTGCAATGACCGGCTTTTCCGCCGCTGGCTGACCGAGTGCCACAACGTTCCCGACGTTGACGACCCTGAACGCATCGTTGTCAGCGTCCGCAGTATCCTGCGGATCAAGTCCCGCGGCGAACTCAATACCGATCCGGCCGCGCAAGCCCGCTGGCTGGATTTTCGCGCCTCATTCGAAGCCTGGAGGGCACACCCTTGAACGATATTTCCACCATTGAAAGCATGCGCGAATGCGCGATCAGGCGGGCAATCGGTCCGACGATCCTGCTGGGCTCGGGAACCTATTTCGATTTCGAAGATCCGGAAAACTCTGACATCACGATTGAAGACGTAGCCTACGGCCTTGCCTTCGAAGGCCGAAACTCCGGGCAGAGCTATAGCCGTATCCTCCGAAAGCGCGTGTTCTATTCCGTCGCCGAGCATTGCGTCCGGATGAGTGTTGCCGTGCCGGAGCACTTGGCATTGCAGGCTCTGATGCATGAGGCTGGCGAGGCTGTCTGCGGCGATATGAACGCGCCGCTGAAATCCCTGAACCCCTCGTTTAGGGAGGTCGAGAAGCGCTGCGAAGCCGCGATCCTGAAGAAGTTCGGCATTACGATCACAGATCCGGTCGAGATCAAACGCGCCGATCTCCGCATGCTCGCAACCGAGCGGCGCGACCTCCTGCCTTGGATGGGCGAGCGCTGGGGCATCGACGATCACGAAGTCTCCCCATACGATTTCGAGATCATCCCTTGGACGCAAGACGTGGCGGCGGAGGCCTTCCTTGCGCGCTACGCGTTCCTGACGGGGAGGGTGTAATCCATGACTGCAAGCACTTGCCAGGATCAATTGCCCGCCGGCCACGTCGTTCTTGAACAGGCCGAATTGAAAGACGGCCGCGTAAGTCAGACTGTCCGGCGGTCTGACGGTACGGAATATGAGCGTGTCGTCGACTCCGAAGAGGCATATGGCACCGCCGACGACGGCGAGGGTCATCCCACGAAAGACGAGCTTGCGTCGATCGGCACCTCGGTCATGAACTGGCTCGATGATCTTACGCAACAGGACGGCCCGCTAAAGGACTGGACGCCGGCCGAGAGCCCGGCGGAGGTCATCCCCGATCTCTACAACATGCTGGAGGAATCCCTAGCCTGTCATCGCCAAGCCTGCGGCGAGGCGAAGCAACTCGCGGAAGCGCTGGAGGCCGGAAGGTTGGCGGGCTCGCCACCTGCGGGTTTCCATTGGATTGATAAGCCAATCACCGTGACCGGCGGCGATTATACCTATGAAGGCCGGCTGCTGCTGTCGTTCCCGAAAGGCGATGGCGGAGCCATCCGCTACATCGTCCTTGACCAGAACCGCCGCCTGTTCATCCACAATGCGCAGCAGCTGGGACTGGAGTCGGAGGGTCAGCGATGAAGCGCGTCACCGTCCGCCTGATACCGGGCATCGAGCAGCGGCTCGCCTTTTACGCTTCGAAGGGTACCCAATGACCCGGCGCGACCGCATCCGCGAAAAGATCATGGCCCGTGTCCACGTCGACGAGAAAACCGGCTGCTGGCTCTGGACCGGCCCGACTTCGGGCGAAAAGGGCCGAGGGGCTGGCTATCCCCGCATGAGCCTGGGAGGCCAGACGGTCGCCGTGCACATCGTCCTCTGGACCAACGAGCACGGCTACATTCCCGGCAAGAAGGAACTTGATCACGTCTGCAGAAATCGGCTCTGCGTCCGTTACGATTCGGAAGAGCACCTGCAGCTCGTCACCCGCAAGCGCAACATCATTCGCCAATGGCAGGCGCGCAAGGCCGCCGCCATGATCGGCCACAGCGGCGGGCCGCCGATCTGCGAGGAGGCTTGATGTGAAGCTGCAGCGCATGGAAATTCTGCCGTCATCCCTGCCGCCAATCGGCATCAGCCGTGAGCAGGCGGCCGCCCTCATAGGTATTGGCCCGACGCTCTACGATCGCTGCGTCGCCGCGGGTACCATGCCAGGCCCGCGCGTCATCGGTGGGCGGCTCGTCTACGATGTCGAGGAAGTCATTCGGGCCTTCCGCTCTCTCCCTCACAAGGGTCAGGCCGCCGGCGATCTTGACGACGAACCGGTTGCGGGCAATGCTTTTGACGATGCAGAAGAAGATTGAAACCAAGCTGCCGAAGGGCGTTACCCTCGATCGCGACTGGCGGACGAGAGAGCCCCGTTACTATTTTCGCGCAGCCGGGCGCAAGAAGGTGCGCTTACACCAGGAGCCGGGAACGCAGAATTTCGAGGATGAGGTTGCGTGCGCCCGCCTCGGTATTCCCTACGTCCCGCTGGACGAAAAGCCGAGGCCGAAGCCCGAGGCACCGAAGGACGTCAAGGCCGGAACGATCGATTGGCTGATAGCAGAATACAAGCGCAGGACCGTTGGTAAGATCAGCCAAGGCAAGTGGACTCGTCGCGCCAACATGCTGGAGGAGATTGCCGAGTTTCATTTCGGCAAGAAGAAAGCTCGCGTCGGCGGCCTACCGTTCCTGGATCTGAAGCGCAGGCACGTCCTGAAGATCCGCGACGAGCTACGCTCGACACCAGGTGCGCAGAACGAGGTGAAGCGCGCGATCTCGGCGATGTTCTCCTGGGCGATCGACAACGATATCGCCGAGACCAATCCTGCCGCCAAGATCAAGCTTCTTTATTCAGGCGATGGCTATCACACATGGACGGTGCCCGAGGTTCGCCAGTATGAGGCAAAGCATCCGGCAGGGTCTAAAGCGCGGCTGATGCTGCACCTGGCGCTTTACACCGGCTTGCGCCTCGACAACCTCGCCGTCCTCGGCCGCCAGCATATCCGTGACGGCGTGCTGACCATGAGGCCGGGGAAGACGAAGAAGAGCAGCGGCGTCGTTGTCGAGATTCCTGTGCTGCCTGAGCTGCAGCGCACGATCGACGAAAGCCAGACTGGCAATCTGACATTCCTAATCACAGAATTCGGCAAGCCGTTCACGACGAACGGCCTCGGCAACAAGATGCGAGACTGGTGCGATCAGGCCGAATTGTTCCACTGCAGCACCCATGGACTGCGCAAAGCCGGCGCCACAATCGCAGCCGAAAACGGAGCGACGGACGAGGAGCTGATGGCGATCTTCGGCTGGACGACGAAAAACCAAACGACTGTCTATACGAAAAAAGCCCGCCGCAAGAAGATTGCAGCAGGCGCTATCCAGAAGCTTGTTCCGGAAAGTTAGTAGCCCTCGCGCCGACGAGCGACCTTGACGGCCTCAAGCTGCATGAGGGCGCTCTGAGAAAGGTGCCCGATGATTGGACCGGTACCATCGTCGCGCTTACAGAAGTAATCAGGACCCCACAGCAGCTTCAAAGTTTTGTCCAAGATGAAGCACGTTGCCTGAGGCAGTCCGCAATCATCCATCTCAGCCGCGTTGTATACGTGGAGGTCGAATGGTTTCTCTCGCGGACTATACCTAGATGTCCCGTACGTTACCTCGATCGCGCCCCATGATTGATCTTTCGATAGAAATACGGCGCGAACCAAAGCTGGCCTGGGCTTCGGCCCAGGCTTCTTTGGCATCTCTTCAAGAGGAAAGCGACACCAAACGATGTCGAGTTGTTGCGGCAATGTGGCTACCGGATAGCACTCTCTTGCCACGATTCACCAGGCCGGGCCATCGACCAGGTCGAGATCTTTTTCGTCGATCTCTCTTGAGGAGAGGTTACGCAACGCCTCCAGTTCGGCGTCGGAGACCTCATCGCTGTAATCGGCTGGCGTTATCTGGGGGCGCCACGCCGGCCTGACCCCGTACGCATGAGGCGCGGGTTGAGGGATTCTAGACATGATATCTCCCTGCGGTACGTTATACATCGGGTCTGAACGACAGGAGATGGAAAGAGTTCCGCTCATATGTCTCTCGATGTTACCGCGATTATGGCGCTTCTTCCGTTAACCTCACGTTAATGGCGGCGCCGCTGATACAAGTTGCACACTGCGTCTAAGATGGCAATACCACTCTAGACGTACAAGGAGGGTGTGGCAATTATGCCAACTCCCCTAATCACGTTACCTTTGTAGTAACCACTCAATCTGGAACGAAACTGGATCAAATTTGTCCCACACTTTCCAGCATTGAAGTTTGTGGGACAAAACCAGCAAAAAATCCAAACAAAAACAGCTCTCGTTTTTGTGAGTGGTGCCCCATGCCGGGGTCGAACCAGCACTTCTTTCGAAACTCGATTTTGAGTCGAGCGCGTCTACCAATTCCGCCAATGGGGCAACGGATCCAGACGAGGCGGGTGTCTAACATGCGAGCGGGCGAGCGCGCAAGACGGGCGAGCGAAGTTATCGCGGCGATGCCGCGGGAATCCGGCCTCGTTACGAGGCCGGATCCTGTCGATCTCAATGAGCGGCAGCGGGTGCCGCATTGGGCAGGCCGGACTTCTTCAGCGTAATCGCCAGGATCGAGGCCAGCAGGCAGAAGGCGCCGGCGACGAAAAAGGCGGGCAGGTAGCTCGATAATTCCGTGCGAGACAGGCCGGCGCCATAGGCTGCCGTGGCAGCGCCCAGCTGGTGGCCGGCAAAGACCCAGCCGAAGACGAGACCGGCCTTTTCGCGGCCGAAGCGATCGGCGGCGATCTTGACGGTGGGCGGCACGGTGGCGATCCAATCGAGGCCGTAGAAGATGGCAAAGATGGAGAGGCCGTAGAAGCTGAAATCGCTGAACGGCAGATAGAGCAGCGAGAGACCGCGCAGGCCGTAATACCAGAAGAGCAGCCAACGATTGTCGAAGCGGTCGGAGAGCCAGCCGGAGCCGATGGTGCCGAAGAAATCGAAGATGCCCATGACGGCAAGGACGCTGGCGGCGGCAACCGGCACGATGCCGAAATCGCCGCAGAGGGTGACGAAATGGGTCTGGATCAGGCCGTTGGTGCTGAGGCCGCAGATGAAGAAGGTGGCAAACAATATCCAGAAAGTCGAGGTCGTCGAGATTTCACGGAGCGTGGTGATCGGCGTCATCAGCGCAGCGCCGAGCGTCGTTCGGGTCGGCGCCGGCGCCACATGGGCTTCTCCCAATAATGGCAGATTCACGTCCGAGGGGCGGTCACGCATGAAGAGAAGGACGAGAAGGGCGGCCGCCATGATCATGGCGCAGACGAAGAACACGGTGGCACGCCAGCCGTAACGTTCGGTCAGTTCCGCCATCAGCGGCAGGAAGACGAGCTGCCCGGTCGCCGAGCTTGCCGAGAGCATGCCGACGACAAGTCCGCGATGCTTGACGAACCAGCGCGTCGAAACCGTCGCCGCCAGCACCATCGCCGTCAGGCCGGTGCCGAAGCCGACGACGACACCCCACAGCGCCAGCAGATGCCAAAGCTTTGTCATGAACAGCGAGCCGACAAAGCCCGCGCCGATCAGCGCCAGCGCAAAGACGATAACCTTACGGACGCCGAAATAATTCATGAAGGCAGCGGCGAACGGACCCATGAAGCCGAAAAGGATCAAGCGAATCGCCAGCGCAGAGGAAATCTGCGACGTTTCCCAGCCGAACTCGTCCTGGAGCGGCTTGATGAGGACGCCGGGCGCGCCCATGGCGCCTGCTGTCACCAGCATAGTCAGAAAGGTGGCGGCAACGACGACCCAACCGTAATGAATGTTGCGCCGCGCAAGGGAGGAGGCAAGAACTGTTGAAACCATGAGGGGATTCCATTCGAATTCAGGTTGGGGAAGGTACAGAACCAATTTACATGATGGTCATCATATTTCTTGCTTATTCATGATGGACATCATATATTTTGTCAAGCGACGATTTCTGGAGAATGAAGATGCGGGTCAGCCGCGAAAAATTTGCCGAGAACCGCGAGAGGATCCTCACTGTTGCCGGCGTGCTCTTTCGCGAGAACGGTTTCGACGGTGTCGGCGTCGCCGACATCATGAAGGCGGCGGGGCTGACGCATGGCGGCTTCTACGGCCACTTCAGTTCGAAGGACGAGCTGGCACTTGAGGTCAGCCGCAAGCTGATCGACAAGGTCGAGAGGCGCTGGAAGGAACATATTGCCGAGTCTCCGGACAGGCCGCTGCAAGCGCTTCTCGACCATTATATCCACTGGCGCACTGTTGACGATCCAGGCGGCAGCTGCGTCTTCGCCACCTTGATCCAGGAGGTGAGCCGCAGCCGCGGCGCGGTCCGCGCGGTCTTCAGCGATGGGTTGTCCGTACTGGTCGACACACTTGCCGATATCGTTCCCGGCGAGACCGAAGAGGAGCGCCGCGCCAATGCCGCGACGACGCTCTCATCGATGATGGGTGCCGTGATTCTTGCGCGCGCCGTCGAGGACAGGGGACTTGCCGAGCAGTTCCTGGTGACGATGCGTCGGCAGCTCGATCCCGCCAGCCGGGCATAATCCCGAGCGCCGATGCCGATGTTCCGACCCTCTCCACGCCAGTCTGCCGATCGAGATGCCGGCGGCTATTTGAAGCCGGCGATGGCGTGCGGGATGTAGGGCGCTTCGAGTGCCGCGATTTCCTCGGTGGTGAGTTTGACCGACAGCGAGGCAACGGCGTCCGTCAGGTGGTTCGGTTTGGATGCGCCGATGATCGGCGCAGTGACCACGTTCTTCTGCAGGATCCAGGCGGTGGCGACCTGGGCGCGGGAAATGCCCCGGGCTCCGGCGATTTCGGCGACGGCATTGACGATCTTGCGGTCGGCATCGACGGACTGCGTGTAAAGCGTCTTGCCGAATTCGTCGGTTTCGCTACGCGCCGTCGTCTCGTCCCAGTCGCGGGTCAGGCGGCCACGGGCCAGCGGGCTCCAGGGGATGACGGCGATCTTCTGGTCTTCGCAGAAGGGCAGCATTTCCCGCTCTTCTTCCCGGTAAAGCAAGTTCAGGTGGTTCTGCATGCTGACGAACTCGGTCCAGCCGTTCAGCCGAGAGATGTAGAGTGCCTTGGCGAATTGCCAAGCATACATCGACGAGGCGCCGATATAACGCGCCTTGCCCGATTTGACGATGTCATGCAGTGCTTCCAGCGTTTCCTCGATCGGCGTCATATAGTCGAAACGATGGATCTGGTAGAGGTCGACATAGTCGGTGCCGAGACGGCGCAAGCTATTGTCGATCTCGTCGAAGATCGCTTTGCGTGACAGACCGGCGCCGTTCGGGCCCGGCCGCATGCGGTTGAACACCTTGGTCGCCAGCACGATGTCCTCGCGCTTGGCGAAGTCTTTGATCGCGCGGCCGACGATCTCCTCCGAGGAACCGTTGGAATAGGTATTGGCGGTGTCGAGGAAATTGATGCCGAGGTCGATCGCCTGTTTGATGATCGTCCGGCTTTCCTCTTCCCGCAGGCTCCAGGCATGATTGCCGCGGCCGGGATCACCGAAGGTCATACAGCCCAGGCAGATTTTCGAGACTTCGAGCCCGGTCTTTCCGAATTTGACGTATTCCATGAAAAACTCCAAGACTTGAGATAACCCCGCGCGCGTTTCATGATCTAGTGCGCAACCGCGAAAGTCGCAGGGGCTGAATAAACAATCTCCGGACAATGCCCCCACTGGTGCGTGATCTGCCGTTTTTCCCTGCAGCTTGCGTATCCGCGCCGCAAGGTGTTAGCTGGTGCAGCATTTCACCGGAATCCGACTATGCGACTGCCGTCCTTCGATCGTTATGGCGATCTCTACCGTGATTTTTCCTGGCGGATTCCGGAGGATTTCAATATCGGCCGCGCCGTTAGCGACGAATGGGCGGTGCGACATCCGGAGCGCGTCTGTCTGGAGCATTTCAGTCCGGACGGCAATCATCGTTCGCTGACCTATGGCGAGCTTTCCGGTACTTCCTCCATGTTCGCCAATGCGCTGGCGTCGCTCGGCATCAAGCGTGGCGATCGTGTCGCTCTGCTGATGCCCCAGTCCTTCGAGACCGTGATTGCGCACGTCGCGATCTATAAAATGGGTGCAATCGCCCTGCCACTGGCACTGCTGTTCGGCGTCGAGGCGCTCGAATATCGGCTCAGAATCTCAGGCGCGGCGGCAATCATCACCAATGATTTCGGCCTTGATCGGGTCCGGCAAATCCGCGATCGCCTGCCGGAGCTGCGACAAATGATCAGCGTCAGCGACGCTGCCGACGCCCTCTCCTTTGCCGATCTGACCGCCTCGCATGCGCCGGTCTTCGAGGGAGAGAAGACAACGCCCGACGATCCGGCGCTGATGATCTTCACCTCGGGCACGACGGGGTCGCCCAAGGGCGCATTGCATGGCCACCGTGTTCTGCCCGGGCATGTCCCTGGCATGCAGTTCGCCCATGAAGGGTTTCCCAAGGCGGGCGACAAGGTCTGGACCCCGTCCGACTGGGCCTGGGCCGGCGGGCTGCTCAACGCGTTGCTGCCGAGCCTTCTGCTCGGCGTCCCCGTCGTCTCGTCGCCGGCGCAGAAATTCGATGCCGAGATGGCCTATCGGATCATGGCAGAGATGAAGGTGCGCAATGCCTTCATTCCACCGACGGCGCTTCGGCTGATGCGGTCGGTTTCCGACCCCAGGTCGAAATATGATCTGGTGCTGCGCACCATCGGCTCGGCGGGAGAAGCACTCGGCCGCGAGACCTATGATTGGGCGCAGCGCACGCTCGGCATCACCGTCAACGAATTCTACGGCCAGACGGAATGCAATTTCGTGCTGTCGTCGAGTGCCGCCTTTGGCGTCACCAAGGCCGGCGCTATCGGACGCGCGGTGCCCGGCCATCGTGTCGCGATCGTCAGCGAGGCCGGTGACGAACTGCCGGCGGGCGAATCCGGTCAGATCGCTATCGCCAGTCCCGATCCCGTCATGTTCCTCGGCTATTGGAACGACGCGGCGGCGACCGAACGAAAATTTCTCCACGGCTGGCTGCTTACCGGCGACATCGGCCGGCAGGACGAAGACGGCTACGTCACCTTCGAAGGCCGCGACGACGACGTGATCACATCGTCCGGATATCGCATCGGCCCGGCCGAGATCGAGGATTGCCTGATCGGCCATCCCGCCGTGCAGCTGGCCGCGGCCGTCGGCAAACCCGATGCGGTGCGCACCGAGATCGTCAAGGCCTATATCGTGCTGTCACCCGGTCATTCGCCGAGCGAGGCGCTGGCCGCCGAAATCAGGGAATGGGTGAAGATGCGGCTTTCGATGCACGAATATCCGCGCGAGGTGGAATTCGTCGAGTCATTGCCGTTGACGACAACCGGCAAGGTCATCCGCCGGCTGCTGCGGGAGAAGGCTGCGGCTGAGGGCTAAGCATCCCGGAGATGCTTTAGCCTCGGCCGGCGAGCGACATGATCTTCTCGCGCAGCATTTTCGCCATGTTGCGGGTGCTGCGATACATGTGCAGCTGGGCGGCGGCCTGGCGCATGTCGCGGTCGCCATTCTGCGTCAGACCGATGACCAAAGTTCCCATCTCCTCGCGCTCCTGCCAGAAGCGGCTCATGATCGGGTGGTCGGAGACGGCGCAGGAATCCGAGCGCACAATATTGGCGTCATCGAGGTGCCATTCCGTGAGCTCGCTCATCAGGAGCTTGCCCGGCGAATAGCGGGCATAGTTCTCGTCATAGGCCGTCTTCCAGGTATAGGCCTCGCCGCCCATCATCAGAACGACGATGGCGGCGATCGCCTTGCCGTTGAGATCGATCGTATGGATGCGCACGGCGTCGACGGCGGCAAGGTTCGAGACGGCTTCGCGCGCGAAGGCGGTATGGTAGCGATCGGTGACGAGAGCACTTCGGCGTTTGCCCTTCCAGCCGCCGGCCTCCATCGCCAGGAATTCCTCAAAGCGGACGTGGACGTCGCGCGGCTGGCGGGCGACGGCATAGACCGCCGTTCCCTGTTCCTCAAGCAGGCGCCACTGTCGGCGCATCTCGCGCATATGCGACGAGGATATTGTTTTGCCGAGATAGGCGGGCGCCTCTTCCTCACTCTGCAGCATGGGGCGCAGATAGGGATTGGCCACGGTGAGCGGAAGATTGCGGCCGAGCGCCACGGCCTTGAGCATACGCACGAAAATGCCGTTCAATCTCAGGTCGGGCAAGACCAGTGTGTTCGGCAGATTGAGATCGGGAGCAGTCAGCCCCTCGAAGAGATTGTCGAGGGTTTCGGCCGCGTCTTCGCTGTCGACGAGCGGTGTGCCGAGCGGGCCGAAGCTGTTCGACCAGCCGCGGATAATCGAGGGGCCGACGGCAAAGCCCGGTCTGTCGACCGAAAACGGCAGGAGGAAACGCATGCGGCTACGGCCGGCGCCGTGATCGCGGATCAGGGCGAAATTGACCTGCCGGTCTTCGATCCGCGGCATGGCGGGCGCAAGGAAGCGGCCGGAGAAAAAGACGTTCGGTTCCATCGCCCGGTTGGACAGGAAGTCGAGCTCATCCTGAAGTTCGTAGCCGAGCTTGCCAGGATAGAGGCAGAGCTCGCGCCCCGGCCGGCCGATCTCGGCACGGGCCTCGGCCTGCGGCGCTTCGAAATGCAGCGCCGCGAGCTCATGGATCATGCGGTTGCTGATGCTGTCGGTGCTTTCGGTGACGGGGGGCAGGCGCACCATCTATCGAACTCTCATTTCTGGCGTTGCGGCGGAGGGGCTGGCGAAGGCGAAGAGGGCGATGCCGAGCGTGCGGCGCACGGCGACATGCAGGAGGATAGCCTCGACTGCCATGGCCGAGGCCGTGGCGATGGCGGTGCCTTCGATGCCGTAGTGCGGGCTCAAAGCGAGGTTGAGGCCGACATTGGCAGCCAATGCGCCGGCATAGAGCGCCACACAGAGGTTCTGCTTGCCCGCCATCATCAGCAGCGTTTCAGCCGGGCCGACCAGTGACTTGGCAAGGATGCCGGCGAGCAGGATCGCCATGACAAGATAACCTGACGTGAAGGCGCCGCCGAACAGCGACAGCAGCAGATGGCCGGCCGCGAGGACGACGAGACCGACCCCGAGCGCTGGCCAGAAGGTCCAGCGGGCGGCGTCGGCGGCGGCGTTGGCGAGCTGGGATTGATCGCCTTCGGCGATGATCGAGGAAAAGCGCGGGCCGGACGCGGCCTTGACCGAGAAATTGATGAAATGCACCAGCGCCATGGTTTTGGCGGCGGCGAAATAGATGGCGACATCGTGCGGTTCAAGGAAAATGCCGACGACGATGACATCGGAATTGGTGAGCAGGAAACTCACACCCTCGATGATGAAGATCGGGAAGGCGACGCTCAGCCAGGCGAGGAAATCGACCTTGCGCGGACCTTCGTCATAGTGCCGGCGAAGGCGATAGAGTGTCGCGCCATACTGGCCCAGCGCGGTGACGAAAGTGGCGGCAAGCGCTGCCTGCATGGCGGTGACGGCCGTATGCGCTGCGCCCATCGCAATCGCAATCAGCATGAAGACGATGATGAGAATCGGCCGGACGATATAGACCGGGCTCAGCGCCATCACCGGCCAATGGTTCGCCCGCGAGGTGCCTTCCAGAATATCGCCGAGCGCGATCATCGGCATGGCAAGCAGGCCGAGGAAGATCGGGACGAGATAATAGGTTTCGATCATATCGCCGAAGAAATGCAGCCCGATCATGCCGGCGGCGAGCATCACCGTGCCGGAAAGCATCGCGAAGATACGCGCAGTGCCGGTCAGGCCGCGGATTTCCTCGAAGGCGCCCGCTGCCTTGTACTGCGGCAGGAAGCGGACGATGGCGGTGTGGAAGCCGAGACAGGAGAGATCGCCGACGAGGACGATCAGCACCCAGACGAAAACGAAGATGCCATATTCATATTCGCCCATCAGCCGCGCGAGCACGATCTGCGAGATAAAGGCCAGCGCGGCGCTGAGGATGCGGATCGAGAAGGCCGTCAGCGCCATGCGCCGGGCCGCGGCCTTTTCGCCGCGTTCAGTGAGCATGGCGGCAAACATGCGCAGCGTGCGGCCGCCGACCGGGCGCAGGCCCGCGGGCAGCAGTTTCTCCGCTGTTTCTATGACCGCCATGATGAACACGCAAAACTCTGAGGTCAGGCAAATCGTCTCTGAAGTCTTGACAGAGCAGGGTTAAGAAACGGTTCCGGACCAGGTCGCCATTCGGCTGCGAAATCCGGGTTTCGGTGCTGCCGCAGAAAAGAAAATGCCGCCTCGGAGGCGGCATTTTCAGCTTTCTCGCAATTTGCCTCAGACCTGCTCGAAAGCACCGTGGCAATGCTTGTATTTCTTGCCGGAGCCGCAAGGGCAGGCCTCATTGCGCCCGACCTTGCCCCAGGTGGTGGGGTCCTCCGGATTGCGGTTTTCAGGCGAGACGATGACTTCGGAGGCCTGGTAGATCGGGGCGAAATCGTCCTCCCCGGTCGTCGGATCGAGATGATGGGCCTGCATCAGCGGCGGTTCCGGCTCAGCCGGCGCCTGCTGCACCAGCTCGACGCGCATCAGCTGGGCCGTGACGGCCTCGCGCAGATTGTTGAGGAGGCCGGTGAAGAGTTCGAAGGCTTCCGACTTGTATTCCTGCAGCGGATCGCGCTGGGCATAGCCGCGGAAACCGATGACGGAGCGCAGGTGGTCGAGGTTGACGATATGCTCGCGCCAGAGATGATCGAGCGTCTGCATGACGATCGAGCGTTCGACATAATGCATGATGTCGTCGCCGAAGCGCTCGGCCTTTTCGGTAAAGGCGGCGTTGGCGGCTTGCGTCAGGCGCTCGCGAATGTCGTCTTCGCCGATGCCTTCTTCCTTGAACCACTCCTCGATCGGCAGATCGAGGTTCAGAATATTGGCAACACCGGTCTTCAGGCCGACGGCATCCCATTGTTCGGCATAGGCGCGCTCGGGGATATGCTTTTCAACCAGATCCTCGATCACTTCGCGGCGCATGTCGGACACGGTCTCGGAAATATTGGTCGATTCCATCAGCTCGAGACGCTGCTCAAAAATCACCTTGCGCTGATCGTTGAGGACGTCGTCATACTTCAGCAGATTCTTGCGGATATCGAAGTTGCGGGCTTCGACCTTCTTCTGCGCGCGCTCGAGAGCCTTGTTGATCCACGGATGGACGATCGCCTCGCCCTCCTTGAGGCCGAGCTTGGTCAGCATGCTGTCCATGCGGTCGGAGCCGAAGATGCGCATCAGGTCGTCCTGAAGCGAAAGGTAGAATTTCGAGCGGCCGGGGTCGCCCTGACGGCCGGAGCGGCCGCGCAGCTGGTTGTCGATACGGCGGCTTTCGTGGCGTTCGGTGGCGATGACGTAGAGACCGCCGGCAGCAAGCGCCTTTTCCTTGAGAGTTTTGATTTCCTCGACGATCGCCTGGACCTTTGCGTCGCGCTCCGGACCGGCTTCGACATCGCCGAGCTCGCGCTCGATACGCATTTCCAGGTTGCCGCCGAGCTGAATGTCGGTGCCGCGGCCGGCCATATTGGTGGCGATCGTGACGGCGCCCGGTACACCGGCCTGGGCAACGATATAGGCTTCCTGCTCGTGGTAGCGGGCGTTCAGCACCTGGAAGTCGTTGAAACCCTGCTTGCGCAGGCGCTCGGCAAGCAGCTCCGACTTCTCGATCGAGGTCGTACCGACGAGCACCGGCTGACCGCGCTTATGAGCATCGAGGATCTCGTCGATGATCGCCTTGAACTTCTCGTCGAAGGTCCGATAGACCTCATCGTCCTCGTCGATACGCTTGATCGGCAGGTTGGTCGGGACTTCGACCACGTCGAGATTATAGATGTTGGCGAATTCTTCCGCTTCCGTCTGCGCAGTGCCGGTCATGCCGGCGAGCTTATCGTACATGCGGAAGTAGTTCTGGAAAGTGATCGAAGCCAGCGTCTGGTTTTCCGGCTGGATCTGCACCTTTTCCTTGGCTTCGAGCGCCTGGTGCTGGCCTTCCGAATAGCGCCGCCCCGGCATCATGCGGCCGGTGAATTCATCGATGATGACGACTTCGTCGTTGCGGACGATATAGTCCTTGTCGCGCTGAAAGAGCTTGTGGGCCTTGAGCGCATTGTTGATGTGGTGGACGATTGCGACGTTCTCGATGTCGTAGAGCGCGTTACCCTTCAAGAGGCCAGCCTGGCGGAGCAGGTTTTCCAGCTTCTCGGTGCCCTCTTCGGAGAAGTTGGCGGAACGCTGCTTCTCGTCGATCTCGTAATCGCTGGGCGCGAGCAGCGGAATGAAGGCGTCGATCGTATTGTAGAGCTCGGAACGGTCGTCGAGCGGACCGGAAATGATCAGCGGCGTGCGCGCCTCGTCGACGAGAATCGAGTCGACTTCGTCGACGATCGCGAAATTGTGGCCGCGCTGGACCATCTGATTCTTCTCGTACTTCATGTTATCGCGCAGATAATCGAAGCCAAGCTCGTTGTTGGTGGCATAGGTGATGTCGCAGGCATAGGCCGCGCGGCGCTCCTCGTCGGAGAGGCCATGGACGATGACGCCTGTGGTCATGCCGAGGAAGCTGTAGACGCGGCCCATGGTCGCGGCATCGCGCTGAGCCAGATAGTCGTTGACGGTGACGACGTGCACGCCCTTGCCGGAAAGCGCGTTCAGATAGACCGGCAGGGTGGCGACGAGGGTCTTGCCTTCGCCGGTCTTCATCTCGGCGATCGCATTCGAATGCAGGATCATGCCGCCGATCAGCTGTACGTCAAAAGGTCGCAGGCCGAGAACGCGGCGCGACGCCTCGCGCACGACGGCGAAGGCGGGAATCAGAATGTCGTCGAGCGTCTTGCCTTCGGCGAGAAGGGCGCGGAATTCGACGGTCTTTGCCGCGAGCTGCTCGTCCGTCAGCGCCTTCGTCTTCTCTTCGATGGAGTTGATCGCGGCGACGTTCGGCTGGTAGGACCGCACGCGGCGATCATTGGACGACCCAAATAACTTGCGGGCTATACCGCCAAAGCTGACCATGTGACTGGTCCTTTCTCAATATTCATCCGCGACGTTTCTTGTCCGTGGCCCAGCCGAAAATCAGGCGCACGCCTTGAAACGCCCGGAAACTGTTCTGGACGCGAGGTTGCGTGACAGATAAGAGGGGGGTCGAATGATGTCAACGGATTTGGCGGATACAGAAAGGCCACAATCCGGTGTTGATGGCTATTTTGAGCTGGAACAGGCGATGCTGAAGCCGGCGATGTAACTGTGAAGGGTTATTTGATGTTGAGCACCAATAAATTCGCCGTGCTGGCGTTTGCAACTTTTGTTGCATTCCAGGCTCCGGCCCATGCAGAGGACGCCGTCGTCGCCATGGTCGGCAATCTGGAGATCCACCAGTCTGAACTCGATCTCGCCGTTGCCAACCTCGATCCGCAGCTGGCGCAGCTTCCCGATGACCAGAAGAAGGTCGCGGCGCTCTCCGCAGCCATCGATGTGAAACTGCTTGCGACCGGCGCCACGACTGAGAAGCTCGACCAGACCGACGAATTCAAGAAGCGCATGCAGTATCTCACCGATCGTGAGCTTCACAACGCCTATTTCAAGAAGCACGTCGTCGACACAGTGACGCCTGACGAAATCAAGGCTCGTTACGACAAGGAAGTCGCAGCCCTGCCGAAGCAGGAAGAAGTCCACGCCCGCCACATCCTGGTCAAGACTGAGGACGAAGCCAAGGACATCATCAAGCAGCTTGACGCCGGCAAGGATTTCGCCGAACTCGCCAAGGAAAAATCCACCGACCCCAACAAGTCGGAAGGTGGCGATCTCGGCTATTTCTCGCGCGGCCGTATGGTGAAGGAATTCGAGGACGCGGCCTTCGCGCTCGAGAAGGGTGCCTATTCGAAAACGCCGGTCAAGACTGATTTCGGCTATCATGTCATCAAGGTCGAGGACAAGCGCGACGCTCCGCCGCCGCCTTTCGATCAGGTGCAGGACCAGGTTCGTCAGCTCGTCATGCGCGACAAGTATCTTGCCCTGCTCAATCAGGCGAAGTCTTCTGCCAAGATCGAGATCTCGGACGAGACTTTGCGCAAGGGTTACGACGAGGCCAACAAGCAGCCGGAGCCGGGCAGCGAGCCCGCCCAGCCGGCGCCGAAGCAGTAAATATTCGCATAGGGCCCGGTTCTTCCGGGCCCTTCCTTATCGTTGTTGTCGCATTTCCGGCCGGCGAGCCGGTTCTTTCAGTCGCCGGGAAATGCTCATTGGCAGGTTTCATCATGTCCGGTTCCGTTTCGCCGCTCGCCCCGAAATCCTTCGTTCCGATGCCTTCGCTGCGCGGCGTGCGCATGGCGACGGCTTCGGCCGGCATCAAGTACAAGAACCGCACCGACGTGCTGATGATGGTCTTCGATAAGCCGGCATCGGTCGCGGGCGTCTTCACCCGTTCCAAATGCCCCTCCGCGCCAGTCGATTTCTGCCGTGCGAACCTGCCCCACGGCACTGCGCGCGCCGTCGTCGTCAATTCCGGCAATGCCAATGCCTTTACCGGCATGAAGGGCCGTCAGGCGACCGCGCTGACGGCGAAGTCGGCTGCTGCGGCCGTCGGCTGCGGCGAAAACGAGATCTATCTGGCATCGACCGGCGTCATCGGTGAGCCGCTCGATGCCACCAAATTCGCTGGCGTTCTTGACAGGATGCAGGCCGAGGCGATCGGCGATTTCTGGTTCGAAGCCGCCAAGGCGATCATGACGACCGATACCTATCCGAAAGTTTCGACCCGCAGCGCCGAGATCGGCGGCGTGGCCGTGACGATCAACGGCATTGCCAAAGGCGCAGGCATGATTGCGCCCGACATGGCGACTATGCTCTCCTTCGTCGTCACCGATGCCGATATCGCCTCCGAAGCGCTACAGGCGCTTCTGTCCGACGGCGTCGGGCCGACCTTCAATTCCATGACCGTCGACAGCGACACGTCCACCTCCGATACGCTGATGCTGTTTGCGACGGGGGCTGCGGCCGAGGACGGCCAGGCCCACATCGAACGCGCCGACGATCCGCG
Source organism: Rhizobium sp. Nf11,1 (assembly GCF_050587665.1). Lineage (NCBI taxonomy): Bacteria > Pseudomonadati > Pseudomonadota > Alphaproteobacteria > Hyphomicrobiales > Rhizobiaceae > Rhizobium > Rhizobium sp. Nf11,1. The sequence continues at coordinate 18,805 of NZ_JBOBHU010000021.1, read as the reverse complement.
CCTAGCAGCTTTCCGCGCCGCCCTGAACGAAGTGCTGAAGGACCTGTCGCTGCAGGTTGTGCGCGACGGCGAAGGCGCCACCAAGATGCTCGAAATCACTGTAACGGGCGCCGAGAGCGATGCCGCCGCCAAGCGCATTGCGCTGTCGATCGCCAATTCGCCGCTGGTCAAGACGGCGGCCGCCGGCGAAGACGCCAATTGGGGCCGTATTGTCATGGCCGTCGGCAAAGCCGGGGAGATGGCGGATCGTGACCGGCTCGCCATCTGGTTCGGTGATATCAGGGTCGCCGTCAACGGCGAGCGTGACCCGGATTATTCCGAGGCAGCCGCCTCGAATGTGATGAAAGCGCAGGACATCCCCGTTAAAGTCGATATCGGCCTCGGTACGGGGTCGGCAACCGTCTGGACCTGCGACCTCACCAAGGAATATGTTGCAATCAATGGCGACTATCGGAGCTGATCGTCCATTGGGCCAGGCATCCATATCTTCAAAGAATTTGCCGCTGGTCCGCAGGCTGGAGGCCGTCGGCTTTCGCGCCTGGCCGGCGGCGTCTGTGCAATATGACGGCAGCTGGCAGGTGCGGCTGACGGCGGGCCACCCCTCCAACCGGCTGAATTCCATTGTGCCGCTCGACCCCTCGGACCATCGCGATGTCGAGATCCGTCTGGAAAAGGCGAGCCGGAAGTTCGAGGCCTATGGCCGCGCCGCCGTGGTCCGTCAGACACCGCTCGCCTCGCCGGTGCTGATCGAGCTTCTCAGCGCCCGGAACTGGACACGGTTCGACGAGACCGTGGTGATGACCTGCGATCTCACCGAGGCCGAGCTGCCGGACACTCTCGATCATCTTCCGACCCACGATGTCGGTCGTTTCGTCGATGCCAACCTGGCGGTCGACGGGGCGCCAGTGAGCCTGAAACCGGCGCTTGCCGAAATCATTTCGGCGATCAAGCCGCCGTCGGGGCTTTTCCTCATCGAGAATGCCGTGGAGGGACCGCTCGCGACCGTGCTCTGCGTCCAGGATAACGATCTTGCCGGCATCATGTCGCTTTCGGTCTGCGAAACGCGACGGCGCGAAGGGCTCGGCACCGAAATCTTGACGTCAGCGCTACGCTGGGCGCGCATGCGTAGCGCCCGTTCGGCCTGGCTGCAGGTCAAGCTTTCCAATCGCCCGGCCATCGCGCTTTACGAGCGCCTCGGGTTTCGCGACGCCTATCATTACTGCTATTGGCAGCGAGGGTCGCGATGAGCGAGGCAGGCCGAAAGATATTGCTGGTCGCCGCCTGTGCGCTGATCGATGCCGACGGGCGTATCCTATTGGCACAGCGTCCTGAGGGAAAGTCGCTGGCGGGGCTCTGGGAGTTTCCCGGAGGGAAAGTCGAGCCCGGCGAGACTCCGGAGGAGACGCTGGTGCGCGAGCTCGAGGAGGAGCTTGGTGTCAAGACCAAGATCGCCTGCCTGGCGCCGCTCACCTTTGCCAGCCATTCCTACGAGACGTTCCACCTGCTGATGCCGCTTTATATCTGCCGGCGCTATGAGGGGATTGCCCAGGGCCGCGAGGGGCAGGCTCTGAAATGGGTGCGTGCGCAGGCGCTACGGGATTACCCGATGCCGCCGGCCGATGAGCCGCTGATCCCGATGTTGCAGGATTTACTTTAGCATTGGCTGATTATTGTCTCGCCGCGGCATTTTCGGCTGTGGATATTAATGGATCGTTTAACACCTTCTGCCAAAGATCGGCCTCAATCAAGCATCTGGCGTGCGTGTATTAAAAGGCTTGACGTCATGGACGATGATTTCTGGAAAGCTGTCCGGGAAAAGGAACGGGCTTCGTCTGCCTCGCGCAGGACGGGTGCGCTCAATATCGCCCTTCTGTTCGGCACGGCGGTGGTCGCGTTGACGTTGATTCTGACGCCCATGCTTGCGGATTCCTCGAAGAAAAGCGTCTTTGCGAGCGCACCTGTCGATTTCGATACGATCACGACCGGATCGATTCCGAAGAACGAAAGCGGCAAGCACTATACGATTCGTCGTAGCGTCCTTCAGGACACGCCCGGCTCAGTCTGCGTCGTCCAAGGCTACGGCGTCGGCGCCGGTTGCTGAAGCCGGACGCTGGAATGACGGCCATCGCTCGGTGGCTGTGGAATTGATCGTTGCAGGCGGCTCACGCAGAAGGTTGGGGTAATGCGTCTTTGGAAAGCATTTCTTGGAGATGACATCGGTGCAACGGCGGTGGAATACGGCCTGATCGCCGCCATCATTTGCACGGCACTTGTCTCCGGTCTCGGCATCTTCACCGGCAGCCTGCAGAACGTCTTCAACGTGGTCAGCAACAATATCACCGTCAATTGAAGAAGCTGCGGACGATCACTGCTTGAGCCTGTGTTCGTCCACTTTCAGCGCGTCGGCAAGGCGTGCTTTGGCCGAGCCCGGCTGGAGCGGCTTCTGTTGGCTCTCGTGCGGAGCCCATCCGGAGACATAGATGATCGAGAATGTCGCGCGAATGCGTCCGTCGGGATCGGAATATCGTTCGGCGTAGATCTCTGCGGCGCGCAGGAAGAAGGCGCGCGTCAGCGGCATGCGGCTGCGGGCTGCAAGCGGATTGCTCATGCCCATCGCCCTGAGATCGCGCATCAGCGGAAAGAGCGAGTCATATCGGACCGTATAGTTCTCAGCGTCGATCACCGGAAGGGTGAAGCCGGCGCGCTGCATCAGACTGCCGATATCGCGCACATCGGCGAAAGGAATGACGCGCGGGCTTGCGCCGCCCGTCATCTCGACCTCGGCTGCCAAAAGCACTTCACGCAGTTCCTGCAGCGTGCCGGCGCCGGGAATGGCCGCCAGGAACAGGCCGTCCGGCTTCAGGGCACGACGAATCTGGATGAAAACGCCGGGCGTATCGTTGGTCAGATGAAGGTTGAGCGGCGCGAGGATGAGATTGACCGATTGCGGCGCAAGCGGCACCTCCTCGAGCGGCGCCTCGATCAAGGTTTCGACAGGGACCGCATAGGCCCTTTCGCTCTCGACACGGATCATCGCGCCGATCTTGCCCGTCGCCAGCGCCGCGCGGGCGGCTGCACCGGTCGTGCCATGCAATTCAACGGCGGTGTCGAAGCGCCGCTCGACGACATCAAGCCTCTCGGCCATTTCCTGGGCCGCGATGTCGAGCAGGAAAGCGGCTTTCAGGTCGTTGTTAACAAGCGCGCGATGGCGATGTGCGGCGATCAGGGCTCTGTCGAAGATCGTTTCCATGGGAATGTCCATAGTCCCGGCTCGCTGAAGCGGCAAGGCGATTTTCCTTTCGAAGAGAACAGGCTAGTCTCGACCTTATGAAACGGATCCAACCCGAATGTCCGGCAGAATTGCTCCGGGCGCATCTCCTGCGACCGTTTTCGGCGCTCGCCGATTTTCTCTATCCGCCCGCCTGTTCCGTCTGCGGCATTTCGACCGGCGACCATCGCGGACTGTGTGCGAAATGCTGGTCCGGCATCCGATTCATCGAGCGGCCCTATTGCGAAGTGCTCGGCATTCCCTTCTCGCATGATCTCGGCGTCGGCATCCTCAGCGCCGAGGCGATCGCCAATCCGCCGCCTTTCGACCGGTTGCGGTCAGCGGCGACGCACGATCATGCCATCCGAGATCTCGTTCACGGTTTGAAATATCGCGATCGTACCGATCTGGCGCCGATGATGGCCGGCTGGATGCTGCGCGCCTCCGACGGCGCGGTGGAAAGCTGCGATGCGCTGATCCCGGTGCCGTTGCACCGCACCCGCATGCTGGCTCGTAAGTTCAACCAGGCTGCCGAACTTGCCCGCCATATGGCGAGCCTATCGGGCAAGCCGCTGCTTGCCGCAACGCTCATCCGCGTCAAGCGCACCAGTCAGCAGGTCGGCCTCGGCGCCAAGGCGCGCGAGGACAATGTCAGGGGCGCTTTCGCGATTGCCAAAGGCTGCGAGAACGACGTTTTCGGCAAGCGTATTGTGCTTGTCGACGACGTCTATACGACCGGGGCGACGGTCGCCGCCGCCAGCCGGACGCTGCGCAAAGCGGGTGCGGCCGAGATAACGGTTTTGACCTTTGCAAGGGCTCTCTCCGAGCCTATATGACAGAAAATACCCGGCATTCGTCTGGAGATATCATGGTACCCGTCACGATCTATACACGGCAGTTCTGCGGCTATTGCAGCCGCGCCAAATCCCTTCTCGAACAGAAGGGTGTCGACTACGTCGAGCACGACGCGACTTATTCGCCGGATCTTCGCCAGGAGATGATCGGCAAGGCGAACGGGCGCACGACATTTCCGCAGATCTTCATCGGCACCAAACATGTCGGCGGCTGCGACGACCTCTTCGCGCTCGACCGGGCCGGCAAGCTCGATCCGATGCTGGCGGCCTGAGGACGAACCGATGAGCTTCAAGGCCGCCGCCGTCCAGATGTGCTCCGGGGTCGATCCGGAAAAGAACGCCGCAGCGATGGCGCGGCTGGTGCGCGAGGCTGCCGCTCAAGGCGCGACCTATGTGCAGACGCCCGAAATGACCGGAATGTTGCAGCGTGATCGGGCGGCGGCACGCGCCGTGCTTGCCGACGAGACGCGCGATATCATCGTCAAGACCGGTTCGGCGCTTGCAGCGGAACTTGGCATCTACATGCATGTCGGATCGACGCCGATCGCGCTTGCCGACGGCAAGATTGCCAACCGCGGGTTCTTGTTCGGTCCCGATGGGCGGATTCTCAATCGTTATGACAAGATCCACATGTTCGACGTCGATCTCGACAATGGCGAAAGCTGGCGCGAAAGTGCGGCCTATACGGCCGGCTCGGAAGCGCGCGTCCTGTCGCTGCCCTTCGCAGAAATGGGCTTCGCCATTTGCTATGACGTTCGATTTCCGGCGCTCTTCCGTGCGCAGGCGATCGCCGGTGCCGAGGTTATGACGGTTCCCGCCGCGTTCACCAGGCAGACCGGTGAGGCGCATTGGGAAATCCTGCTGAGGGCACGCGCGATCGAGAACGGCGTCTTCGTCATTGCTGCTGCGCAAGCCGGCCGCCACGAGGACGGACGCGAGACTTTTGGCAATTCGATGATTATCGATCCTTGGGGAACGGTATTGGTGTCCGCCGGCGCGACCGGCGAGGCGATCATCCTCGCCGAGATCGATCCCGGCGCGGTCAAGGCCGCCCGTGACAAGATCCCGAACCTGAGGAATGGCCGGGAATTCTCGGTCGAGAAGATCGCGGGGGCAGTCGCAGGAGGCGTCGCCGCTTGATCCGCTATTCCCTTACCTGTGACAATGCCCATGAGTTCGAAGGCTGGTTTTCGGAAAGCGCCGATTTCGACCGCCAGGTCGCCAGCGGCTTTCTGACCTGCCCGGTCTGCCATTCCGCCGCCGTCTCCAAGCTCCTGATGGCGCCTTCGGTGTCGACCGCGCGCAAGAAGGACGAGCGGCAGACGCTGGCGATGGACGCCATGCGCCGCGAGGCCCTGGAAAAGCTGAAAGAGGCGGTCGCGGCCGTCAAGGCCAATTCCGAGGATGTCGGTGCGAAGTTCCCTGAGGAAGCCCGCAAGATCCACTATGGCGAGACGGATGCCCGCGGCATCATCGGCCAGGCGACGGTCGACGAGGCCCAGGCGCTCGTCGAAGAGGGCATTGAGATCGCCGCCATTCCAGTGCTGCCGGAGGACGTAAACTAAGATGCAGTCAGTGCACCCGGCCTTCTTGGCGGGAGCATCCGCTAAAGTGTAGCCGGCTTATTACCTCCGGGAATTATGCCGGACGCTTCGCCAGCAACATATAGTTCACATCCATATCTCGGGACAGATTCCACTGGTTCGACAGCGGGTTGAAGAAGACGCCGGTGCGGTCGGTGATCTCGAGACCGCTTGCCGCGAGCGGCTTTTCCAATTCTTCGGGGCGCACCAGCTTTTCATATTGATGCGTCCCGCGCGGCAGCCAGCGCAAGATGTTCTCGGCGGCGAAGATGGCAAGGGCCGCCGCCTTCATTGTGCGGTTGATGGTGGCGACGAAGATCAGGCCGCCGGGGCGGACCATTTTCGCGCAGGTCGTCATGAAGAGTTCGACGTCGGCGACGTGTTCGACCACTTCCATGTTCAAGACGATATCGAAGGTCTCGCCGGCATCTGCAAGCTCCTCGGCAGTGACGGCGCGATAGTCCACAGGGACGCCGGACGCCTTAGCGTGGGTCGAAGCAATGCCGATGTTCTTCTCGGAAGGATCGGCGCCGACGACGGAGGCGCCCATGCGCGCGACGGGCTCAGACAGGAGGCCGCCGCCGCAGCCGATATCGAGCACGCGCAGACCTTCGAGCGGCCGGGCGCTTTTCGGATCACGTCCGAAATTCTCGCAGGCCTTGTCTCTTATATAGGCGAGGCGAACGGGATTGAACTTGTGCAGTGGCTTGAACTTGCCGGTCGGGCTCCACCATTCCGCCGCCATCGCCGAGAAGCGGTCCACTTCGCCCTGGTCGATCGTGCTTCTGGCGGTTTCCGTCATGGTGTTCTCCATCGTTCATGTCATGTGAAGTCGGACGATCGGGGGCATAAGTCAAGGGGCGGCGCATAAGGGAGGGGCGAGCGTGCAAATGGCCGGTAATTGCTTTTATCGTGTACGCTTGCCTCCCCCCGCCAAACTCGCTAAGAGACGCCGCAACTTGGGGCCTTCAGGGGCCTGGGCTTTAGAGCGGTTCCAGAAATGGAAGCCCGGCTCTTTCGCCAAGCGGTTCGCCCCAGAGCTTTCGTGATGCCGGGTCGGGTTTCCGCTGTCCGGCGCCAGTCGTGGTAGAGGCATATGGCACGCATCGTAATGAAATTCGGCGGCACGTCCGTCGCTGACCTGGACCGCATCAAGAATGTTGCCCGCCACGTGAAACGCGAAGTCGATGCCGGCCACGAGGTCGCGGTGGTGGTCTCGGCCATGTCCGGCAAGACCAATGAGTTGGTCGGCTGGGTGCAGGGTACGCCGAAGGTCATCGGCGCCAATTCGCCATTTTACGATGCACGGGAATATGATGCCGTCGTCGCCTCCGGCGAGCAGGTGACCTCGGGGCTGTTGGCGATTGCATTGCAGGCCATGGATATTAATGCGCGGTCCTGGCAGGGATGGCAGATTCCGATCCGCACGGACAATGCGCATGGCGCTGCCCGGATTCTGGAAATCGACGGCTCCGACATCATCAAACGCATGGGCGAGGGACAGGTCGCCGTCATCGCCGGCTTCCAGGGGCTGGGACCCGACAACCGCATCGCCACTCTGGGACGCGGCGGATCGGACACGTCGGCCGTCGCCATTGCCGCGGCTGTCAAAGCGGATCGCTGCGATATCTATACTGATGTGGACGGGGTCTATACGACCGATCCGCGTATCGTGCCGCAGGCGCGCAGGCTGAAGAAGATCGCCTTCGAGGAAATGCTCGAAATGGCCTCGCTCGGCGCCAAGGTGCTGCAGGTGCGCTCGGTCGAGCTTGCCATGGTGCACAAGGTGCGTACCTTTGTGCGATCGTCTTTCGAAGATCCCGATGCTCCGGGCATGGGCGATCTGTTGAACCCGCCCGGAACGCTGATTTGTGACGAGGATGAAATCGTGGAACAGGAAGTAGTCACCGGCATCGCCTATGCCAAGGATGAGGCTCAGATCTCGCTTCGCCGTCTTGCCGACCGGCCGGGCGTCTCCGCCGCGATCTTCGGGCCGCTTGCCGAATCCCATATCAATGTCGACATGATCGTCCAGAATATCTCCGAGGACGGATCGAAGACCGACATGACCTTCACCGTGCCGTCAGGCGACGTCGAGAAGGCGATCAAGGTGCTCGGCGACCATAAGGAGAAGATCGGTTACGATGTCGTGCAGAACGAATCGGGGCTGGTGAAAGTCTCGGTCATCGGAATCGGCATGCGCAGCCATGCGGGTGTTGCTGCCACCGCGTTTCGTGCACTTGCCGAAAAAGGCATCAACATCAAGGCGATCACCACCTCCGAGATCAAGATTTCCATCCTGATCGACGGTCCCTATGCAGAACTCGCTGTCAGGACTTTGCATTCCTGCTACGGTCTGGATAAGAATTGATTCCCAGTGGGCGGCCTGCCCCTTCAGGTTGAGTAGACGAGGGCCGGCCTGCCGGGACTGAGTGCGTTGTTTCGGGAGCTTGAGACGCCATGAGAGACCTTTCCGGCGGTCCGCGCGTGCTGCTCAGGCGGCTGCGCGAGTTGATGGCAGAGCCGCTGGAGCCGCAGGATCGTCTTGACCGGATCGTCCGCCAGATTGCCAGCAACATGGTGGCGGAAGTCTGCTCCGTCTACGTGCTGCGCGCCGACGGTGTGCTCGAACTCTATGCGACCGAAGGCCTGAACCGAGAGGCGGTGCACCTGGCGCAGCTGAAGATGGGACAGGGCCTGGTCGGCACGATTGCGGCCTCGGCGCAGCCGCTGAACCTTTCCGACGCGCAGTCGCATCCGGCCTTCCGTTACCTGCCGGAGACGGGCGAAGAAATCTACCATTCCTTCCTCGGTGTGCCGATCCTCAGGACCGGGCGCTCGCTTGGCGTTCTCGTCGTGCAGAACAAGGCGAGCCGCAACTATCGCGACGAGGAAGTGGAAGCGCTCGAAACGACGGCGATGGTGCTTGCCGAGATGATCGCCACCGGCGAGCTCAAGAAGATCACCAAGCCCGGCCTCGAACTCGATCTGACACGCTCGGTGACGATCGACGGCGACACCTATAATGACGGCATCGGCCTCGGCTATGTCGTCTTGCACGAGCCGCGCATCGTCGTCACCAACCTGCTGAACGAGGATACGGAGAAGGAGATCCGGCGGCTGGCGGAGGCCATGGGGTCGCTGAGGATCTCGATTGACGACATGCTGTCGCGCCGTGACGTGTCGATGGAGGGCGAGCATCGCGAGGTGCTCGAAACCTATCGTATGTTCGCGCATGACCAGGGCTGGGTGCGCAAGCTCGAGGAGGCGATCCGCAACGGCCTGACGGCCGAAGCGGCGGTCGAAAAGGTGCAGAGCGACACCAAGGCGCGGATGATGCGGTTGACCGACCCTTATCTGCGCGAACGCATGCATGATTTCGAGGATCTGGCGAACCGATTGCTCAGGCAGTTGACGGGTTATACCGGGCGCACGACCGCCGAAGGTTTTCCCAATGACGCGATTATCCTGGCGCGGGCCATGGGAGCGGCCGAGCTGCTCGATTATCCCCGCGCCAATGTGCGCGGACTGGTGCTGGAAGAAGGGGCGGTGACAAGCCATGTGGTGATCGTCGCCCGCGCCATGGGCATTCCCGTCATCGGCCAGGCGGCGGGCGTTGTGGCGCTCGCCGAGAATGGCGATGCCGTGATCATCGACGCCGACGAAGGGCATGTGCATCTTCGCCCGATGGCCGATCACCGGCGCTCCTATGAAGAAAAGGTGCGCTTCCGCGCGAGGCGGCAGGAGCAGTTCCGGGCGTTGCGCGCCATCGAGCCGGTCACCAAGGACGGCCAGCGGATTTCGCTGATGATGAATGCCGGCCTGCTGGTCGACCTGCCGCAGCTCTCGGAATCGGGTGCGGAGGGTATCGGTCTCTTCCGCACCGAGCTGCAGTTCATGATCGCTTCGACCATGCCGAAGGCGGAAGAGCAGGAGCAGTTCTACCGTAATGTGATCAAACAGGCGGCAGGCCGCGTGGTCACCTTCCGCACGCTCGATATCGGCGGCGACAAGGTGGTGCCTTATTTCCGAGGCCATGAGGAAGAAAATCCCGCGCTCGGCTGGCGCGCGATCCGGCTGTCGCTCGACCGGCCGGGATTGTTGCGCACCCAGCTGCGCGCCCTGCTGAAGGCATCGGCCGGCACCGAGCTGAAGCTGATGGTGCCGATGGTGACCGAGGTTTCCGAGTTGAAGATTGTGCGCGAGCTCCTGCAGAAGGAAGTGCAGCATCTATCGCGCTTCGGGCATGGGCTGCCGCGCAAGCTGCAATTCGGAGCGATGCTGGAGGTACCCGCGCTGCTCTGGCAGCTTGACGAACTGATGGAGGCGGTCGATTTCGTCTCGGTCGGTTCCAACGACCTCTTCCAGTTTTCTATGGCGGTCGATCGTGGCAATGCGCGGGTGTCGGATCGCTTCGACCCTCTTGGCAAGCCTTTCCTGCGGATCCTCCGCGATATCGTGCGTGGGGCGGATCGGAACAAGACGCCCGTGACGCTTTGCGGGGAGCTTGCCGGCAAGCCACTTTCGGCAATGGCGCTGCTTGGCGTCGGCTTTCGCTCGATCTCGATGTCGCCGGCCTCGATTGGTCCGGTAAAGGCAATGCTGCTCGGGCTTGATGTCGGGGCATTGGCGAAGGCGATGGACGAAGTGCTGGACGATCATCGCAGCACGGTGCCGATGCGCGAGGTGCTTGCCCGCTTCGCCGAGAGCCACAATATTCCCCTTTAGAGAAATATAAGAAGAATCGGAGTGCAGGGTGGCGAAGCTTCCCGTTGAAAAGATGCGCGAGCTGGAACGCCGTTTCGGCGAGATCGAAGCGCGCATGTCGGCCGGTCCAGCCGCCGATGTTTATGTGAAGCTTGCATCCGAATATTCCGAGCTGCAGCCTGTCGTGACGAAGATCCGCGCCTATGAAAAGGCTGTCGCCGAGCTTGCCGATCTCGAAACGCTGCTCGAGGACAAATCGGTCGATCGTGAGATGCGAGACCTCGCCGAACTCGAACTGCCCGAGGTGAAGGAGCGGATCGAGGCGCTGGAGCAGGAGATGCAAATTCTGCTTCTGCCGAAAGATGCGGCCGACGAGAAAAGCGCAATCCTCGAAATCCGCGCCGGCACCGGCGGCTCGGAAGCAGCACTTTTCGCCGGTGATCTCTTTCGCATGTACGAGCGTTTCGCCTCCGAGAAGGGCTGGAAAGTCGAAGTGCTCTCGGCAAGCGAGGGCGAAGCCGGCGGCTATAAGGAAATCATTGCGACGATCACCGGAAGGGGCGTCTTCGCTAAGCTGAAATTCGAATCTGGCGTGCACCGCGTGCAGCGCGTGCCGGAGACCGAGGCGGGCGGGCGCATTCACACGTCGGCCGCAACGGTGGCGGTGCTGCCGGAGGCTGAGGAGATCGACATCGAGATCCGGCCGGAAGACATCCGCATCGACACCATGCGCTCTTCGGGAGCCGGCGGCCAGCACGTCAATACCACGGACTCGGCAGTGCGCATCACCCACCTGCCGACAGGCATCGTCGTCACCAGCTCGGAAAAATCGCAGCATCAGAACCGCGCCAAGGCGATGCAGGTGCTGCGCTCCAGGCTTTACGACGCCGAGCGGCAGCGCGCCGACAGCGAGCGCTCGGCCGATCGCAAGAGCCAGGTCGGCTCCGGTGATCGTTCCGAACGCATCCGTACCTACAATTTCCCTCAGGGGCGCGTCACGGACCATCGCATCAATCTGACGCTTTACAAGCTCGACCGGATGATGGAAGGCGAGATCGAGGAGGTCGTCGACGCGCTGATGGCCGACTACCAGGCAAGCCAGCTGGCGCAGCTCGGCGAACAGCAGTGAGCGCTACGGTCGCCGATACGCTTGCCGAAGCGCGCCGTCGTTTCACCGAGGCGGGTATTGTCGATCCGGCGACCGATGCGCGGCTGCTTGTCGCAGGTCTTTTGAAGCTGTCGTCGACGGAGCTGTTGACGCGGTCGGCTGAGAGGCTTTCACCTGAGCAGATTGATGTGATTTTCAAGGCGGTGGAACGCCGGCTCGGCCATGAGCCGGTGCATCGTATTCTGGGCGAGCGGGAATTTTATGGTCTGCCGCTTGGCTTGTCGGCGGAAACTCTGGAGCCGCGTCCGGATACGGAAATCCTGGTCGATACGGTGCTTCCTTATCTGAAGGACCTTGCAATGGCGCAACGCCATCTCCATATTCTTGATATCGGAACCGGGACTGGGGCGATATGCCTTGCGCTTTTGAGCGAATGTCCCGAGGCGTCAGGTATCGGCAGCGACATATCGTCGGATGCACTTCGGACGGCAAAGTCAAACGCAGAAAGAAATGGGTTGCAGGATCGCTTTCAGGCCGTGCAGTCGAGATGGTTCGAGAACATCCAGGGCTCGTTTCACGCGATTGTCTCAAATCCGCCCTATATTGCCTCCAATGTCATTCACGATCTCGCTCCTGAAGTGACGAAATTTGATCCGGTTGCAGCGCTGGATGGCGGCCCGGATGGGCTTGACGCTTACAAAGCCATAGCCAAGGATGCGGCAAGGTTCATGAGGCCCGAAGGGGTCGTGGGACTGGAAATCGGCTACGATCAGCGAAACGATGTGACGGCGATCTTCGAAGCGGAAGGCTTCAGGTGCCTCAAATCCGTGAAAGATTATGGTCAGAACGACAGGGCGCTCGTTTTCGCGCTCGCGTAAAAGGCGATAATTGCGGCATTGGGCGGGACATTATTGCTATTGCGAAGAAAAGGCTTGGATTTCCCAGGGAAGCAATATAGGTTGCGGACACGTGTTGGGCAGATAGGAATGAACGAGATTCGTTCGGTACTTGGTTTGCCTCGGGGGTCCGCTCTTTTAAACGAGAGTTTCAACGGTTGAACACGACCCAACGCGTGAATCAGTCAAACTGACTTGAGAACCAAGCGGCAGGTCGGCGCAAAGGCGCAGTATGCTCGCGGCACAAAGGTCCTGACCCGGTTTTCCGGTCATGGCGGTTGGTGCCATGTATCCATCACAAACAGAGAATTCAGGTGAACGATCTATGAGGCCAGGACAGCAAAACAAGCGCGGTCGAGGGCGTGGTAACAACAATAACAATGGCGGCGGCGGAAATAACAATAACAACAATTTCAACCGCAAGGGCGGCAACCCGCTGACCCGGACCTATGACAGCTCCGGCCCCGATGTGAAGATTCGCGGTACTGCACAGCATATCGCGGAGAAATATGCGCAGCTTGCCCGTGATGCCCAGAGCTCCGGCGACCGTGTGATAGCCGAGAATTATCTTCAGCACGCCGAGCATTACAATCGGATCATTGCCAGCGCTCAGGCGCAGATGCAGGAGCGGTTCCAGCGCGACGACCGCAGCGACTACAATGACCGCGACGCGACGGATCGCGACAGCGACGACATCGATGTCAGCGACAACGATGGCGACGATGTCGTCGTCGTCCAGCCGCCGCAGAGCAGACAGCATCAGCCGCAGGCGCAGACAAAGCCCGCGCCGGCACCAGTTGCGGCGCCTGCCTCGGCACCCCAGCCCGAAATCATCGACGGAACCGGCCCACAGCCGGAGATCGAAGGCATTCCCGCCGAGGTCGCCATGGATGAGGAAGGCTCTGCCGGCCAGTCACGCGAACGCCAGCCCCGTCGTCGTAGCCCCGGCAATCGTCCCCGTCGCCCGCGTCGCGGCGCAGACGGCGATGCAGCCTCCGAAGGCGAGGGTGCTTCCGCCGAGGCACCGGTTCTGGCGGATGCCGCATCGGAATAAGGGATCTGGCTCCTTTCGGGGAGAGCCGGGTACTTATGCCATCTGTTCGAATTTCCTTGAAAATCCCCGGCCTTCGTACCGGGGATTTTCGTCTTATGGGCTCTTTAAACTCCCGGAACAGCGTACCATATTCTCTTCGACTGCTTCGCCCAAATCCCAGACGGGCCAAGCGCGACCTGCCTTTTCAGGGGGTCGATCTCAATCATCGGTCTGCGCCTCGTAAGGGCAGGGCGATCAATGGAGGTAGAATATGAATATCGAGAAATATTCCGAGCGGGTGCGCGGTTTCATCCAGTCGGCCCAGACCTATGCGCTGGCGCAGGGGCATCAGCAATTTTCACCCGAGCATGTGCTCAAAGTGCTGCTCGACGACGATCAGGGCATGGCCGCGTCGCTGATCGAGCGTGCCGGCGGTGATGTCAAGGCTGCTCGCCTCGCCAATGACGCGGCTCTTGCCAAGTTGCCGAAGATATCAGGCGGCAACGGCAACATCTACTTAGCGCAGCCGCTCGCCAAGGTGCTTTCGACCGCGGAAGAGGCGGCCAAGAAAGCCGGCGACAGTTTCGTCACGGTCGAACGTCTGCTGCAGGCGCTGGCGATCGAGACCTCGGCTTCGACTTATTCGACGCTGAAGAATGCGGGAGTGACGGCTCAAGGCCTCAACCAGGTCATCAACGATATCCGCAAGGGCCGGACGGCGGACTCGGCCAGTGCCGAGCAGGGCTTCGATTCACTCAAGAAGTTCGCCCGCGACCTCACTGGCGAGGCCCGCGAGGGCAAGCTCGATCCGGTGATCGGCCGTGACGATGAGATCCGCCGCACCATCCAGGTCCTGTCGCGCCGCACCAAGAACAATCCGGTGCTGATCGGCGAGCCGGGCGTCGGAAAGACCGCGATCGTCGAAGGTCTGGCTCTGCGCATCGTCAACGGTGACGTGCCGGAATCGCTCAAGGACAAGAAGCTGATGGCGCTCGACATGGGCGCGCTGATTGCCGGCGCAAAATACCGCGGCGAATTCGAAGAGCGGCTGAAGGCCGTGCTCAATGAAGTGCAGGCGGAAAACGGCGAGATCATCCTGTTCATCGACGAAATGCACACGCTGGTCGGTGCCGGCAAAGCGGACGGGGCGATGGATGCCTCGAACCTTCTGAAGCCCGCCCTTGCCCGCGGCGAGCTGCATTGCGTCGGCGCGACAACGCTCGACGAGTATCGCAAACATGTCGAGAAGGATCCGGCGCTTGCGCGCCGCTTCCAGCCCGTCGTCGTCGACGAACCGACGGTCGAAGACACGATCTCGATTCTGCGCGGCCTCAAGGAGAAATACGAGCAACATCACAAGGTGCGCATCGCCGATGCGGCGCTGGTCGCCGCCGCGACGCTGTCCCACCGCTATATCACGGATCGCTTTTTGCCCGACAAGGCGATCGATCTGATGGATGAGGCAGCGGCGCGACTGCGCATGCAGGTGGATTCCAAGCCGGAAGAACTCGATGAACTCGACCGCCGGATCATTCAGATGAAGATCGAGCGCGAGGCGCTGAAGAAGGAAACCGACGTTGCTTCCGCCGACCGGCTGAAGCGGCTTGAGACCGAACTCACCGCGCTTGAAGAGGAGGCCGATGCGCTTACGGCCCGCTGGCAGGCGGAAAAGCAGAAGCTCGGCCTTGCCGCCGATCTCAAGAAGCAGCTCGACGATGCCCGCAACGAACTGGCGATCGCCCAGCGCAAGGGCGAGTTCCAGCGCGCCGGCGAACTGACCTACGGCGTCATTCCGGATCTCGAAAAGCAACTGGTCGAAGCTGAGAAGCAGGACGGCGAGCGCGGCGCGATGGTGCAGGAGGTCGTCAGCCCCGACAATATCGCCCATGTCGTTTCCCGCTGGACCGGCATCCCGGTCGACAAGATGCTTGAAGGCGAACGTGACAAGCTGCTTCGGATGGAAGACGAGCTGGCAAAATCGGTGATCGGCCAGGGCGATGCGGTTCAGGCCGTGTCGCGCGCCGTCCGCCGCGCCCGCGCCGGCCTGCAAGATCCGAACCGGCCTATCGGCTCGTTCATCTTCCTCGGCCCGACCGGCGTCGGCAAGACGGAGCTCACCAAGGCGCTCGCCCGCTTCCTCTTCGATGACGAAACGGCGATGGTGCGCATGGACATGTCGGAATACATGGAGAAACACTCCGTCGCCCGACTGATCGGTGCACCTCCCGGCTACGTCGGCTATGACGAAGGCGGAGCGCTGACGGAAGCCGTACGCCGACGGCCGTATCAGGTCGTGCTGTTCGACGAGATCGAGAAGGCACATCCCGACGTCTTCAACATCCTGCTGCAGGTGCTTGACGACGGACGGCTGACAGACGGCCAGGGCCGGACAGTCGATTTCCGCAATACGATGATCATCATGACCTCGAACCTCGGAGCCGAATATCTGACGCAGCTCCGGGACGGCGACGATAGCGATACGGTTCGCGAGCAGGTGATGGATGTCGTGCGTGGGCATTTCCGGCCGGAATTCCTGAACCGCATCGATGAGATCATTCTCTTCCACCGCCTGAAACGCGAGGAGATGGGTGCGATCGTCGACATTCAGCTGAAGCGGCTGGTGGCATTGCTGTCCGAACGCAAGATCGTCATCGACCTTGACGAGGACGCTCGTCACTGGCTGGCGAACAAGGGTTACGATCCGATTTACGGCGCAAGGCCGCTGAAGCGGGTTATCCAGAAGTTCGTGCAGGACCCGTTGGCCGAGCAGATCCTGTCGGGCCAGGTGCCGGACGGATCGACTGTCAAGGTGACGAACGGCTCGGACCGGCTGCAGTTCAGCACGCGGCAGACGGTCAGCGCTGCGGCTTAATTTAGTTTGCTTCGGAATGAGAAATGGCGGCTTCGGCCGCCATTTCGTTTAGAGATTACTTGCTCGCCACCTGCTCCGGCGTCGGGTTGTTCAGCAGCGTATCGATACGCTTTCGCTCGTCTTCGAATTTCGCCAGCGCCTCGCCCTGTAGCGATTTCCCGCCCGGAAGGCGGATGCGCAACGGATCGACCTTGGTGCCGTTGACGATCAGCTCGTAATGCAGGTGCGGGCCGGTTGATTCTCCCGTGGTGCCGACCCAGCCGATCACCTGGCCCTGACGTATTTTCGCGCCGGGAACGACGCCTTTGGCGATGGCGCTCTGGTGATTGTAGGAGGATTCGTAGCCATTGGCATGGCGGATGATCGTCTGATTGCCGTATCCGCCGGAATCCCAACCGGCTTTTTCGACTGTGCCATTGCCGGCGGCGATGATCGCGGTGCCACGTGGCGCGGCCCAATCGACGCCTGTATGCATTCGGGCGAAACCGAGGATCGGGTGGCGGCGCATGCCGAAGCCGGATTTGAAAATGCCGTTCGGAACCGGGTTGCGCAACAGGAACTGGCGAATGCTCTTGCCGTTCTCGTCGAAGTAATCGACCGTCCCGTCATCGGGATCCTGGAAGCGATAGAAGCGCGTTTGCGTATCGCCAAAACGAGCATTGACGTAGAGCAGTTCGGAATCCTCGGTCGCCTGGCCGCTGCTGTCGGCGACGGAGAAGAAAGCCTCCAGCTTATCGGTCGGTCTCAGCTGCGCCTGGAAATCGACGTTGCTTGCGAGCAACTTGATGATCAGCGCGGTCATATCCTTGGTCATGCCGTAGGAAAGGGCGGCACGATAGATTCCGTCATAGACGCGCGGCAGGTTCTGTCCAGGCGGCGGAGCGAATGTATTGTCATCGAAGGCCGTGGCGATCGCATCCAGCATCGGCGGCTCGCTGCCCGGCACATACTTGCCCTTGTCGTCCAGGGCCACGGTGACCAGATGGCGGGTGCCGCGGTAGACGCTGGCGCGGATGATCTTTGCCTGTTCGCCCTTCTGGATAATGCCGATGCGCAGCACGTCGCCCTTTTCGAGATCGCTGGCGCCGAGTTGCTGCGAGATATAATTGGCAATGCCATCGGCATATTGCTGTGGATAGCCTGAATCCGCAAGGGCCTTGGCGATCGATGTATCCGCGCGCACCGGAAGGATGTCGTCGGCGAATTCTTCGGTCTGCGGCGTGATCGATTCCGGCGCAGAAACCGTCATGTTCTGCTCGAGCACGCGGGCGGACAGGCCCGCGGTCAAATCGACATCGGTTTCCTCGTTGGAGAAACGACGCGGATCGACGTAATAAAGGGCCGCAAGCTGCGTATTGCCGTCGGTGAGCACGGAGCCGTTGGAGCGGACGTTTTCCTCGACCTCCTCGAGCGACAGGCCGGAGGCCATTTTCATACTGGTCTTGGCGGTCGGGAAGGGAACGGTCTTCAGACTGACTTCGGATTCAACGTCGGAGCCATAGAGTGCGCCGGTGCGGCTCTGCGGGGCGGGCTGCGGTTCGTCCGCGGAAAATATCGCCAGGGGATCGAAATCGGGGTAGTCCTCGGTCGCCACATGGTTGGCGGCCAGCGTCATCTTCACATGCGCGAAGGGCTGGCGGCGCACGACCTCCTTCTCGCCGTCGTGGACAACGGTCGATACTTCCATGATCGCCCGGTCCGAAGGTTTTGCGGCGATGGCGGGCGCGATCAGCCGACCGCCACGGACGACGCTCGTGTCCACATGCGCCTCTGCGACGGCACTCGCATAGGCCTCGGCAGGAATCGCAAGCTGCTGGCGGCCATCAAGTGCGGCAAAAAGGGCGACGCCCATCAGGACAGAGGAGGTGATGCCGGTGAGGAACGTGCCCGACAGCCAGCGCAGGGACACTTCTCGCTTGTCAGGCGCACGCCTGCCGTCAGCCAGAAGCGGAGGCTCGTTGCCCAACGAGCGGATCATCATTTTCTCCGTCATCATGGCAGTCGGGTCCGCGTCCTTACATTTGACGTCTCTGGAAGCATGTCTCGGCCATCCTGGCTGGGGCGAAAGATGTGCATATTTTGGGCACCGAAGTCAAATCGTGCACTGGAAAGGCAGCCTATCTGCATTTTGCCTGTGTGAATCATGTGTCCGTAAAGACCAGCAGATTGTGATCATGTCGGGGCGCGACAGACGAAAGGGCGCTCTTTCCACGAAAAGCCGACGAATGTTCACTTCTCCGGCTCGGTGGAGACAGCTCAGAAACCGGAAAATGACCGCACCGACGGGCTCCACAGAAACTTCTTCCGAAAAAACAATGGCTTGAAAGAAAAATGATTTTTTTCGAAAAGCGCTGTTGACTTAGAAAAGGGGTTAGCTCTATAAGCCCACTCACTGACGAGGGCGGCGGCGCTGCTGGCGACGAAGTCTCTCGTTCTTAAGAAACTCAAGCGGATTGGCGGATTGCTGGTTTGTTGCTTCGGGCC
>NZ_JBOBHU010000020.1:0-110121 GCF_050587665.1 Rhizobium sp. Nf11,1 | reverse complement strand
CACCTGGCGCCATCTGGGCCACCTCACCGACACCATCAAGCCAGAGGAATGCGCCAACTACTTCTCAAATGCGGGCTATGCTTCCGTCAAAACATGAAAGGCTCTAGAGGTACTCGGACGGAATGCGGATAGCAGCGTCGCGAAGCGCGCGGCCAGCGCCACTTAGGGGTTCCGAGACCACCTGAGAAACCGGCCGGTTTCAGTTCAGCCATCAAGCTGTTTGGTAACCGTTCCAGCAATCGAGCGGTTCTCTGGACAACGCCCCATGGGAAGACACGAAGACTTGACCCAAACATGCGGGATCGAGGTTCCATGTGGTCCGCTCGCCCAAAAGTTCGCTCACCTCCTTCGCCCACCGCTTTCGCCGCGGCCTTGCCTCGCTTCTTTTCTCGCTCTTTTCTCATCCGGCATAGGCCTGCGGTGAAAGCACACTCGGCCCTGGGAATTATTTCGAAACCTATGACGTGTATCTGTTGGATGATGATCAGAAATAGACCGTCTGACGAAGAAAGAGGCGTCTGGTATGAACACAGGCTCGAGTGATCGCAGCGTCCCCGCATCAGGCCGAGCGGGCTTGCGCGACTATATCGCCATTGCACGGCTCGATCACAGCACGAAGCATGTCTTCATCCTTCCCGGCATCATCCTCGCCTATCTTCTGCGCGGGGTCAGAAACGATGACCTGGCGTCTTCGGTCCCGCTTGGCCTTGTGACCGCGCTCTGCATCGCATCCGCAAACTACTGCATCAACGAGTGGTTCGACCGCGAGTTTGACCGGCATCACCCGACGAAATCGCAGCGACCAGCCGTGCAAAGCGCGATGAACGGCAGGCTGGTTCAGCTTGAGTGGAGCGTGCTGCTCATCGTTGGCCTCGGCTGCGCCATCCTCTCGAGCAAACTTCTCTTCTGCGTCGCCTGTCTGTTTGCGATTCAGGGAATCCTCTACAATCTCGACCCCATCAGAAGCAAGGATAAGGCCTATCTCGACGTCATCTCGGAATCGATCAACAATCCCATCCGCTTGGTGATCGGCTGGTCGATGATCGACCCAACGAGCCTGCCGCCCGGATCGATCATCCTCGCCTACTGGTTCGGCGGCGCGTTCCTTATGGCGGCCAAGCGCTTGTCGGAATATGACGAGATCGTCGCGTCCCATGGTAAAGATCTGCTGTCGAGCTACCGGGCGAGTTTCGCGCACTATACGCAGGTCTCGCTGACCGCCTCATGCATTGCCTATTCACTCTTTTCGATTGCCTTCCTGTCCGTCTTCCTGGTCAAGTATCGCATTGAGTACATGCTCGTCCTACCCTTCGTCGTTGCCCTGTTTACTGCCTACTTCGTGATGGCGACAAAACCGGGCTCTACGGCGCAGAAACCGGAAAAGCTATTCCGCGAGCCAGGGCTGATCGCAATCGTCATGGCCCTGGTGGCGGCCTTCATCTTCACGACATTCGTCGACATTCCGCTTCTAGTGACCCTGACCGAGCAGCACTACATCACCATCCAATGATCATGGCGAATGATATCGACTGGGGCAGTATCCGTCTCGTCGTCTTTGATGTCGACGGAACGCTATATAGCCAGAGGAGGCTGCGCCTTCGGATGGCGGGCGAATTGATCGCTCATGCGGTGGCGCGGGGCAGTCTGACCAATCTGCGGGTGCTGCGCGCTTACCGTTCCTTGCGTGAAACCATCGGCGAGGAGGAGATCGACGATTTTCAGGCGAACCTGATGGCGCGTATCGTCGCGCGAACCGGCGAGCCCGCGGAAAGGATAGAGGCAATCGTCAGCGAATGGATCGGCCGCCGTCCGCTCGCCCATCTCGCATCCTGCCGGTATGATGGACTGGTGGAGTTGTTTGCCGGTCTTAGACGGCAGAATAAGGCGATCGGGATCTATTCTGATTATCCTGCCGACGAGAAGCTGCACAGGATGAACTTGTCGGCCGATTACATATTGGCTGCAAGCGATCCCGGCGTCGGCATCCAAAAACCTCATCCGCGGGGCCTGCAGATGCTGATGCAGCGCGCCGGTGTCGGTCCGGCGCAAACGGTGCTGATAGGCGACAGACCGGAGCGGGACGGTCTTGCGGCGCGGCGCGCTGGTGTCCTGCCGCTCATTCGCTCCAACGTGCCGCGGGAGGACTGGCTGACCTTTTCAACCTATTCGGACCCAGTGTTCGCGGCGCTTCGGGCAGAGGAGACATCCGGATGATCTTTTCCAAAGCTATTCGTTATGTGTTCACTGGGGGTCTCGCTGCATTCGTCGACCTCACGATGTTTCATTGCATGCTGGTGCTCGGCGTGCCTCTCAGCCTTTCGGCGACATCGAGCTGGCTGATCGCCGCCGCCGTCAATTACAGCATTACCAGCCGCTATGTCTTCAATCAGGCAATAAGCCGCAAGCGCGCTTCACTGTTTCTGATCGGCGCGCTCGTCGGCTTGTCCATCAATGTCTGTGTGACGCTGATTCTCGCACAACAGGTCGGGTTCTCGCCCTTATGGGCAAAGTTTTTCGGCATAGGGACGGCCTTCACCTTTAATTTCCTGATAAACCTTCTCTGGGTGTTCAGGTAAGGCCCGCGAGCGACGTGCGGGCCATATCTTTTCGTTCAAGGACCGACCCTGCAATAGGAGCAAGTCTCCGGCTGAAGTGTCATCGAGCTCGGTCGTCACCTTCTTCCGCTCTACCTAGTCGACCTGAAGAATCTGCCGCTCGTTTTCTGAGATGCGGCCTTTGGCTACCACTACGGAGGCGACGGCTGGTGTCACCTTCTCCACGGAGCCCGGCAGGATTGCTA
The DNA here is from genome assembly GCF_050587665.1 of Rhizobium sp. Nf11,1. Lineage (NCBI taxonomy): Bacteria > Pseudomonadati > Pseudomonadota > Alphaproteobacteria > Hyphomicrobiales > Rhizobiaceae > Rhizobium > Rhizobium sp. Nf11,1. Next base: position 107,321 of record NZ_JBOBHU010000020.1, on the reverse strand, counting down.
TTTAGGCATCGATCGGTGGAACGACCAGAACCTTCCCTCATGCCCCTTTCACAACGGCATTGAAGCGCTATGCTGTCAGCACGGAACGAGCGAGAGAATTCCATGGGACGACCACGGCAGAGCGAACGCGAACGGATCACGATCCTTGGCGACGTCAAGTCCGCCTCGTTCGTCCCGTGGATTCGCCGTCATGCCGACAAGCTCGGCCTTTCCCAAGATTTTTTGCATGCCGGCGCCGACCGGATCGAACTCGAGGTCGCGGGACCTGTCGAGCTAATCGACATGCTGGAAATGGGATGTTCACTTGGGCCGATCGATGTCTGGGTCGACGCGATTCAGCGCAGGATTGTAGATGCTAAAGACACACCGCAGCCGGAACAGCACCCGAGCTAATGCCCGTTATTTAACCATTGTTGCCAATGCGAATCTTTTATGCAAACCTCTGAAGCTGAGATTGCAAAGCTTGGAAAGCCGCGCTACGTCTGCAGTGTCAAGCCGCTGGTAAGATTGAGGAAATAACCGTCATGCCTTCCGATACGGCCGGCTCCTGGATGCCTGTCGCGCTTTCTGCCGATCTGCCGCCGGCCACCGTCATTCCGGCCTGGACCCCGTCAGGATCCATCGCTCTCTGGCGCAGTCAGTCCGGGCGCGCATCAGCTTCTTCGGACCGTTGTCCGCATCGGGGCATGCGATTGTCTCATGGCTTCGTCCGGAGCGAGGCCCTCTCCTGCATCTATCACGGCTGGAGCTATTCTCCGGAGGGACGATGCCTTCGCATCCCTGCCCACCCCGATCTCGTGCCGCCGGAGACGATTCGCGTGGCGGTCCAGCGGGTCGAAGAATCAGATGGAATCGTCTGGGTGGCAGTCGGCGAGCCAGCAATGCCGCCGCCGCGCCTTGATCGTCTCATACCCATACGCTCGATGACGCTGGAGGCCGACATAGCGGCAATTGAGGCGGCGGCCGGCGGAAAAGCCGATGCGGATGGGCTCATCCCAGTCGCTGATTGTCCCTGGATGCGGCTTTTGCCGGCGGCGCAGATCGGATGCACCCTCATTCACGTCCTGGTCGAACAGGGGCGCAGCGTCGCAGATCGGATTACAGCATCCCGCATCGCCGAAGCGGTGCGCCGCCGGGCAGAAACACACCAGAAGGATGTGGCATGAAAGGAGCCGGCGCGATGATCGACGAATGGTACCCGGTCAGCCTCGTCAGCGGGCTCACCGAGGCAGGAAGCAAGACCGCTTTGATGGGCGAGCCCATCGAGGTGGTACGCACCCCTGATGGCGCGGCACGCGTCACATCGGACAATGGACGTGCCCTGCCCGTTCGCCTCCGCTATGGTCACGTCTGGTCTTCTCTCGGTACCCCCGTCAAGGAGATCTTTGCCATTCCCGAGGCCGATCAGCCCGGCCGCCGCTTCGTCGACGTCGGTGTCGTGCGGGTACGCTGCTCCCCCTTAAGAGCAGTCGAGAACTTCCTCGACATCGCGCATTTTCCGTTCGTTCATACCGATATCCTCGGCGCCGAGCCGCATACGGAGGTCGAAAATTATAAAGTCGAGATCCGCGAGAAAGAGGATGAAGTCTGGGCGACGCAGGTGAAGTTCTACCAGCCGCAGGCTGCAAAGTCGGCGATCGGCGGAATAACGACCGAGTATATGTATCGCGTGCCAGCCCCGACCTGCTCGGTGCTTTACAAGACCTGCCCTCCCCGCCCGGGCGAATGGGATGTCATTACCCTGTTCGTCCAGCCGCTTGCGGAAGACCTTTGTGACGTTTGGCCGTGGATGGCCCTCTTCGACGACGTGACGCCAATGACGGATCTCATCCATTTTCAACAGATGATTTTCCTGCAGGATCGGTCGATCCTCGAAAACCAGATCCCGGCGCTTCTGCCGCTCGATCCCGGCATGGAAATTCCGACAAGGGCCGACCTGACATCGATCGCTTACCGGCGCTGGCTGAAGCGCCGCAACTATCTCTATGGCGCACAGCTGGTCGCACAATGAAGCTCTACGACTACATCCTATCGCCGAGCTGTTACAAGATCCGCCTGATGGCAGCGATCCTCGGCGTCAAGCTGGATATCCGGCCGGTCGATTTCCATCCCGGCATGGAACATCGTGGTCCTGAGCTTCTGGCCCTCAATCCGGCAGGCTCGATCCCGATCCTCGTGGATGGCGATCTGGTGCTGACCGAATCTTCCGCCATGCTCGCCTATCTCGCCGCTCGATGCGGCCCCGACTGGCTGGGTCTGAGCGCCCCCGAGGAGACGGCGCGCGTGCAACAATGGCTCTCTTTTTCGCATCGGCTGACGACAAATCTCGGTGGGGCACGGCTGCAGCAGATGCTGCTGCGCCCCGGCAATATCGAGGCCCTGCAGGCACAGGGGGTCGCGGCGCTGCGCGAACTCGAAGCCGGGCTTTTTGAGCAGCGGCTCCGCGACATGCGGTTCCTGGCGTCGGAACGCGCAACGATCGCCGACATCGCCTGTTTCCCCTATGTCGCACTGGCGCCCGATGGCGGAATCTCGCTCGATCCCTATCCGAACATTCGGCTTTGGCTACGCGCCATCCGCAGCCTTGAAGGTTTTATCGAAATGCCCGGCATCCACCGGCTGCACGAGTTGAAACCCGACCCTCATCCCGTCAGCGAGGAGAAGTGAGATGGCGGGGTACCTGCTGAAGAACTGCGCAGCGATTATCGTCGACGACGGCAATCGGCCGGCGGTGCGCCGGAACGCCGATCTGCTGACCTGCGGTCCGGCGATCCAGGCGATCGGGACGAACCTGTCGCAGGAGGCCTTGCCTGCCGACACGGTCATTCAGGATGCATCCGGCTGGTTTGTCTATCCGGGTCTCGTCAACACCCATCACCACTTCTTCCAATGCTTCGTGCGCAATCGCGCCGATCTCGACTGGACGAAGCTCTCCGTGATCGAATGGCTCGACCGGATCTATCCGATCTTCTCGCGGCTGAACGAGGATTGCTTCTATCATTCGTCGGTCACGGCCATGGCGGAGATGATCAAGCATGGCTGCACGACGGCCTTCGACCACCAATATTGCTTCCCCCGCCACGCCGGAAAGCGTCTGATCGATCGCCAGTTCGAGGCGGCGGAACTTCTCGGTATGCGCTTCCACGCGGGACGAGGTGGCAACACACTGCCGAAGTCCGAGGGCTCGACGATCCCGGACGCCATGCTGGAAACCACGGACGAGTTCATCGCCGATTGCGCCCGGCTGATCGACAGCTACCACGATTCCGGCACCTTCAGCATGCGGCAGGTGGTCGTTGCCCCTTGTCAGCCCGTCAATTGTTACCGCGAAACCTTCGTCGAATCGGTCGCGCTTGCCCGTGATCGCGGCGTCCGGCTGCACACGCATGTCGGCGAAGGTGAAAGTCCCGTCATCCAAGCACGGCATGGAATGCGTACGGTCGACTATTGCGCCGAACTCGGCTTTGCCGGGCCTGACAGCTTTTATGCCCACTGCTGGGAGTTGACACACGAGGAACTGCGCAAGATGGCGGCAAGCGGCACGGGTGTCTCCCATTGCCCCGAACCGGTCTATCTGGTCGGCGCCGAAGTGACGGACATACCCGCAATGGCCGCTTTCGGCCTGCGTATTGGCCTCGGTTGCGATGGCGCGGCCTCGAACGACAATTCCAACCTCATGCACTGCATTCACTCTGCCTATATGCTGCAATGCCTGACGGCCTCGACGCGCGCCCATCCGGTTCCAGCGCCCATCGATTTCCTGAGCTACGCGACCACGGGTGGCGCAAGCCTGCTTGGCCGCAGCGATATCGGCCGGCTCGCTCCCGGCATGGCAGCCGACCTCTTCGCCATCGATACCAGGCGGATGGATTATGTCGGAACCCGCCACGACCCATTGAGCCTGATTGCCAAAGTGGGGATCGGCATGCCGACCGACCTGACCATGATCAACGGACGGATCGTCTGGCAAGCCGGTGAGTTTGTCGGGCTCGATGAGGCACAGCTCTTCGCCGCCGCGGAAGCGGCTCTCGAGGCAGTCGAATTCTAAAAACCAAAAGAGGGAACTGACATGTCTAGTAATTTCACCCGCAGATCACTGATGAAGAGCGCGGCGGCTGCCGGTCTTGCGACGGCTTTTGCCGGCCGCTCGGCGCTTGCCGCCGACGAACCGCTCGGCATCGCCCTCGTCGTTCCCTCGCCTATCGGCGACGTCGGCTGGGGTCATGCGCTTGCCGCCGGCATCGACCCGATCAAGGCCGCCTACGGCGACAAGGTGAAGGTCACGGTCATCGAAAACATCGCCGAAGGTCCGGACGCCGACCGCATCATGAACAAGACCGTCGCCGACGGACATCATTTCCTGATTGCCGGCTCCTTCGGCTATCAAAATGGCGCGCTGCAGATCGCCCGCCGCAATCCGAAGGTGACCGTCCTGCATGCTTCGGGCTTCCAGGTCGCACCGAACTTCTCGCCCTTCGCAGCGAAATATTTCCAGGGAACCTACTTGCTCGGCATGGCGGCGGCGGCCGTTTCCAAGACCGGCAAACTCGGCTCGGTCTCGGCCTTTGCCATTCCCGAGCTGATCACCTCTATCAACGCCTTCACCCTGGGCGCGCAGGCCGTCAAGCCGGATATCGAAGTGTCTGTCGTCTGGGTCAACTCCTGGTTCGATCCAGCCAAGGAGCAGGAAGCCGCCAAGGCGCTGATCTCGCAGGGCTGCGACGTGATCTTCTCGAATGCGCAGGATACGCCCTCGGTAATCTCGGCCTGCGAGGAAGCCGGCGTTTATGCATTCAACCTCAACTCCTCGATGAAGAAATATGCCGAGAAGACCTATCTGGGCTGCATCGCTACTGACTGGTCACCCTTCTTCAAGGCGTCGGTCGACGCCCATCTTGCCGGCACCTTCAAGGGCGCCAACGCCTTCCTCGGTGTTGCCGACAAGGTTGTCCAGGTCGTCGATTGGAACCCGGCAATCCCAGCCGATACGATGACCAAGATCAAGGAAATCGAGGTCAAGATTGCCGATGGCAGCTTCTCGCCGTTTACCGGTCCGATCACCAAGGCTGATGGCAGTGAAGGTGTCGCTTCGGGGACCACGGCGACAGACGCCCAGATCGTCGCGATGGACTGGCACGTCAAGGGTGTCACGACGCCGCTGCCGAAGTAAGCCATGCCGAGCCCGCTCCTGTCGCTGCGCGGCATTACCAAGAGCTATGGCCCGGTCGATGCCAATCGGCAGATCGATCTCGACGTCACTCCACGATCCATCCATGCCATCCTCGGAGAAAACGGGGCTGGCAAATCGACCTTGATGAAGCTGATCTACGGCGTCGAGCAGCCGGACAGCGGCACCGTCGCGTGGAACGGGAAAGCCCTCAGCCTTGCCTCTCCCGCAGAGGCAAGGCGCGCCGGCATAGGCATGGTGTTCCAGCATTTCTCGCTGTTCGAGAGCCTGACGGTCGTCGAGAATATCCGCCTGATCGTGTCCGGCAAGAAGTGCGATCTTGCGGAACGCGTTCGCAAGCTCGGGCATGAGTTCAGCCTCGAAGTCGATCCACACGCTCATGTCCATTCGCTGTCCGTCGGCGAGAGGCAGCGGGTGGAAATCATCCGATGCCTGATGACCGATCCGAAACTGCTCATCCTTGACGAGCCGACCTCGGTGCTGCCGCCGCAGGCGGTGGAAAAGCTGTTCGAAACATTGCGCCGGCTGCGGGACGGTGGCGTGTCCATCCTGTTCATCTCTCACAAGCTTGAAGAAATCCAGTCGCTCTGCGATCGCGCTACGATCCTGCGCGGCGGACAGGTGACCGGTCACGTCGACCCCCGCGAGCACGATGCGCACGAGCTTGCCCGGATGATGATCGGCCGCGACATGCCGGAACCGATGCCTGCGCTGCCTTCGGTCGAAGGTGAAAAGCGTCTGGAGCTAGTCGGGCTCGATTACCGGGCGGACCCCTTCGCCGTGCCGCTTTCCAATGTCAGCCTGGCCGTGCGCGCCGGCGAAATCCTCGGCATTGCCGGCATTTCGGGAAATGGTCAAAGCGAACTCGCGGCGCTGATTTCGGGTGAAACCCTGTTGCCGCGGGATCAGCGCGACCAGATCTTCATGATGGGCGAGGACGTCGGCACGCTCGACTCTGCCGCCCGGCGGCGGCTGGGTTTCGCGTTCGTCCCGGAGGACCGGCTCGGCCGTGGTGCGGTTCCCGAGATGTCGCTCACCCTCAATAGCCTGCTGACCGCGCACCCGCTGAACCTTGTGAAGCATGGCCTGCTCGACAAGGTCAAGGCGAAGGCCTTCACCAGTGATTGCATCCGGGACTTCGACGTGCGCACGCGCGGGCCAGGGGCAGAGGCCCAGTCGCTTTCCGGGGGCAACCTGCAGAAGTTCATCGTCGGACGCGAAATCATGCTGGCGCCGAAGCTTCTTTTCCTCGCCCAGCCGACCTGGGGCGTCGATATCGGTGCGGCCGCGGCGATCCGCAAGCGGCTGATGCGCCTTCGCAACGAGGGCGTGGCGATCCTAGTCATTTCCGAGGAACTCGAGGAACTGTTCGAATTGAGCGATTTTATCCAGGTCCTGCATCACGGGACGCTGAGTGCGCCGCTGGTCACGCGTGAGACCAACCCGGAAGAGATTGGCCGATATATGATCGGAGCCCAGCCGCAGCGCGAGAAAGCGACCGCATGAGCAGACCTTTCCTTGCCGCCCTGCCCATTCTGGTCCGTCGGGAGCGGGCATCGCTTGCCGCCACCCTTCTGGCGCCGCCGATCGCGCTCCTCGTCACCATCGTACTCAATCTCGGACTTTACGTCGCCATGGGGCGCGATCCGGCTGCGGTGGTCTATGCTATGCTGATTGAGCCCTTTTTCTCATGGGCGTCGTTCTCCGAAGTGCTGCTGAAGACCGCTCCCCTGCTCCTCATCGCGCAGGGGCTTGCGCTCGGCTTTCGTGCCAAGGTGTTCAACATCGGTGCCGAAGGACAATTCGTGCTAGGTGCGATCTTCGCCTCCGCCATTCCGATCTGGTGGCCCGACGCAACCGGCCAATGGATCTGGCCGGCGATGCTGCTGCTCGGCATGATGGGCGGGGCATTCTGGGGGTCCCTCACCGCCTTTTGGCGCGTCCGGCTCAATGCCAACGAAATTCTGGTTTCGCTGATGCTGAGTTTCGTTGCAGTGCAGCTCCTCAATTATCTGCTGCTCGGTCCCTGGAAGGATCCGAACGGCTTCAACTTCCCGCAGTCCGTCATGTTCCAATATGACGCGATGGTGCCGATCCTGATCGAGGGAACGCGCGTCAATGTCGCGCTCGTGCTCGCCGTTCTCCTGTCGATCGCCGCATGGGTCTTCATGCAGAAGAGCTTCATCGGCTATAAATTGCAGGTCGGCGGACTGGCGCCGCGCGCGGCGAGCTATGCCGGATTCCGGGAAAGCTGGGCAATCTGGCTTTCCCTGCTGATCGGTGGAGCCGCAGCCGGTCTTGCTGGTGCTGCCGAAGTCGCCGGCCCGCTCGGTCAGCTGCAGCGCTCGATCTCAACCGGATACGGATATGCGGCAATTATCGTCGCCTATCTCGGCGGTCTGCACCCGATCGGCATCGTCGTTTCTGCAATCGTCATGGCGGCGCTCTACATCGGCGGCGACAACGCCATGGTCTCCGCCAATCTGCCGGTCGCGGCCGTCCGGGTTTTCCAGGGCAGCCTGCTCCTTGCCTATCTCGTCGCCATCGCTTTCGTGCGCTACCGTCTTGTCTGGCGGCCCGCAGCGAGCAGGAGCCCGGCATGAACGCCGTCGAATTCGTTCTGGCCGGAATGCTGGCTGCTGCGACACCTTTCCTCCTCGCAGCGCTCGGTGAACTTATCGTCGAGCGTGCCGGCGTGCTCAATCTCGGCGTCGAGGGGCTGATGGCATTCGGCGCCGTCATCGCCTTCATCATCGTCTATCATGGCGGCGGCCATTTTCTGGCTTTTCTCGCCGCCGGCCTCGGCGGCGCGCTTTTGTCCCTGATCTTTGCGGCAATCGTCCTCGGCTTCAATGCAAACCAGGTCGCGACCGGGCTTGCGATCGGGATTCTCGGACAGGGCCTGTCGGCACTGTTCGGCAAGACCTACGAGAGCCTGACCGTCAGGGCGCTGCCGAAGCTCGCCATTCTCGGTCTTTCCGATATTCCGGTCATCGGCGGCCTGTTTACCCAGGATATCGTCGTCTGGCTATCGCTGGCCGTGACCCTCGTTATCTGGGCGATGTTTGCCTACAGCAAGGTCGGTTTGATTGTCCGCGCCGTCGGCGAAAACCCAAAGGCGGCCCATGCGATCGGCTACCCGGTCGTCGCAATCCGCTTCGCCGCAGCCGCTGTCGGCGGCGTCATGGCTGGCTTTGCCGGCGCCTATGCGGCGACGATCTACACGCCGCTCTGGGCGGATGGGATGATTGCCGGCCGCGGCTGGATCGCAATTGCGCTCGTCGTCTTCGGAACCTGGCTGACCGGCCGCATCTTTCTCGGGGCGTGCCTGTTCGGCGCAGTATCGCTGATGGGGCTTGCCGCCCAGGCGACCGGGCTCAACGTTCCCTCGCAGCTGCTCGCATGCCTGCCCTATCTGGTGACGATCATCGTGCTCGGTATCATTTCGGCGGATCGCCGCCTGCTCAAGCTCAATGGCGTCGCCTCGCTCGGCGAGCCGTTCGAGCGATAGTGATGACGACCGTCGACGCGAAGGCAATTGAGAGTCAACTTGCCTTCCGAGCCCGCCACGAACGGTAACCAGAACGAGGAGCCCCACAACCCTATCAGCCGTGGTCAGACTTCTTTTGGCCCCGCGGTTCAAATTCGACGAGCAGCGACTTGAGTTCGACTTCTCGAACACGTCGCGCCGCTTCATCAGGGCTGACCCATTCGAGAATACGCTGGCCTTGCTCCTTGAAGTCGTTTCCGATCTCGGTGACTTCGATCTGAAATACGTCGACGATACATGGCGCCACATCGCCGTCGTCGAATTCCTTCAGATAGGTGTAGCGGCCAACTGGTTTCTTCCTCGCCGCCCCGCGCACGCCCGCTTCCTCCCAGGCTTCGATCGCAGCGGCTTCGAAAGGCTTCTTCCCTTTCATCGGCCACCCCTTCGGTATGACCCAGCGCGCGCTCTCGCGCGATGTGATCACCAGAATTTCGATCTTCGGCCCGCCATTGCAATAGCGGAAGCAGATGGCGCCATACTGCTGGCGGAAGGCGCCGGCGAATAGCTTCGCAGGAACCGCCGCGAGCTGCCGCAGCAATGGCTGAGACTTGTCTGGTCGGGACTTGCTTCGTTTTTTTGTAGACTTCATGACGCTCCGTCTTCAGCGCATCGTGCGGCCGCGCATGGCGGTGTGGGCTGCTCGCGGCTTATTCGCCGGTGGTCCTGGCATTCAGGATTGTCCCGGCAATGTCGGCAAACCCAAGTCCTGCGGGCTGGGAGGAGATCCATCTCGGCACATGCTGCAGATGCGGAAGAACAGGAAGGATATTGCCGACGCCGAAAGAGTTTCGGATGAAACCGAACATCGGCGCATCGTTTCGAGAATCGCCGACGAACGCCGTGACGGAAGGCAATTCAACGGGGTCGACCTCGAACTTGCCGGTCAGGAGGCGTTCGCTCATGGCGCGTTTGTCATAAACGCCAATCCAGGTGTTGATGTGGATGGAACTGATGGCGACGGTGCCGCCGATTGCCCTGATATCGGATGCCAGATCTTCGACGTCCCGGGTATCATGACCTTGAATGTCGATTGCGACGTCAGCCAGGCGGAACACCTGGTCGTGAGCGATCTTGAAGGCGCCGCCTCTTTCCGAGATCAGTTTTTCGATGGCATCCAGATGCCGGCGTTGACGCTCGCGCTGCAGTGAGGCGTTCTCCCAGTATTCGAAAACAACCTCACCGCTGCGGCGGGTGACGCAATAAGCACCACTTTCGCCGATGACTGCGGCAACAGGCCAGGCGCGGACGATATGTTCGCACCAGCCGGCCGAACCACCCGTGACCGGCACGACGGCAATGCCGGCCCGGCTGAGCTCCCAAAGGGCGCCATAGGTGGACGGCAGAAGCTTGCCTTCGGTCGTCAGCGTATCGTCGATATCGGTGAAGAGATAACGCACATGCTGCAATTCATGCGCAGAGGGTGCCAGATCTACGAACGTCACGTCATGTCCTCGCCGCAGGTCACCACCTCCATGCTGCTCTCGGCCAGCACAGCAGCGACCGACGGATCAGGCGGCAGCCGGTCCGTGTAGAAGCGGTTGATTTTATTGAAAGGTGCAACGCGCACCGCCGCGTGGCGGGTCCATTTGCTGACGTCTGCGGCCAAGAGACGTGTTTGCGAATTCTCCAGAAGCGCATTGGTGATCTGCGCCTCGCTATAGCTGAAGTCCATCAGGCCGTTCACCGGGCTCAGGGCACCGGCACCAACGACGGCATAAGTCGCATAGAATTTTTCGACGAATTTGATCACATCGCTGCCCACCACGTCGCGGTCGTCATGGCGAAGCAGACCACCGGTGAGATGGACCTCGACACTCGGCGATTCGCAAAGAGTAAGAGCGACGTGGATGTTGTTGGTGATAACGGTCAGCCCCTGGTGATCGCGCAACGCCTCTGCCACGAATTGAACCGTGCTGCCGATCCCAAGGAATACCGTCGCATCCGGGCCGATATCGGCCACGACCCGCTTGGCGATCAGCCGCTTGGCGCGTCGGTTCAGCTGGGCGCGGGCGTTCAGCGAAATATTGCTGCCTTCGACCGGCACATCCACACCGCCGTGAAAGCGGCGCGCGTGCCCGAGATCGCACAGGGCATTGATATCACGGCGGATCGTCTGGGTCGTCAGATCGTACCGGCGCGCCAGATCATCGATATACTGGACACCCTCCGTTTCGATCAGCGCAAGTATTTCGCGTTGTCGACTGGATATGACCCGATGCCCCATCGCTATTTCCTATGAGAGATAGACACTCGGGTCGTCTGTTATCACACCGGTCAACCCGACAGGCCAAAAAGATGCGAGGAGCTGCGGGTCGTTGCAGGTCCATGCCCGCACCTTGATCCCCTGGTTCGCCGCCTCCTCAAGGAAACCGATGCTGAGAGACTTGTAACCGAGATGGATCGTTCTTGCGGGAATTGATTGGAGAACATCGCTCCAGTCATCCGGCAGTCTGCTCCACAACATGGCAAGCTCGTAACTCGGATCGATTTCGTGCATGCGCCTCAGCGCCGCCGCGTCGAAGCTCGATATCATGATCTTGGTCTGCGGCGCGCGCGCCTTCAGATGCTCGTCAACGGTCTTCACCAGCTGGTCGAGAGATTTATGATGCGGATGCTGCTTGATCTCGACATTGGCATTCAACCGCAGCTCACCCAATGCGGACAGGACCTCGGCAAGGGTCGGCAAAGGTTCGCCCTTGAAGCGGGGATCGAACCACGCGCCGGCGTCGACGTTCCGCAGGTCGGATGCGGTGAGATCGCTGAGCTTGCCGGTCGATGAGGAGCAACGGTCGACCGATACATCGTGGATGACGACTGCGGTCCCATCGCCAAGCAGCGCGACATCAAGTTCAACCCATTCGGCGCCCTGGTCGGCAGCCGCCCGAAACGCGGCAATCGTATTTTCGGGCGCGACAGCGGATGCGCCTCGATGCGCTTGAACCTCACTGCGGCCGGGTCCGGATCTCGGCTCTGACTGTAGCATGTCTTTCTCTTTCCTCACTTTCGACGCTGCAGATGTCGGACAGCTCTATCCGGCCGTTTCAATCCGTGCGTCGTCCAGTCTTGCTGTTGAAGGGATGCATCTGATCAATCCGCGCGAAGATCTCGATCCTGGCAGTCTCGGCAAAGTCCGGCCGGCCCTGAACTGTCAGGACGACTGTCTGCTGGCCCTCCCCCAGTCTGACATGCAGGTGGCTTTCGCCGCCGATCGGCTCGAGCAATTCGATGATGGCGTTCAGACGAACGGAAGGCTCGTTTGGCTTTGCGATAAGAAGAGCATCCGGCCTCAGACCGACAATGTCCGTTCCGTCAGGCAAGGCCAGGGCTTTCCTGGCATCGGCCGCACCCAGCACCTCAAGCGGCACGAGGTTCATCGGGGGAGAGCCGATGAAGCCGGCAACGAACAAACTTGCCGGACGGTCGTAGACTTCGACCGGCGTTCCCACCTGTTCGACGAGGCCGCCATTCATGACGACAAGCCTGTCGGCAAGCGTCATCGCTTCGAGCTGGTCGTGGGTGACGTAGATGCTGGTGGTCTTCAGCCGGCGTTGCAGCCGGCGTATTTCGACGCGCATCTGGACGCGCAGCTTGGCGTCGAGATTGGACAGGGGCTCGTCGAAAAGAAACGCCGCCGGTTCGCGCACGATGGCCCGTCCCATCGCGACGCGCTGGCGCTGTCCTCCCGACAGTTCGCGCGGCTTGCGATCCAGCATCGGCCCGATTTCGAGGATGTCGGCCGCTTGCTTGACGCGGCGATCGATTTCCGCTCGCGCCGTACCCCGGTTCTTCAATCCATATTCAAGGTTTCCGCGCACCGTCATATGCGGATAAAGCGCATAATTCTGGAAAACCATGGCGATATCACGCTCAGCCGGCTCCGCCTTGTTGACGTTGCGCCCCCCGATCTCGACTCGGCCATCGGTGATCGACTCCAATCCGGCGATCATGCGAAGCAAGGTCGACTTGCCGCAGCCGGAAGGGCCGACGAGCACAATGAATTCGCCGTCTTTGACAGAAAGGTTGATGCCTTTGACAGCAGGAACCGAACCATAGTTTTTCTTGACGTCGACGATATTGATCGGGGCCATATCATTTCTCCGTTTCGACCAGGCCTTTGACGAAAAGGCGTTGCATGGCGACGATGACGAGGACGGGCGGCAAGGCGGCCAGGATGACCGCTGCCATGACGAGATTCCAGCGTGGCTCGGCATCCGCGACCGCGGCCATGCGCTGAATGCCCATGACGACGGTGTAAAGGCTCTGGTCGGTCGTGACGATGAGCGGCCACAGATACTGGTTCCAGCCGAGCACGAATAGGATGATGAACAGGGCTGCGATATTGGTTACTGACAATGGCAACAGGATATCGCGGAAGAATTTCATCGGCCCCGCCCCGTCGACGCGCGCAGCCTCCATCAACTCGTCGGGCACGGTGAGGAAAAACTGCCGAAACAGGAAGGTGGCCGTCGCCGACGCGATCAGCGGAACGATGAGCCCGCCATAATTGTTCAACATTCCGAGGTCGGCGACCACCTTGTAGGTCGGCACGATGCGCACCTCGACCGGCAGCATCAGGGTGATGAAGATCATCCAGAAGGCAAGCGTGCGAAAGGGAAACCGGAAATAGACGATGGCGAAGGCGGAAAGGATCGAAATGGCAATCTTTCCAACCGCGACACCCACGGCCATGATCAACGAGTTGAACAGCATCGGCCCGATCGGCGGCGCGCCGGAACTCGTCATTCCCGATGACAGCATGGTCGAATAATTCTCGATGAGGTGCTGTCCCGGCACCAGCGGCACGACACCGGACAAAAAATCGTTGGGGCCATGGCTCGAGGCGATGAAGGCGATATAGACCGGGAAAATCACGATCGCGACGCCGAGGATAAGGACGAGGTGAGCCAGGAAATTCAGGAAAGGACGATTTTCAACCACCTTTGACGCTCCTCAATATTGCACGCGGCGTTCGACGAAGCGGAACTGAACGGCGGTAAGAGCAACAACGATGATCATCAGTATGACCGACTGCGCTGCCGAGGAGCCCAGGTTGAGGCCGATGAAGCCGTCGAAATAAACCTTGTAGACGAGGATTTCGGTGGCGCGCGCCGGTCCGCCCTGCGTCGTAGCATGAACGATGCCGAAAGTGTCGAACATGGCGTAAACGATGTTGATGACGACCAGGTAGAAGGTTGTCGGCGAGATCAGCGGGAACACGATCGTCCAGAAGCGCTTCACCGGCCCGGCGCCATCGATGGCGCCGGCTTCCTGGAGCGAGCGCGGCACGGATTGCAGCGCGGCCAGGAAAAACAGAAAGTTATAGGAAATTTGTTTCCAGGTGGCGGCGATCACGATCAGGATCATCGCATTATCCGGGTTGATCAGATGGTTCCAGCTGATCCCCATGCTGCGAAGCATATAGGCGATGATGCCGATCGAGGGATTGAACATGAACCACCAGAGTATGCCGGCGATCGCAGGCGCAACGGCGTAAGGCCAGATCAGCAAGGTCGAATAGATGCGGGACGTCCGCAGCACACGCATGGCCGCGGCGGCCAGAGTGAGCGCAATCGTCGTCGACAGAACCGTCACCGAGACGGCGAAAACCAGGGTGTGACCAAAGGCGTCCATATAGAGCGGGTCGGCAAACAGCCGGCGATAATTCTGGAACCAGACGAAGTTCGTTTTGAAACCGAACGCATCCTGGCGAAGGAACGATTGCCAGAAGGCGGTTGCGGCCGGCCAAAGAAAGAAGATGACGGTTATCAGAAGCTGGGGAGCAATAAGCAGATAAGGCAAAATCCTATTGGGAAAGACGGTTCGTTTCGTTTGCATGGGCCCTCACAGAATGATGGAGAGCAGGGTCCGCTAGGCGGGCCCTGCCCCGAGCCCTTAGTTGGCGGATTCGAAATCGCGAAGCTGTTCGTTGCCGCGCGCGACAACGGAATCAACCGCTTCCTTCGCGGTCTTCTTGCCGCCGAGCAATGCCGCGAATTCGTCATCGATGATGCCGCGGACCTGGACGTAATTGCCGAAGCGGATGCCCTTGGAATTCTCGGTCGGCGTCACCCGCGTCAGCTGCTTGATGCCGACATCTGCACCGGGGTTCTTTTCATAATATCCCTGCTCCTGGCTCAGCTTGTAGGCAGCCTCGGTGATCGGCAGGTACCCTGAGAACTGATGCCAGTCGGCCTGAACTTCCGGCTTCTGCAGATAGGTGTAGAATTTTGCCACACCCTTATACTCTTCATCCGGGCGCCCCTTCAGCGTCCAGACTGTGGCGCCGCCGATAATCGAATTGAGCGGCTGCTTGATGACGTCGTCATAATAGGGAAGCGGCGCAAAACCCACCTTGAAGGCTTTCGCATTGTTGATGACGCCCGCCCGGCCGGCGGAAGAGTTCATGTACATCGCGCATTCCTGCGAATAGAACATCGGAGGCGCGTTATCACCGCCGACCGGTCCGCCGAATTTGAAGAGCCCTTCGTCCTGCCACTTCTTCAGGTTCCCCCAATGGCGGATCGTCAGATCATTGTTGAAGGTGAATTCCGCATCCAGGCCGCCGAAACCGTTAGCCTTGGTGGAATAAGGCTTGTCGTGCAGGGCGTTGAGATTTTCCGTCTGAATCCAGGAGATCCAGGCGCTGGTGAAGCCGCATTTGGCGGCGCCCGATTTGATGATCGTGCGCGAGAAGGCTTCCACCTCGGCCCATGTCTTCGGCGGCGTCTCCGGATCAAGCCCGGCCTTCTTGAAGATATCCTTATTGTAATACATGATCGGCGTCGAAGAATTGAAGGGCAGCGACAACACGTTGCCGCTGGTGTCCGAGTAGTAGCCGACGACCGGCGCAATGAACTTGTTCTGGTCCCAGGGCTCGCCTTGGTCCTTCATCAACTGATACACCGGATAGACCGCGCCCTGTGCTGCCATCATGGTGCCGGTGCCGACCTCATAGACCTGCACGATGGCCGGCTGTTGGTTGGCGCGGAACGCAGCGATGGCGCCCGTCAACGTCTCGTCGTAGGTGCCCTTGTAAACCGGCACGATTTCATAATCGGACTGAGACGCGTTGAAGCCCTTGGCGATTTGCTCCAGCTTCGCGCCGTTCTCTCCACCCATCGCGTGCCACCACTGGATCTTGGTGGCGGCCATCGCCTGAACGGACAAGGACAGGCTGGTCAGTCCTGCGGACAGGAAAAAAGCGATCTTGTTCATAATCTCTCCCACTTCTCTCGGTCCGCAGCCTCCCGCTCCAGACGCGTGGATGGTAGCAGCCGAGTTTCACTTTGCAACAACGGAATGTTCACATGAACATTTGAAGCCTTGTAAACCGAAGACCGAACGGGGGCTTTCTGCTTCCAAAGCGTGATTGGCTGGCATGGATTTCGCCATCAGCCGCTCGGATGCTCGATATAGTGTTCAAATGAACGTTATGTGTCAGTTGGCGCCGAACTATCATTTAAGCGGGACCCAGACTTTGCCGCTGCACCCATCCTCAGCGTGAAGCTCAGCGATAGAAGGGCGCACATGGCTGCGCAGGCGCGCAAGCTGATCGATACCCGCGAGCAGCGTTTCATCGACTGCTGTCGCACGAGGAAATGGGAATGCTGGTGCTTGTTTCTTCCAAATGAACTAAACTCGTGCGCTAGCTTTATTTAGCTGACATCCATCGGATCATCATCATGAATATCAGGCAGATGACCGAGATCGCCGAGCAGTGGCTAACGACATTCATTCTGAACGAATGGACGTTCTTTCAGCTTGCGATCATCGTGGCGGGCTTGGGTTTTGCGTCCTTACTTGCGTCACGCACAGAGCCTGCGATGGAGGCAAAGGCGCGCCAGATCAAGGGCAATCCAGACCTGCTTCGGGTCATCATTGCTCCTATGCGCCGGATGATGTGGCTTTTCCTCGTCGGTTGGTTATGGCTCGCCAACGTTGTGCTGAGCAAGAGCGCGTGGCCCTCACAACGCTGGCTTGTGTCCACGGCTCTGACGTTGGCAGCGGCATGGTTCCTCATCTCCGTCCTGACCAAAATTATCCGCAACCCGACGCTGTCACGCGCCGTCGCGATCGGCAGCTGGAGCTATATCGCGCTTTATGCAGTCGGGCTTGACGGCCCGGTTCTATCTGCTCTCGACGGACTCGCGGTTAATTTGGGTGCGGTGAGACTCTCGCTTCTGCTTGTGCTCAAAGCCCTCGTGCTGGCGATCGCCCTGATCTGGTTGGCCGTCCTCATCGGCAACATGCTTTCCCACTGGGTTCAGCGCTCGGCCGACTTATCGCCTTCCATCAAAGTGTTGATCAGCAAATGCATCAAGATCAGCCTGATCATAATCGCTGGAGCCATCGCTTTGTCGGCGACTGGCGTCGACCTTACCGCGCTGACCATTTTCTCAGGCGCAGTCGGCGTCGGAATCGGCTTCGGCCTTCAAAAGGTGGTCTCAAACTTCATATCCGGCATAATCATCTTGATCGACAAGTCGATCAAGCCGGGTGACACGATCACCCTTGGCGACACGTTCGGGTCGATCCGTGACCTGCGCTCGCGGTTTGTTTCCGTCATCACCCGCGATGGCAAGGAGTACCTCATTCCAAATGAAGACTTCATATCGCAGCAGGTCGTCAACTGGTCGTTCTCCAGTGATTATGTGCGGATCGACGTTGACTTCGGGACGTCCTATAACAGCGACCCGCATCAAGTCGTTAAGATCGCCATTGCGACAGCATCGACCGTGCCCCGGGTGGCAAACCAATATAAGCCACCCGTCTGCTGGCTGACCGCCTTTGGCGCTTCGTCGCTCGACTTTCGGCTTCGCTTCTGGATCTCGGATCCAGCGAACGGGCTTACAAATGTTCGTGGGCAAGTCCTGATGGCGCTGTGGGATGCCTTCAAGAAAGCCGGCATCTCTATCCCGTTTCCGCATCATGAAATCATCATGAAAAGCCCTATAGAGATCAAACAACCGGACTGATTTGCCAAGCCCCGTCGGTCCGCCGAGCGGATGCCGTTTTCGAACACGCTGTTGGAATCCGACATCGATCTGTGCCGGACAGAAGCCGGCCTTGAAGAACAGGACGGCTGCGCCCCGACTGCTGACTGACTGCCATCACGCCGATCCGGGTCTTTCCACGGCCGCCGCCTGAGCCTTGTCGGAAGCGGCTGATAGCGGCAAACAGCTCGCCCCCTGCTATCCGAGGAAACGACGCGGTTCCTCCTGCGGTCGGTCGGCATTCTCCGTCACGCCGGTTTTCCGTGCACACAGATATTCGCCAACACGTTCACGGCTCATGGGTTTGCCGAACATATAGCCCTGCAGCGTGGTGCAGCCCATTTCCAGCAAACGCATCGCCTGCCGATGACTCTCTACACCTTCGGCCGTGACCTTCATATCGAGCTTCCGCGCCAGATTGAGCACCAGTTCAACGATAGCGAGGCTCGATTCATCGACAAGCATGGTGTCGATAAAGCTCTTGTCGATCTTGATAATGTCGACCGGCAGACTTCGCAAATGCGTCAGCGACGCATAACCTGTCCCGAAGTCATCGAGCGCCACTGTCAGGCCTTTCCTACGCAAACGTTGCAGGGTTGTTGCAACGGCATCTTCCAAGCCCTGCAGGAAAACCGTTTCCGTCACCTCCAGCATAAGCTTATCCAGCGGAATTCCTCTTGACGCAAAGGCGGCAACGATCCGGGTTTCCAAGTCGCCCCTCATGAAATCGGAGGCGCTTATATTGAGGCTGACCCGCCCGAATTCCAGCCCGCGGTCGATCCAGCCTCGAATGTCGGCCGCGACCTGCTCGAGCATGCGGGTCGTAATGTGATAGGCAACGCTCGGGTCTGTGAACGCCTCGTGAAATTGCGCCGCCGACACGATTGAACCATCCGAACGCCGCATTCGCACAAGCGCTTCGAACGCCCGTACCTGACCGTCGGCACAGGCAACGATCGGCTGATAGTGCGGCACCATCCGATGTTCGGTAAGAGCCGACTCCACCTCCCGGACGATTTGAATGCGACGCGCTATCCTCGAACGCAGGCTGGGCTCGTAGTGTATATAGCTGCCGCGCCGCGTTTCTTTGGCATGATAGAGAGCGAAGTCCGCGTTCTGCGAAAGCGTTGCGGCATCCATCTCGCCCTCCGAAATCGCCCCACCCACGGTTATCGTCGGATGTATCGTCGATCCCCCAACCTGCAGAGGGCGACCGATATATTCGATCAGGTGGCGCGCGAGCGAACCCATGCGGTGTACGCTTGCGGGCGCGTCCAGAATGACGGAGAACTCATCGCCGCCGAGACGAAAGACCTTTCCTCGCTTTCCCAAGCGTTCGTCCAGACGTGACGCCACGCCTTTCAGCAGCAGGTCACCTGTCGCATGGCCGAGGATATCGTTCACTTGCTTCAGGCGATCGACGTCAATCAGCAATAAGCCGATGGAAGGAGCGTCGGCCGCTGTGAGCCGCTCCATATGAGCATTGAAGGCTGCCCGATTGGCAAGTCCGGTCAAAGGATCGGCGTTGGCGGCCTGGAGTAGACGTTGCTCGTAACGCACTTTCTCGGAAACATCCTGAACGATGCCGAACAGACGACTGGGCTTGCCGCTCAAGCGCTCGATATCGCTGACCACGCGGACCCAGCGTTCCTCCCCTTGTGGCGTCATGATGCGATATTCCCTGTCGATGCCGGCCGCTGAACCATCGAGGACATCGCGTATCCTGCGTCTGACGCTCTCGCGCTCTTCAGGAGCATAGCAGCCGATCACCTCCTCCGAGGTCATGCGTTTGCCGACCGGCAGTCCGACGGTGCGGTAAATCTGATCCGACCAAATGATGGTGCCGGTCGCGAGATCCATCTCGAAGCCGCCGACCTTGGCAGAGCGTTCGGTCTGCTCGAAGCGGGCCTGCTTCAGTTCCAACTCGCGTTGCTGCGCTCTCAGCAGGCTTTGCTGACGATGTTCGCGGATGAGGCCGACGACGACGCTTGCCAAACTGCGGAGCTGTTCGAGATCCCGATCGCCGAAGCGACGGCTCTTCGTGTCGAGGACACAGAAGCTGCCGTAGCAGGTCTCCCCTTCCGAAAGCGGCACTCCTGCATAGAACCGGACCGAACGCTCTCTGACGAAGATATTTCCGGAAAAGCGAGAATCCTTGTCGGCGTTTTTGACGATGAGCGGTGACTTCGTCTCTACGATATGGCTGCAGAAGGATTGCTCACGTGGCGTCTCCTTCAAAAAGAGACCTTGCTCGGCCTTGAACCACTGCCGATGCCCGTCGACGAACGAAACCAAGGCCATCGGCATGTCGAACATGCTGCAAGCCAGCCGCACGATAGCATCGAACTCTTCCGTTGGTGGCGTATCGAGAATGCTGGCCTGGTGGAGGAGATTCAATCTCTCATTTTCTGAAAGTGACATGCGACCCTGGGCTCCTCGCAGCGCTTGATGACGCGGAGTGAAACCCTTCATGGGTCATAGAAGCGGAAGAACTAACCGCTGACGTTCTATAGAATTGCATGATCTGGTTGCCAAATATTGAAGCTATCGACATATAGCTCGGTTGTAAGACATCTCGTCGAACAGGATATTCTCGCCTGGCGAAGATCCTGAAGTATCTGATTATTATGGCATCTGGGATGGTCGACGGCATTCCGATTTCGGTTTCGATCAAATTTGCAGGGCGCTTTCGAAAGCCTTCAGCACCGCTTCCATGAGCGCTTCGCTGCGGGTCGGATGAGTGTGGACGGTGCCGGCGATGTCTTCCAAGTGTGCACCCATCTCGACAACCGTTTCGCTGCATCGGAATGCGCGTCGCTGGCTGCCGGCGACCTTCAAAAAGGCCACGCGGCTCGCATCCGTGCAACGCGCTTAGCCGATTTCGCCTTACGAGCGCTTAAGACGGCTTGAACATGAGCCTTTGACGCCTCCTTCTTTTTCTTTGTAATTTCCGACATACATTACATACCATGTACGTTCCGCCGATTGGCACGCGGGGATTGAGGTGTTGGCGATGGCAACCGCCAATCTTCACTTTGTTGTTTTTGCTGCTTTTAGCTTGGGGCTTCGGCGCACCGTCGGCGTCTGACCGCGCGTCTGTCGTCCTCAAGGTGAATGGCGCCATTGGGCCCGCTATTGCTGACTACGTGGTACGAGGCATTCAGCGTGCTGGCGACCGAGAAGCGGTCTTGATCGTCCTGCAAATGGATACACCAGGCGGCCTTGACACCTCCATGCGGGAAATCATCCGCGCGATCCTTGCCTCGCCGGTGCCTGTCGCAAGTTTCGTCGCGCCAAGCGGAGCACGAGCTGCCAGCGCCGGCACCTATATTCTCTACGCAAGCCACATTGCGGTAATGGCCCCTGGGACCAATTTGGGTGCGGCGACACCAATCGCGCTCGGCGTAAAGCCTTTCGGCGGCGATGAGGAACCCGAAAGGAAGCCGAGCGAACCTGGTGGCAAGCAGCCGGAAGCTCCAGGCAATGCCCACGAAGCAAAAGCCGTTAACGACGCAGTCGCCTACATTCGTGGGCTTGCGGAATTGCGCAATCGCAACGCGGACTGGGCAGAGCGTGCCGTCCGCGAAGCTGCAAGCCTTTCATCCACAGCGGCAGTGCGCGAACATGCCATCGATTTCACGGCAGTTGACGTCACCGATCTCCTTGCAAAGGCACAGGGGCACGTGGTGCGGGTCGGTCAAACGGAGGTCCGGCTCGATACCGCCGGTTTGGCCGTACAGGAATTCGAGCCTGACTGGCGCACGCGCCTGCTTTCCGTCATTACCGATCCGAACATCGCAATCATCCTGATGATGGTCGGTATCTATGGCCTGATCTTTGAATTTCTCGCACCTGGGACAATGCTTCCTGGCACGATCGGCGGCATCTGCCTCCTCCTTGGTCTTTATGCCCTGGCATTGCTGCCGGTAAGTTTTGCCGCCCTTGGGCTTATTTTGCTCGGCGTGGGATTGACAGTGGCTGAGGCGCATTCGCCAAGCTTCGGCGCTCTGGGCATCGGCGGCGGGGTAGCCGTGATCCTGGGAGCGACCATCTTGTTTGATACCGATATACCCGGCTTGCAAGTGTCGCGTCCTCTGCTGGGCGCAATTGCGCTTGCGATTCTCGCCTTTAGCCTTGTCGTTGCTCGCCTGGCATTCACCTCGCGATTGCGCGCGGTCGCAACCGGTGCAGAGGAGATGATCGGCATTTCCGGTAAAGTTGAGAGTTGGACGGGGCTCTCGGGCTACGTCATCGCGCATGGCGAACGATGGAGGGCCGTTTCCGCCGAACCCCTTGTTGCTGGTGACCCTGTCAGGGTGACGGGTCGCAACGGGCTGGCGCTCGAGGTCGCCAGCCGTCCTAAGAACACCTAGCGGCACGCAAGGACGCAGGAGGAGAAGCCATGGATATGTTTGCAGATCTTGCCTTCTATTTGGTGGCCATTGTCATTGCGGTCGCCATCCTCGCATCCGCGGTTAAGATCCTGAGGGAATATGAACGCGGCGTCGTGTTCACACTTGGCCGCTTTACCGGAGTCAAGGGACCCGGCTTGATTCTGCTTATTCCCTATGTCCAGCAGATGATCCGCGTCGACTTGCGCACGCGCGTACTCGATGTCCCTAGCCAGGACGTCATCTCACATGACAATGTCTCGGTTCGAGTCAGCGCGGTGATCTACTTCAGGGTCATGGACCCCGAGAAGTCGACAATCCAGGTCGAGGATTTCATGATGGCAACAAGCCAGCTTGCTCAAACGACGTTGCGCTCCGTGCTCGGCAAGCACGACCTCGATGAAATGCTGGCAGAACGCGACAGGCTCAACTCCGATATTCAGGAAATCCTCGACTCTCAGACGGACGCCTGGGGAATTAAAGTAGCCACTGTCGAGATCAAACATGTCGATATCAACGAGTCGATGATACGCGCGATTGCTCGCCAAGCCGAAGCCGAACGCGAACGCCGCGCAAAGGTCATCAATGCCGAGGGCGAACAGCAAGCTGCAGCGAAGCTACTGGAAGCGGCGGAAATTCTGGCCAGACAGCCGGAGGCGATGCAACTTCGTTACTTGAGCACTTTGAACGTCATCGCCAGCGAGAAGACCTCGACGATTTTATTCCCCTTCCCGATGGAGTTGGGCAATCTAATGGCCATTAAGCCGAAGTGATCGAACGCACTGGGTTGGTGATTGATCCAGCTTCTGTGTCGGGCCAAAATGAGGCCACGCCCCAGAGAAACAGGCGGCCGTGGTTGCGTGAGTGAAACTCCGAAGGGCGTAGCCGGGGATCACATGCACCCGCGGCGATTGTCGCGTGGGTTTCAGCCATCCTTCGGGTGCGACTTTGCGCGGCACCGCCAACCTTGCGGCCAGAATGTGGGCTCGCCATCTTTCGCTCCTGCGATCCAGCGAATTGTCGTCGAAATCCCAATCCCGAACCGGGCTGCCGCCTGGCTTGCAGACACGCCCGCCGCAGATGCTTTCAAGACCCGTAATCGAAGATTATCGCTCAGTGCTCGTCCCATCATCCAGCTCTTCCGATATGGATTTTGAATCCGCTTCGACTCGCCTCGTCACCTCACATATTCGTCGATCACAGGATCTGCTCTAGCGCATGGGAGGCGATTACGTGTTTGCCTCTCGTGGGGCCGATCGCGGCGAACACCTCGTCCCCTGCTATCCGAGTAGACGACGCGGTTTCTCCAGCGATCGGTCGGGGTTCTATTAACAGGCTTTGCTGACGATATTCGCGGGGCCTATTGCCCCATGCAACTGTGCTTGTTCATTCACTCAGCCAAGCCTAAGCGGGATCGCTGGCCCAGTCTTCGTGTCCATGGCGTATTCGGATCACGAATATAGTTCCGTGCTCCTCGATGCGGTAGACAATGAGATGGGCTTTGAACGGATGAACTCTAACTGGCGGCGAAATCTCTTCTCGCTCACGCGCCATTCGCGGATTGGCCGCAATCAGATCAAGCACGGTAAACAACTCGTCATGATACTGCCTAGCCTGTGCGGCTCCGAACATGCGCACTCCTTGTTCGGCGATCGCAATGATGTCCTCTTCCGCTTCGACTGAAAGGTCAAAGCGCATTATCTACTGCCGCGCGTTGTTTCTGCACGTGCCACTGCCGCGGCAAAGAGTTCGTCCTTCGAGCGGCTGCCAATACCGCTTCTTAAACCGTCATCAACGAAACGTTGCATGGCGGCAACCTTGTCACCGCGAATTTGGTCCCTCCGGATCAGGTCGCGCACATAGTCACTGGCATTGGAATATCGCCCGCTCTTTGCTTGTGCCTCAACCCAATCTTTCATCGCGTCCGGAAGAGATACGTTCATCGTAGCCATTCGAGCCTCCATGGTGCGAATAGGTTAGCTGGCCTTGGCAAAGTTTGTCAATCAGCTCCACGAGCGGCGATCTATGTCATATCCGGGGATTACCGCCTACACGATGACGAAGTCAGCGCTTCAGGGGGTAGTCGGCCTGTCGATCAATGTCCGTGTGACGCTGGCACGGCCTTATTCCGGTCCCAGTTTATGTGATCCGAACCGGCAGACGTCATGCGTGATCCGGGTCCAGTCGGCTCAGATGTGCAAAGCGTTTCCCAAAGCTTTCAGTGCCGCTTCCATGAGCGCTTCGCTGCGGGTTGGATGGGCGTGGATGGTGCCGGCGATGTCCTCCAGGCGCGCACCCATTTCGATTGCCAGCGCGAAAGCTGCCGAAAGCTCGGAGACCCCGGCTCCCACAGCCTGCAGTCCGAGGATGAGGTTGGTGTCGGCACGAGCGACCACGCGCACGAAACCCTCTTCCGATAGCATCGTCATCGCCCGCCCGTTGGCGCTGAACGGAAATTGGGCGGTGCGGATCTCATATCCTTGCGCGCGCGCCTCCGCCGGCGACAGGCCGACGCTGACGATCTCAGGATCGGTAAAGCAGATGGCGGGAATGCATCTTTTGTCCCAACCCCGCTTCTTGCCCGCAACGATTTCTGCCACCATCTCCCCTTGCGCCATCGCCCGATGCGCCAGCATCGGCTCGCCGGTCACGTCGCCGATCGCATAGATGCCGCGCATCGAAGTGCGGCATTGATCGTCGATCCTCAGGTACGGACCGGCGCGGTCGAGATCGAGTTCTTCGAGGCCGGAGCCCGCCGTTCGCGGGCGGCGGCCGACGGTGACAAGGATGCGATCCGCCGGCAGTGTCTCACGCCGGCTGTCCGACGTTTCAACGATCAATGCCTCGGCATTATCGGCAAGACCCATCGCCCTTGCACCGGTCAGCACCCGGATACCGCTCTCGGTCAGCTTGCGCACGACGGGACGCACAAGTTCCGCATCATAGAGCGGCAGCACCTGCGGCGTCGCCTCGATGACGCTCACCTCCGAGCCCATCTTCGAAAAGGCCATGCCGAGTTCCAGCCCGATATAACCGCCGCCGACCACGACGAGCTTTTTCGGCAGTTCCGTGAGCGACAGCGCCTCAGTCGAGGAAATGACGCGGCCACCAAAAGGCAGATCGGCAAGCTCCACCGGATCGGATCCGGTGGCGATCACCACGGTCTCGGCGCGGATGACCTGCTGGCCGGTTTCGGTCTCCACCTCCACCGTCTTGCCGTCACGGAAACGGGCGCGGCCATGGACGATCTTCACCCGCGCATTCTGCAACAGACCCGAAACGCCGCCGGTGAGCCGGCCGACAATGCCGTCCTTCCAGGCGATCGTCCTTGCGAGGTCGATCGAGGCGCCTTCGATGCGGATGCCCATCGGATTTTTGCCGGCGAGCATTTTTTGTGTGGCGTTGAATTCCTCGGCAGCATGGATCAGTGCCTTGGAGGGAATGCATCCGACCGTGAGACAGGTGCCGCCCGGCTTGCCGGCTTCGACGATGACAGTATCGATTCCGAGCTGTCCTGCGCGGATGGCGCAGACATAACCGCCCGGGCCGGCGCCGATGACGAGTAGCTTGCAGACAATTTCTTTCATGGCTCAGCCTTCGATGAAAATGAGCGCCGGTGTTTCGAGCAGCGTGCGGATGCGCTGGACGAAGGTCGCCGCATCCCAGCCGTCGATGATGCGATGATCGAAACTGGAGGAGAGGTTCATCATCTTGCGCGGCACGAATTGCGTGCCGTCCCAGACCGGGCGTGTGGCGATCTTGTTGACGCCGATGATCGCCACCTCGGGATGATTGATGACAGGGGTGGAAACGATGCCGCCGAGCGCGCCGAGCGAGCTGATTGTGATGGTGGAGCCGGAAAGCTCGTCGCGTGTCGCCGTGCCCGACCGCGCCGCCTCCGCCAGCCGGACCATTTCGGCGGCGCAATCCCAGATGCCACGCGCTTCCGCATGCCGCACGACAGGCACGGTCAAGCCTGCCGGCGTCTGCGTGGCGATGCCGATATGGACGGCACTATGGCGCGTGATGATACCGGCATCGTCGTCGAAAGTGGCGTTTACCTCGGGCTGCCCGGCAATGGCTTTGACCAGGGCCCGCATCAGGAAGGGCAGGACCGTGAGCTTGGGATGGCCCTCCCTGCGGTCGCCGTTCATGGTGGCGCGCAGTTCCTCCAGCGCCGTCATGTCTACTTCCTCCACATAGGTGATGTGGGGAATGCGCGAGGTGGACAGCACCATTTTCTCGGCGATCCGGCGGCGCAGTCCGGTGAGCTTGATCTCCTCGGTCGCCGTCTTCTTGGCGGATCCGCCCCTTAGGAGGGCCGGAGCGGCGCCTTGCACGAGGAATTGCTCGACATCTTCGCGCAGGATGCGCCCGGCCGGCCCGGTCCCCTGCACCTGCCTGAGGTCGACACCGCTTTCCCTGGCGAAGAGCCGCACGGAGGGCGCGGCAAGCGGCTTTTCGGCGGGCGCAGCCGCAGCAGCCGGCGCTGCGGTGACCGGCGTCGCTGGGGCAGGCCTGGCGATCTCCGCTTTGACCACTTCGGCGCTCGGCGCCTGCGAGATCGGCATCGGTTGGGCCTCACCGGCACCTTCCGCCGTTTCGATCCGCACCAGCGGCGCCTTGACCGCGATGCGGTCTCCGATATCGCCGGCGAGCCAGATGACAGTGCCATCGACGGGAGAGGGAATTTCGACCGTCGCCTTGTCCGTCATCACGGCGGCGATCACCATGTCCTCTCGGACGGGATCTCCCGTCTTCACGTGCCATTCCACCAACTCGGCCTCGGCCACCCCTTCTCCGACATCGGGCATCTTGATGACGAATTCGCCCATGGCTCAGGCCTCCATGACTTCGGCAAGCGCCCGCCCGACACGGCCGGGACCGGGGAAATAGTCCCATTCCTGCGCATGCGGATAGGGCGTGTCCCAGCCGGCGACACGCACAACAGGCGCTTCGAGATGATAGAAGCAATGTTCCTGCACCAGTGACACGACCTCGGCGCCGAAGCCCGACGTCAAGGTCGCCTCATGGACGACGACGCAGCGTCCTGTCTTGGTCACCGATTTGACGATCGTATCGAGATCGAGCGGCAGCAGGCTTCTCAAATCGATCACTTCGGCATCAATGCCGACATCCTCGGCCGCCGCGAGCGCCACATGCACCATCGTGCCATAGGCGATGACGGTCACCGCCGATCCCGCCCGCCGCACCTCCGCCTTGCCGATCGGGATCGTGTAATGGCCGTCGGGCACCTCGCCGAGATCATGTTTCGACCAGGGCGTCACCGGCCGCTCGTGATGGCCGTCAAAGGGCCCGTTATAGAGCCGTTTCGGCTCAAGGAACATGACCGGATCGGGGTCCTCGATCGCCGCGATCAGCAGGCCCTTGGCGTCATAGGGATTGGACGGCACGATCACTTTCAGCCCGCAGACATGGGTGAAGAGCGCCTCCGGGCTCTGGCTGTGGGTCTGGCCGCCGAAGATGCCGCCGCCAGTCGGCATGCGCACAACAATCGGGCAGGTGAAATCGCCGTTGGAGCGATAGCGGATGCGGGCCGCCTCCTGCGTCAGCTGGTCATAGGCCGGATACATGTAGTCGGCGAACTGGATCTCGACGCAGGGCTTCAGCCCATAGGCGGCCATGCCAATTGCCGTACCGACGATGCCGGATTCGCTGATTGGCGTATCGAAGCAGCGCGTCCTGCCATATTTTGCCTGCAGGCCCTGCGTACAGCGGAAGACGCCGCCGAAATAACCGACATCTTCGCCGAAAACGACGACATTGTCGTCCTTCGCCATCGACACGTCCATGGCGCTGCGCACGGCCTCGATCATCGTCATCCTGGCCATGTCAGTATCCTGCCTTCTGCCGCTGGCGACGAATATGCCCCGGCATCTCGGCATAGACCCCTTCGAAAATGTCACGTACCGAAGGCTTGCCGCCGGCATGCAGCGTGCCATGCGCCTCGGCCTGGCGCTGCGCCTCGATCACCTCGTCCATGATTTCGGCTTCCGCCTGCACATGCCGCTCCTCCGACCAAACACCCTTGACGATCAGATGTTTCTTCAGCCGCAGCACCGGATCGCCGAGCGGCCAGGCTTCCGATTCCGTCTTCGGCCGATAGGCGCTCGGATCATCAGAGGTCGAATGCGCTCCGACGCGGTAGGTCACATGTTCGATCAGCGTCGGGCCGAGATTGCGCCGGGCGCGTTCGGCCGCCCAGCGGGAGACGGCATGGACGGCGAGATAATCGTTGCCATCAACCCGCAGCGCCGGAATGCCGAAGCCGAGGCCGCGGGCGGCAAAAGTGCCGGAACCGCCGCGGGCAATTCCCTGGAAGGTGGAGATCGCCCATTGATTGTTGACGATGTTGAGGATCACAGGCGCCTTATAGGTCGAGGCGAAGACGAGCGCCGAATGAAAATCCGATTCCGCCGTCGATCCGTCACCGATCCAGGCCGCGGCAATGCGGCTGTCGTTTTTGATCGCCGAGGCCATCGCCCAGCCGACCGCCTGCACATATTGGGTGGCGAGATTGCCCGAGATGGTGAAGAACCCGTGTTCCTTGGAGGAATACATGATCGGCAACTGCCGGCCGTGCAGCGGATCGCTCTCGTTCGAATAAATCTGGTTCATCATCTCGACCATCGGATAGTCGTCGGCAATCAATAGGCCCGCCTGGCGATAGGTCGGGAAATTCATGTCGCCCTTGTTGAGCGCCTTGCGAAAGGCGCAGCTGACGGCTTCTTCGCCGAGATGCTGCATGTAGAAGGAGGTCTTGCCCTGGCGCTGCGCCATCAGCATGCGGGCATCGAAGGCGCGCAGCTTCATCATGTTGCGAAGCCCGGACAGCAGTTCTTCATCGGAGAGTGAGCCCGCCCAGGGGCCGACCGCTTCGCCGTCACGGTTCAAGACGCGGATGATCGAATAGGCGAGATCGCGGATATCCTCGGACGCGACATCGACCTCGGGCCGCGGCACCGAACCGGCCTTGGCGATCTTGACGTTGGAAAAATCAGGTTGGCCGCCCGGACGAACGGCGGGTTCGGGGACGTGCAGGCTCAAACGAGCGGAATCCACCATGTCTCTTCTTTCCTCCCTCTGCCGACCCGCCCCTCCCCGGAAGCAGGACCGGATGCCAT
The DNA here is from genome assembly GCF_050587665.1 of Rhizobium sp. Nf11,1. Classification (NCBI taxonomy): domain Bacteria; kingdom Pseudomonadati; phylum Pseudomonadota; class Alphaproteobacteria; order Hyphomicrobiales; family Rhizobiaceae; genus Rhizobium; species Rhizobium sp. Nf11,1. Next base: position 78,054 of record NZ_JBOBHU010000020.1, on the reverse strand, counting down.
TCCTATAGATTGCGGGCGATCACCATGCGCTGCACGTCGCTCGTTCCCTCGTAGATCTGGCAGATGCGCACATCGCGGTAGATGCGCTCGACCGGATAATCCGCCATGTAGCCGTAGCCGCCGTGGATCTGGATCGCATCGGAGCAGACGCGCTCGGCCATCTCCGAGGCAAAGAGTTTCGCCATCGACGCTTCCGACAGGCAGGGAAGCTCCGCCTCCCGGAGCGAAGCGGCGTGAAAGACGAGCTGACGTGCCGCCTCGATCCGCACCGCCATGTCGGCAAGGCGGAAGGCGACGGCCTGATGCTCAAAAATCGGCTTACCGAAAGCCGTGCGCTCCCTGGCATAGTCACGCGCCGCCTCGAAAGCGGCCCGTGCCATGCCAACGGCTTGAGCGGCAATGCCGATCCGTCCGCCCTCGAGATTGGCGAGCGCGATGCGATAGCCTTCGCCTTCCGCACCGAGCCTCAAATCCGCAGGAATGCGCATGGCGTTGAAGGCGATCTGGCAGGTATCGGTGGAATGCAGTCCGAGCTTTTCCTCGACCCGGATCACCTCATAGCCAGGTGTATCCGTCGGCACGATGAAGGCGGTGATGCCCTTCTTGCCGGCGTCGGGATCGGTGACGGCAAAGACGATGATGACATTACCGTTTTTTCCAGAAGTGATGAACTGCTTGGCGCCGTCGATCACATAGTCGTCGCCGTCGCGCCGGGCCCGGGTCTTCAGGTTCGAGGCATCGGAACCGGCTTGTGGCTCGGTGAGCGCGAAGCCGCCGATCCATTCGCCGGTCGCAAGCTTCGGCAGGAAGCGCTGCCGCTGCTCCTCGGTGCCGAATTTCAGGATCGGCACACAACCGACGGAACTGTGCACGCTCATGATCGTCGAACAGGGTCCGTCGCCGGCGGCAATCTCCTCGAGTGCCGCGGCATAGGCGACGACGCCCGTATCCGAGCCGCCATAGGCTTCCGGAACGAGCATGCCGAGCAGCCCGAGTTCGCCCATCTCCTTCAGCTCCTCGCGCGGGAAGAGATGCTCCCGGTCGCGTTTGGCCGCTCCCGGCGCCAGCCGGTCGCGGGCAAAGTCGCGGGCGAGATCTGTGATCTGCTGCTGGAGTTCGGAAAGGATCATGTTGCTCCTGCCCTCCCCGCTAATGCCGCTCGATGGCGACGGCCGTCGCCTCGCCGCCACCGATGCAAAGCGCCGCCATGCCGCGCTTCAGATCATAGCGCTCCAGTGCCGACAGCAGCGTCACCAGAATCCGGGCTCCCGACGCGCCGATCGGATGGCCGAGCGCGCAGGCACCGCCATGCACATTGACCTTTTCATGCGGAACGTCGAGATCGCGCATCGCCGCCATCGCGACGACCGCGAAAGCCTCGTTGATTTCGAAGAGGTCGACATCCGCAAGCGCCAGGCCGGTCCGGTCCGACAGCTTCTGCAGCGCCCCGATCGGTGCGGTGGCGAAGAGATTGGGTGCCTGCGAATGGGTGGCATGGCCGAGGATGGTGGCGAGCGGGGCAAGACCGCGGCGCTCCGCCTCGGAGCGGCGCATCAGCACGAGCGCTGCCGCGCCGTCTGAGATCGAGCTGGAATTGGCGGCCGTTACCGTGCCGTCCTCTCGGAAGGCGGGCTTCAGCGTCGGGATCTTGTCGAGCTTGGCACGGCCCGGCTGTTCGTCGCGGCGGGCAACCTGCTCGGCTTTCCCCGACTTGATCGTCACCGGCACGATCTCCCTTTCGAAGCTACCCTCCGCGATTGCCTTCTGCGCCCGCGTCAGAGAAGCGATGGCGTAATTATCCTGCGCCTCGCGCGTGAACTGATAGGCCTCGGCGCAATCTTCCGCGAAGCTGCCCATCAAGCGCCCCTTGTCATAAGCATCCTCCAGCCCGTCGAGGAACATGTGATCCACGATACGCCCATGGCCGAGCCTGTAGCCGCCACGGGCCCTGTCAAGGAGATAGGGCGCATTCGTCATGCTTTCCATGCCGCCGGCAACTGCCACAGAAGCACTGCCGGCGGCGATCTGGTCATGGGCCATCATGACAGCCTTCATGCCCGAGCCGCACATCTTGTTGACGGTGCTGGCGCCGGTCGCAAAGGGCAGCCCGGCGTGGATCGCCGCCTGGCGCGCCGGCGCCTGCCCTTGCCCCGCAGGCAACACGCAGCCGAAGACGACCTCCTCGATCGCCTCGGCCTCAACGCCGCTGCGCTGGAGTGCCGCGCCGATCGCCGCCGCTCCAAGCTCGGGTGCGGTCGCGTCCTTCAGTTCGCCTTGAAAGCTGCCGATCGGCGTGCGCGCCGCACCGACGATGACGATGGGATCCTGCAAAACCATCTTTCCTCCTTCGGGCGAAGCGCTCAGCGCGCGCCCATCCGCAATGCGCCGTCGAGGCGGATAACCTCGCCGTTCAGCATGTTGTTTTCAAAGATATGGCGCACCAGCGCAGCAAATTCCGCCGGCCGGCCGAGCCGCGGCGGAAAAGGCACGCTCTGGCCGAGTGCTCCCTGAACCTCGGCCGGCATGCCTGCGATCATCGGCGTCTCGAAGATGCCGGGCGCAATCGACACGACGCGGATGCCGTGACGGGCGAGCTCGCGGGCGATCGGCAAGGTCATCGCCGCCACTCCGCCCTTGGAGGCGGCATAGGCGGCCTGGCCGATCTGACCGTCGAAGGCGGCGACCGAAGCCGTATTGACGATCACGCCGCGTTCGCCTTCAGCGTCCGGCTCCGCATTCTGGATCGCGGCGGCGGCAAGCCGGATCATGTTGAACGTGCCGATCAGATTGATGCTGATGGTGCGTACGAAACTCTCCAGGCGGTGCGGCCCGTCGCGGCCGACCACCTTTTCGGCCGGCGCCACGCCAGCGCAATTGACCAGCCCGCGCAGGCTGCCGAAGGCTTCGAGCGCCGCGGCGACCACCGCAGCTCCCGCCTCGCCGTCGGTCACGTCAGCCTCGACGAAGCGGGCGTCTCTGCCGAATTCCCGAGCCATCCCCTCTCCCGCCTCGACATTGAGATCGGCAATCATCACGCGCCCGCCGGCATCGACGAGCATGCGCGCTGTCGCGGCACCGAGCCCGGAACCGCCTCCGGTCACGATGAAACTTGCTCCACGGATCAGCATGAATCTCTTCTCCTCGCCGCCGGTCCATCTCCTCCAGATAGCGCCGGCAGGCAGAATTCTATTCGCTCTACCTATTGCAAGCGATGACAGAATTGCTCCATTATTTCGGCCAGTTTTGCCATAGCGGGGTTGAGATGGCCGAGATTGAGCGACGCATGATCGCACCGGGCTTCGTCGAGGAGGCGCTTGACAGCCTGCGGCGGCTCGGCAAGCCGACGGCGCCAATTCTTGCGCGGGTCGGCTTGCCGCCGGTCGTCGATCAGCCGGTGTCTGCCGAGACCTACGGCGCGCTCTGGCTGGCAATCGCCGCCGAACTCGACGACGAGTTCTTCGGCATGGGCGGCCGGCCGATGCGCAGCGGCAGCTTCACGCTGCTCTGCCACTGCGTGCTGCACGCGCCGACGCTGGGTCAGGCGCTGCGCCGGGCGCTGCGCTTCCTCGAGGTCGTGCTCGACGATCCCAAGGGGCGGCTCGTCATTCGAGATGGACTCGCCGAGATCGAGCTCAGGGATTCGGGCAGTCCGCGCTCGGCCTTCGCCTACCGCACCTATTGGATCATCGTGCACGGCATCACCTGCTGGCTGGTCGGCCGGCGCATCCCGATCCGCCTCGTCGATTTTCGTTGCGCGGAGCCGAGACAAGGTGCCGATTACCGGCTTTTCTTCGGCGCGCCCGTTCGCTTCTCCCAACCAATCAGCCGCCTTGGCTTCGACAGCGCCATGCTTGACCTGCCGATTTCACGCACCGAACAGGCGCTGAAACAGTTCCTGCGTGGCGCACCTGCCAATATTCTCGTGCGCTATCGCTATGACGCCGGCATCGCCGCAGCCGTTCGCCGGCGCTTGAGCCAGGCAACGCCGGCTCTCTGGTCGAGCTTCGCCGCACTTGCCGCCGACATGCGCATGCCGCCTTCGACGCTGCGCCACCGCCTGCACGACGAGGGACAAAGCTATGCCGCCATCAAGGACGAGATCCGCCGGGACCTCGCGGTCGAACTGCTGCTGAACACGTCGAAAACGATCGGCGATATCGCCGCACAGCTCGGCTATTCCGAACCCAGCGCCTTCTTTCGCGCCTTCCGCAAATGGATGGGCAAGAGCCCCGAGGCTTTCCGACGAAAGGAAGCGGAGAATTCAATCTAGATCAGTCGAAACGCTTAACCCCACCCGGCTGACTTCGCGCCTTCGAGAACATGGCGGCAATCTTCATCATAAAGGATTTGCTGAAGCGACCGAGGACCTGTTGATGAGGCTCGATGTACCAGGAGTGCTCGACGATGTCGTAATTGTATTCGTCAACGACGATCCAGCTCTGCTTGAGATCTCCCAGACCGGCCCGTCGGCGCTCGATATCGGGAATTTCCAGGGCAACCCTCCCTGGCTGCGGTGGCTGTGTGGTAATTGCCAGCAGGACAAGGTGCGTATTTCCATCACTTGCACTGCGGATTGCAATCACGACACAGACCGGCCGCTGTTTTCGTCCCTCAGTTTCGCCACGTTGCTGCTGCCATGCCCAGAGATATGGATAGGTTATCAGCTCACCAGGACGAAACTCATGGCTCATCGTCGTAGCCTTCGCCCTGTCTCAATCGCTCAATCGCCGCGCCAAACAAATCGGCATGCTCGTCCGGCATCTGCGCGGTGCTATGCGCCCGGCGCGGATCTGTGCCACTGCGCATGCGCTCGAAATGCTCATAGCTCATCAGGACGAAACGCGGCTTGTTGTGGCGAGTGAGAACGACCGGCTCGCGGCTCGCGGCATCAGTGACGTCCCCGACCTGTTTGTTGAGATCACCCGTCGTAAACTGTCGCATCGAATAGCGTCTCCTGTTTGATTTCCATATATTCCATGTTTTCCACATTTTCAAGAAATTGGCGTTCTCATCCGAGCATTCGCAGACACTTTGAACATGCCGCAACCCGCGCTACATATTTCAGCGGGAGGAGTGCCATGTTTGATTTCTCGCTCGGCGAAACCGCGGACGCGATCCGCGAAACGACGGCGCGATTTGCCGCCGATCATATTGCTCCGCTGGCTGCGGAGATTGACGAAAGCAACACCTTTCCACGTCAACTCTGGCCTCGGATGGGCGCAATCGGCCTGCATGGCATCACCGTCGAAGAAGAGTTCGGCGGCGCCGGTCTCGGTTATATCGAACATGTCGTCGCCATGGAGGAGGTCTCGCGCGCCTCGGCCTCGGTGGGCCTGAGCTACGGCGCCCATTCCAATCTCTGCGTCAACCAGATCCGCCGCTGGGCGTCGCCGGAGCAGAAGCGCCGGCATCTGCCGAAGCTGATCTCAGGCGACCATGTCGGCTCGCTTGCCATGTCGGAAGTCGGCTCCGGATCCGATGTCGTCTCCATGCGGTTGCGCGCCGAGAAAAGAGGCGACCGCTATATTCTGAACGGCACGAAGTTCTGGATAACCAACGCGCCGCATGCCGACGTGCTTGTCGTCTATGCCAAGACCGATCCGGCGGCCGGCCCAAAAGGCATTTCCGCCTTCATCATCGAAAAGGGCCTGACCGGCTTCAGCGTTTCCAAGAAGCTTTCCAAACTCGGCATGCGCGGCAGCGACACGGCCGAACTGGTCTTCGAGGATTGCGAGGTGCCGGCCGAGGCGCTGATGGGCCGGGAGGGAGAAGGCGTGAAAATCCTGATGTCCGGCCTCGATTACGAACGCGCCGTGCTTGCCGGCGGCCCGCTCGGCATCATGCAGGCCTGCCTCGATGTCGTGCTGCCATATGTGCGGGAGCGCAAGCAGTTCGGCAAGGCAATCGGCGATTTCCAGCTGATGCAGGGCAAGATCGCCGACATGTATGTCGCGCTGAATTCGGCGCGCGCCTATGTCTATTCCGTCGCCCGCGCGTGCGATGCCGGCCGCGCGACGCGCACCGACGCGGCCGCCGCGATCCTTTTTGCCAGCGAGAACGCCGTGAAGGTGTCGCTGGAAGCGATTCAGGCGCTTGGCGGCGCCGGCTATACCAAGGAATGGCCGGTCGAGCGCTTCCTGCGCGACGCCAAGCTCTACGATATCGGCGCCGGCACCAACGAGATCCGTCGCTACCTGATCGGGCGGGAGCTCATCGCATCATGACGGTGATTTCGACTGCGATCGATCGCGACAGCGAAAGCTTCAAAGCCAATACCGCCAAGAACAAGGCCCTCATCGATGAGCTCTACGAACGCTCGGCGAAAGCGCGCGAGGGCGGATCGCAGGCGGCGCGCGAGCGCCACACCGGCAAGGGCAAGCTCCTGCCGCGCGACCGCATTCAGCTCCTGCTCGATGCCGGCAGCCCTTTCCTGGAGATCGGCACGCTGGCGGCGAACGGCATGTATGGTGACGAGGCGCCGGGTGCGGGCATCATATCGGGCATCGGCCGGGTTTCCGGCCGCGAGGTGATGATCGTTGCCAATGACGCGACGGTGAAGGGCGGGGCCTATTTCCCGATGACGGTGAAGAAACATCTCAGGGCCCAGGAGATCGCGCTGCAGAACCGGCTGCCCTGCCTCTATCTGGTCGATAGCGGCGGCGCCAATCTTCCGCATCAGGCCGAGGTCTTCCCCGACCGCGACCATTTCGGCGCGATCTTCTACAATCAGGCGCAGATGTCGGCCGAAGGCATTCCGCAGATCGCCTGCGTCATGGGAAGCTGCACGGCCGGCGGCGCCTACGTGCCCGCCATGTCTGATGAAACGGTGATCGTGCGCAATCAGGGCACGATCTTTCTCGCCGGCCCGCCGCTGGTCAAAGCCGCCACCGGCGAGATCATCTCGGCCGAGGAGCTCGGCGGCGCCGAGACGCATGGCCGCCGCTCCGGCGTCGTCGACCATGTCGCCGAGAACGACGAACATGCGCTGCTTCTGGTGCGAGACATCGTCGCCAGCCTCAACAGCGTCAAATCGGTCGATATCGACATCCAGCCTCCGCGGTCGCCGAAACTCGATGTGGACGACCTCCTTGGCCTCATACCCGAGGATGTGAGGTCACCCTATGACGTGCGCGAGGTGATCGGCCGGATCGTCGACGGCTCGGAACTGCACGAGTTCAAGCCGCTCTACGGCTCCACACTCGTCTGTGGCTTCGCCCGCATCTGGGGCATGCCGGTCGCCGTCATCGCCAATAACGGCGTGCTCTTTTCCGAAAGCGCGCTGAAGGGCGCGCATTTCATCGAGCTCGCCTGCCAGCGCCGCGTGCCGCTGCTGTTCCTTCAGAATATTTCCGGTTTCATGGTCGGCGGCCGCTATGAAGCCGACGGCATCGCCAAGGACGGTGCAAAGCTGGTGACGGCGGTTGCGACAGCGACCGTGCCGAAGGTCACCGTCATCACCGGCGGCAGTTTCGGCGCCGGCAATTACGGCATGTGCGGCCGCGCCTATCGCCCGCGTTTCCTCTTCACCTGGCCGAACAGCCGCATCAGCGTCATGGGCGGCGAACAGGCGGCCTCGGTGCTCGCCACCATCCGCCGCGATGCGCTGGAGGCGCGTGGCGAGGATTGGCCTGTCGACGAGGAGGAGGCCTTCAAGGCACCGATCCGCGCCGGCTATGAGGCGGAAGGCAATCCCTATTATGCCACCGCCCGCCTCTGGGACGACGGCATCATCGATCCCAGCCAGACGCGGGACGTGTTGGGCCTTGCTTTCTCCGCCTGCCTGAATGCGCCGATTCCGAAAGGGCCGCGCTTCGGCCTGTTCCGGATGTGAGGTGCGCCATGATGGAGAGCCTTCTCATCGCCAACCGGGGTGAAATCGCCCGCCGCATCATCCGCACGGCAAAGACTGCCGGCATCCGTACGATCGCCGTCTATTCCGAGGCCGATGCCGGCCTGCCCTTCGTCAGAGAAGCCGACGAGGCGATCGCCATCGGGCCGCCGTCGGGCCGCGAAAGCTATCTGTCAGAGGCACGCATCCTGGAAGCCGCCCGCAAAACCGGCGCGGCCGCGATCCATCCGGGCTACGGTTTTCTGTCGGAAAATGCCGAATTTGCCGAAGCGGTCGAGAAGGCCGGCATCGTCTGGGTCGGCGCACCGCCGGCCGCTATCGGAGCGATGGGGCTGAAGGACGCCGCCAAGCAATTGATGCAGGCGGCCGGCGTGCCGGTCACGCCCGGTTATCTCGGTCCGGACCAGAGCGAAGCAAGGCTTGCGGCCGAGGCCGATGCCATCGGCTACCCCGTCCTCATCAAGGCGGTTGCCGGCGGCGGCGGCAAGGGCATGCGCCGCGTCGACCGCCCGCAGGATTTCGCCGATCTTCTCGCCTCCTGCCGCCGCGAAGCCGCCGCTGCCTTCGGCGATGATCGCGTTCTCATCGAACGCTTTATCGCCAACCCGCGTCATATCGAGGTGCAGATCTTCGCTGACCAGCATGGCAACTGCGTCCACCTCTTCGAGCGCGACTGCTCGCTGCAGCGCCGCCATCAGAAGGTCATCGAGGAGGCCCCTGCTCCCGGGCTCGATGCCGCCGCGCGCACGGCGATCTGCGATGCGGCAGTGAAGGCCGCAAGAGCGGTGAACTATGTCGGCGCCGGCACGATCGAATTCATCGCCGATGCTTCGCAAGGCCTGCGTCCGGATCGTATCTGGTTCATGGAGATGAACACGCGCTTGCAGGTGGAACATCCCGTCACTGAAGCCATAACAGGTGAGGATCTGGTGCTCTGGCAGCTGAAGGTCGCAACCGGCGAGCCGCTGCCGAAGAGCCAGGACGAGATCGCCATGAAGGGCTGGGCATTCGAGGCACGGCTCTATGCCGAAAATCCAGCCGCCGGCTACCTGCCCTCGACCGGAAGGCTCGAACATCTGAAACTTCCGGAGGCGGTCCGCGTCGACAGCGGCGTCGAGCAGGGCGATGAGATCACCTCCTTCTACGATCCGATGATCGCTAAGATCATCGCGCATGGGCCGAACCGCGAGGCCGCGCTGTCGAAGCTCGCCGCGGCCTGTGCCGGCATCGAGATCTGGCCGGTCAGATCCAATGCCGGCCTTATCGCCCGCGTCGCCGCCGACCCGGATTTTCGCGCCGCCCGGATCGATACCGGCTTCCTCGACCGCCACGATAAAAGCCTTGTGGCGACGGAGCCGGATGAGATGGCAATCGACAAAGCGGCAACGGCACTTTCGAAGGCCGCGAACGAGGATCCCTGGTCGATGCTGACCGGTTTTCGCATCGCCGGGCCAGGCGACGGCCGCGTGCGGGTGCGCATCGACGGCCGCCTCCACTGGGGGCGCGTGCGCCCCGGCCTTGAGGCGAATGCCGTCGAGGTCGACGCGAAGACCGTGCTTTTCGACGCCGGCAATGCCTGGACGATCGGCCTGCCCCATGCGGGCGAAGTCGAGGCGAGCCAGGGTTCGGGCGACGGCGCCATCCTTTCGCCCATGCCCGGTCTCGTCATATCGGTCGATGTCGCCGAAGGCGACACTGTTGCCAAGGGGGATCGCCTGCTGACGGTCGAGGCGATGAAGATGGAACACGCGCTGCGCGCGCCCTTCGATGGCATCGTTGGCAAATTGCAGGTTTCCACGGGCTCCCGGGTATCGGAAAACCAGCTTGTTGTCACCGTGATGAAGGGAGAGGCGTGATGGCCGGGCGGTATTTCGACGAATGGACGGTCGGCGAGCACATCGCCCATGATATCCGCCGCACGGTCACCGAGACCGATAATCTGCTGTTCACCACGCTTTCCCACAATCCGCAGCCGCTGCATCTCGACGCGGATTATGCCGCCGCCACCGAGTTCGGCCGGATCGTCGTCAACGGCACCTTCACCTTTGCGCTGACCGTCGGCCTTTCGGTCGGCGACACCACGCTCGGCACGCTCGTCGCCAATCTGGGCTATGACAAGGTGACGATGCCGAAGCCGGTCTTCATCGGCGATACGCTGCGGGTTGAAACCGAGGTGACGGAGTTGCGCCGCTCAAACTCCCGCCCCGATGCTGGCATCGTCACTTTCCGGCATGTCACGTCGAACCAGCGTGACGAGGTCGTCTGCCAGTGCCTGCGCACGGCAATGCTGAAGGTCAAACCGTCATGAGGCTGCGCTCGCTGCTCTTCGTGCCCGGCGACCGGCCGGAGCGCTTCGAGAAAGCGCTCGCCTCCGGCGCCGATGCTGTCATTCTCGATCTGGAAGATTCGGTTGCGCCCCCAAACAAGCCGCGAGCCCGGGAAGCCGTGCACGAATTCACCCTGCGCCATGCCGGCGAGGCCGCTCTGCTGATCCGCGTCAATCCGCTGACCTCCCCCGAATTCGAAGCCGATCTTGCCTCTCTGAACGGCCTTCATCCTTTCGCCGTCATGCTGCCGAAGGCCGAGGGTGCCGCTTCCGTGCTGACGCTCGCAGGCGCTCTCGCCTCCACCATTCCCATTCTGCCGATCGCGACAGAAACGCCGTCGGCGATCTTCGAGATCGGTAGCTACCGCGACGTCTCGGCGAACCTTTGCGGCCTGACCTGGGGCGCCGAGGACCTGCCGGCCGCGATCGGGGCTTCGACCGCGCGACGGACGGACGGACGTTATACGCCGCCTTACGAGCTTGCCCGCTCGCTCACGCTGTTCGCAGCCCATGCCGCCGCCGTTCCTGCAATCGAAACCGTCTATCCCGATTTTCACGATCTCAGCGGCCTCAGGGCGTACCTCGGGCGCGCCCGGCGCGACGGCTTTTCCGCTATGATGGCCATTCATCCAAGCCAGGTCGAAGCGATCAATCACGCCTTCACACCTGACGCCTCCGAGATCACCTGGGCCGAGAAGGTCGCCGCCGCCTTTGCCGCCAGACCGGATGCCGGCGTCATCCAGCTTGACGGACGCATGCTTGACCTGCCGCATCTCAAACTTGCGCTGCGCATTCTGGAAAGCGCCGGACGATAGGCCAACCTTCCAGATAATCAACCCGACTTTGCCGTTTGCCTGGAGGCGGCCTGCTCCGGCTCGAGGTAACCGGCGCCGATGGCGACATAGAGGTCCACATAATCCTTCGCGACCTGCTGCACGGTGGCAGCGAGGCTTTCCTGAGCATCTGAGACCGACCGCTGCGCGTCCAGAACGTCGAGCAGCGACGAGGCGCCATCCTTGTAGCTCGTGGTCGAAAGCGCCAGCGATTCCTGCGCGGTCTGCACCTGCCTGCGCAACGGTCCCAGCGTCTGCGTATCGTGGCGGACGGCTGCAAGCGCATTCTCGACCTCTTCGACCCCGTTCAGCACCGCCGCCTTCCACGCCAGATATTGGGTTCTGGCATCTGATTTCTCTATGTCGACATTGGCCCGCAACTTGCCGCCATCGAAAATCGGCAGGTTGAGCGTCGGTCCGAACGACCAGCTGGTCAGGCTTGCGCCGCTGGCGCCCGAGGATTTCACCCAGGTCGGCGAAATCGAGCCGGAGAGCGAGATCGACGGGTAGAGCTGGGCTTCGGCTGCACCGATATCGCCCACAGCCGCCGCAAGCTCGCGTTCGGCCTTTCTTATATCGGGACGGTTGCGAATGAGATCGGCCGGAATGCCGGCACGAATGTCGCCGCGGAACACCGGCTGGCCTGTATTCTTGCGCAGTTCGTCCGTCAGCGAAGCCGCCGGCATTCCGAGCAGAGTGGCAATGTGATGGGCCGATTCGGTGAAGTTCTGTTCGAGGTCGGGTATGTCGGACTTTGTCGATTGTACCAGGCCCTCGGCCTGGACGACGTCGAGCCGGGAGGCCGCACCGGCTTTCAGCTGTAGCTGTGTGAGTTCATAAGTCTGCTGGCGGGATTTCAAACTCGCCTCTGAAAGCGCGATCCGCTCCTGATAATAGCGGGCGTCGATATAGCTCTCGACCAGGTCTTTCAGGAAGGTGAGCTTTGCATTGTCGGCCGTCGCATAAGCGGCCCCCAGCGAGGCGATGGCGCTCTCTTTCGAACGACGGTACTGGCCGAAGACGTCGAGCAGCCAGGAAAAGCTGGCATCGCCGCCTGACGTGTTAGTAGTGCCGACCGTGGTGCGCAGCCGCCCCTTCTCGCCGGACAGGGTATGCGACCCGTCGACCGTCAGGCTCGGCAGGGCGCCTGCACCGGCGACCGTGACGTTGGCGGAAGCGGAGTTGATGCTTTCGAGCGCCTGCAGCACATCGAGGTTCTCGCTGAGGCCGTGAGTGACCAACCCATCAAGCTTCTTGTCGCGATAGGCCGTCCACCACTCGGCAGTCACGACATCGCCGTTGCTCTTATTACTCCCCGCTTCGAATTTGGCGGGAAGCGGCATCTCAGGGGGAACGTGATCCGGGCCGCTGACGCAGCCTATCAGCAGCAGTGGGAATGTGGATGCGGCGTAGCGGAGGGATGATAGCCTTCTGCGAAGCGACGTACTCACTGGCGAGCCTTCTGAACCGGGATTGTGGGTTCAGGCTTAGCGAGGCCAGCGTTAATGGCGGTTAAGAAACTGTAAAGTTAGGTAAAACCCGGCAGAGGGGATCAGCGCTTTCGGGGAAGCTCCAGTGTGATCGCCAGCCCCCCCGCCTCCGGCAATGACGCATGCACACGCCCGCCGTGGCGTTCGATGGCCTGTCTAGTGATGGCGAGACCAAGACCGTATCCGCCTCTCGGCACCGCCTCTTTCCCGCGAGAGAACGGCTGGAAGATCCGTTCGAGCTCATCCCGTTTGACGCCCGGCCCCCGATCCGTGACGCAGATTTTGAGGCGGTCGTCTGCTGTCTCGCAGGACACGGAGATGAACGAATGCTCGGCCGTGTATTTGACCGCGTTACGAACGACGTTTTCCAGCGCCCGGTAGATCAGCTCACCTTCGACCTCGGCCCGGAAGACGCCCTCGACGCTCGTCGTGATCGAGACCTCCCGTGCCTGGGCTTCGAAGGCCGCATCGCCGAGAATTTCGTTCAGCAGCTCGATGACATCGACGATCTGCGTCTTCAGCGGCAGGCCGGATCCCGCCGTCAGCCTGGCAAGCGTCAGAACTTCGCCCACCAGTGCATCGAGCCGTTCGACCTCCCGGTCCATCCGGTCCAGCATGGCGCCGAGTTTGGCCGGGCTTTGCCGGAGCACGCCGACGGCGGCCTGCAGCCGGGACAAAGGCGAACGCAGTTCATGAGAAACGTCGTGAAACAATCTCTGCTGCGCGTCCTGAAGTTCCTGAAGCCGTGCGGCGCTCGAATCGAAGTCATGGGCAAGCGCTGTCACCTCGTCCTTCCGGCCGGCCATCTTTTCGCCGATGCGGAAGTCGAAGCGGCCATGCGCAAGCGCGCTCAAGCCATCGCGCAAATGCACCACGGGGCGGATGAGGTATCGTGCCAGTGCCCAGGCGGATATCGTGCTGGAGATCAGGATCGTGAGCCACGGCATGAACGGGCCAAAATTTTCGAAGGTGAAAGTGGGAGGGGCTGGCAGGAATATCCGATAGCAGAGCCCCTCCTTCAGAACGGACCGCGTATCAGCCGCCTTCGGATCCGAACAGGCATCGGGTTTTGCGGTTTTGGAGATGGTCAGACCGTGCGGCAGCGTCTCGTCACTTGAACGCACGAAATATGCTGCCGCTTCCTCGCCGTCCCTCGCAAGCACATTTGCGGTTAGGTTCAACGCGATCGACCGTCGCTCCTGTTCCAGTTCCCGCGCAAAAGGAACGCCTTGGAGAAGGTTGACGAGCAGGATGATCACGCCGACGGTCGTGGTCAGCGTCAGCCAGATGATCGCGAAGAACTTCCAGAAAAGCCGGGGCATGGTCAATCCACGAGAAGTTGATAGCCCTGACCGCGAACGGACTGGATCCAGGATTGTCCGTCCTCCCTCAGTCCGAGCTTCTGGCGAACGCTGCTGATATGGACGTCGATCCGGCGATCGAACGGGGTGAGCGGCTTGCCGAAGGCGCGCTTGGAAATATCCTGCTTCGACACCAGCTGGCCGGCGCTGCGGGCGAGAACTTCGAGCAGGCTGAACTCCGTGCCGGTCAGCTCCAAAGCTTCGCCGTGCCATTCGGCGCTTCTGCTGCCGGAATGGATCACGAGCTCTCCTGCCCTCACCGTATCAGTCGACAGGCCGGCGGGCGGCTGGCCCGCGCGTCGTAGGATGGCGCGCAGCCTCGCGGCGAGTTCACCCGGCGAACATGGCTTCGGCACATAATCGTCGGCGCCGAGATTGAGACCGGATATCCTGTCCACATCGTCGCCTCTGGCCGTCAGCATCAGAACGGGGACCTGGCTGAGCTTCCGAATTCTTTGGAGAACTTCGATCCCGTTCATTCGGGGCATCATGATGTCGAGCACGATGATGTCGACCGTATTGCCGGCCGCCGCAGCAATGGCGGCGCGGCCATCCGTGTCCGTTACGACATCATATCCTTCCTCGACCAGATACTCCTGCAGAAGTGTCGTCAACTCCGCATCGTCGTCGATCAGGAGAACCTTGTTCATGCGCGTTATCCGTTCTCAGTCCGGCAAGCCATACAGTACAATCGCGCTCATGCGGGTAAGTTTTACTCAACTTAACACTAACTTGACCGCACTTAACGTTCGCCCCGTTACATACCTGCCATGACATCGTCGCGCGCTGAAAGCCCGGTTGCCTTGCATGAGCGGTAATCCTTCAGTCGATTGCGCCGATCGGGAAAGGCACCGATGCCTTGACCACAAGGAGTGCATCGTTGAGAAAACCTTCCAGACTATTCGCGGCCGCCGTCGTTGCGGCCGTACTCGTCTCCCCCCTTCGCAGTCCCATGGCGCAACAGGCTGCGGCAACCGCCCTCACCGTCTCTCTGACCACGCCAGCGCAACGGAACTGGCCCGAGACCGTTCCGGCGAGCGGCTGGCTGAAACCATGGCAGGAAGCCGTCATCGCCTCCGAGACGAGCGGCCTGCGCATAACCGATGTGCTGGTCGATGTCGGATCCGTGGTCACGAAGGGCCAGACGCTCGTCCGGCTTTCCCAGGAGAGTGTGCTCGCCGATCTCCGCAAGCAAGAGGCCGCCGTCGCGACCGCCAAGGCAAGCCTTTCAAAGGCCAAAGCCAATGCCGAGCGGGCGCGGCAGCTCCAGCCCTCAGGGGCACTCTCCGACGAGAAGATCGTCGAATATCTCGCCGACGAGCAGACGGCGACGGCAAGTCTTGCGTCAGAAGAGGCCGCGCTCGACAGCGAAAAGATCAAGCTTGCGCAGACGACCATTGCGGCCGTCGATGACGGCCTCATCACCTCGCGTTCCGCCGATCTCGGTGCTGTCGTCTCCGCCGGCACCGAATTGTTCCGCATGGTTCGCCAGCAGCGGATCGAATGGCAGGCCGAGGTTTCCGCTCGCTACCTCCCACGCATTTCAGAAGGCCTGAGCGTGAAGGTCAACGGGCCTGAAGGCCACGCCATCGAAGGTAAGGTGAGACTTGTCGGGCCCTCTGTCAGCACCGATACCAGCCGGGCAATCGTCTATGTCACGCTGCCGGTCGACGCCCGTCCGCGCACGGGCCTTTATGTTACGGGCGACATCGAGCTCGAGACCTCGCCGGCGCTGACCGTTCCCGAGACCGCAATCGTATTCCGGGACGGGATCAGTTACGTCTTCACCGCAAGCGAGCATCAACGGGTGCAAAGGGTCCGGGTGGAAACCGGCCGCCGCAACAATGGCGAGGTGGAAATCGTCTCCGGCATAGATCGCACATCGAAGGTGGTGGCCTCGGGCGGCGCGTTCCTCGCGGACAATGATGTCGTGAAGATCGCGGAGAAGAACTGATGAACTTTTCGGCATGGTCGATCCGCAACCCCGTCCCAGCAATATTGCTGTTTGTGATGCTGACCGCCGGCGGGCTGCTCGCCTTCAAGAAACTGGCGGTTCAGAACTTCCCCGATATGGATCTTCCGACGATCAGCATTACGGCGACGCTCGATGGCGCGGCGCCGACGCAGCTCGAAACCGAGGTCGCCCGCACCATCGAAGACAGTTTGGCTTCACTCAGCTATCTCGATCATATCACCACGACCATCACCGACGGCACCGTCTCGATCAAGGTTTCCTTCAAGCTGGAGAAAGACAGCGAAGCGGCGCTCAACGAAGTCCGCAATGCCGTCGACAGCGTCAAGGGCGATCTTCCGGCACAGATGGAAACACCAAGCGTCACCAAGGTCACGGTCCAGAGCTCCGCGCTGGTCACCTATGCCGTCCGCTCGACTGCTCTCAACGAAACCGAGCTTTCCTGGTTTGTCGACAATGAACTCACCAAGGCGCTGCTCTCGGTGCCCGGCGTCGGACAGGTCAACCGCATCGGCGGGATCGACCGCGAGGTTCATGTCGATCTCGATCCCGCGACAATGGCGTCGCTCGGGGTCACCGCAGCGACCGTATCGTCGCAGCTGAAGGCGGTGCAGGCGGATACATCGGGCGGCCTCGGCGAAATCGGCGGCACCCGTCAAACGCTGCGCACGCTCGGCGCTCTTCCATCGGTCGAGGCTCTGAAAGAACTGAGAATTCCCTTGGCCAACGGCCAGCAGGTTCGCCTCGACGAAATCGCATCGGTGACGGACAGCTTCGCGGAGCGGTCCTCGATGGCTTATCTCGACGGCAAACCGGTGATCGCGGTCGAGATCAAGCGCTCGAACGGCTTTTCGGACAGCGGCGTCGCCGGCGATGTCGACAAGGCGATCAAGCAGTTCGCCGCTAAACATTCCAATGTCCAGATCGGCGAAGCCTACAGCACGATCGGACCGATCATCGACAATTACGATGGTTCGATGCACATGCTGTATGAAGGGGCGATCCTGGCGATCATCGTCGTCTGGCTCTTCCTTCGCGACTGGCATGCGACGATCCTATCGGCCGTGGCGCTGCCCTTGTCCGTGATCCCGACCTTCCTCGTCATGTATCTCTGCGGCTTCAGCCTCAATATCATCACGCTGCTGGCGCTGTCGCTGGTGGTCGGCATCCTCGTCGACGACGCCATCGTCGAAATCGAGAACATCGCCCGCCACCTGCAGATGGGCAAGCGGCCGATCGATGCCGCGCTCGAAGCCGCTAACGAGATCGGGCTCGCAGTCATCGCAACTACCTTCACGCTGGTCGCGGTCTTCCTGCCGACCGCCTTCATGAGCGGTATTCCGGGACTTTTGTTCCGCCAGTTCGGGGTCACGGCTGCCGTCGCCGTCCTCGCCTCGCTCGTCGTCGCGCGCCTTCTGACGCCGATGATGGCCGCCTATTTCATGAAGGCTGTTCCTCCGACGGAGGAAAAGGACGGCCGCATCATGCGCGCCTATCTGGCCATCGTGAAGGCCGCCATGAATCGCCGGAAGACCACGATGGCCATAACCGCTGTCGTCGTCGCACTTTCGCTGTCCACGATCCCGCTGCTGAAATCCGGCTTCATACCTGCTTCCGACGACGCGCGAACCCAAATCACACTCACCATGCAGCCGGGCGCCACCATCGAGCAGACGGACGCCGCGACCCGGGAAGCCGCCGATATCGTCGGCAAGCTGCAGGACGTTACCCGTGTCTTCTCCTCGGTCGGCTCCGCATCTTCGGGTGGCGGCGCCGACGCCAGTACCACGAGCAGCGTCAATTCCGCCACGATCGTCGCCCTGCTGTCGTCGATCGGCGAGCGTGACCGCAAGCAGTCGGAAATCGAAAACGACATCCGTCAAGCTCTTTCGGTTCTACCAGGCGTGCGTGTCGCAGTCGGCGGCGGCGGCAACGGCACCAAGCTCGAGATCACCTTTGCCAGCGACGATGCCAACGCCCTCGACAGCGCGAGTACTGCGCTCGAAGAGCAGCTCCGCACGCTGAACGGTATCGGTGCGGTGACGTCCACCGCAGCAAGGCAGGCACCCGAGATCCAGATCACGCCCGATTTTGCGCGCGCAGCCGCATTGGGGGTAACGTCGAGCGCTATCGCCGAGGCCGCACGCGTGGCGACGAACGGGGAATATTCCGCCAACCTGCCGAAGCTCAACCTGCCGCAGCGCCAGGTGCCGATCGTCGTCCGCTTCAGCCCGGAGACCCGCACCAGCCTGGATGATATCAAGAACATGCGGGTGGCGGGCACGAACGGCAATGTCGATCTCGGATCGATTGCCGATATCCGCATCGGCGGCAGCCCCTCCGAGATCGACCGCATCGACCGGATGCGCAATGTCACCCTATCGGTCGAACTCAACGGCCGCATCCTCGGCGACGTCAACCGCGAGGCACAGGCGCTGCCGGCGCTGCAGCATCTGCCCTCGGGCGTCACACTTGTCGAGCAGGGCGAACTTCAGCGCAGCTCGGAACTGTTCCAGAGCTTCGCGCTCGCAATGGCGATCGGCGTCTTCTGCATCTATGCGGTCCTCGTCCTGCTCTTCCATGATTTCCTGCAGCCGCTCACCCTGTTGATGGCTCTGCCGCTCTCGCTCGGCGGTGCGCTCGTGCCGCTGGTGGTGACAGGGACCAGCTTCTCGCTGGCTGCCGTGATCGGGCTGCTCATGCTGATGGGCGTGGTGACGAAGAACTCGATCCTGCTGATCGAATATGCGATCATGTCGCGCCGCCAGGGCATGTCCAGATTCGATGCCCTCGTGGATGCCTGCCACAAACGCGCCCGGCCGATCGTCATGACCACCATCGCCATGGCTTGCGGCATGCTTCCGGTCGCTCTCAGCCTGACCGGCGGCGATTCGAGCTTCCGGCAGCCGATGGCGATCGTGGTCATCGGCGGCGTGATGATGTCGACGCTGCTCAGCCTCGTCGTCATCCCCGTCATCTTCACCTTCGTCGATGACTTGGACGAGGCGCTCAAACGGTTGTTGCGCCGGATCGGGCTGGCCCAGGAGATCGCCGAGGATAAACCGGAGGCCTCCAACGATCACGCCGCGATCGCCTTCAAATCCGAGCAATCGAAGCGAGGACACGGCCAGAGATAATCTTCTCGTCGAACTATCGGCCAGATGCTCCGCACCGATACGGACGACACCTGGCGACTTTCATGGCAACCTCTTCGGTCAAATTCCCTCCCCCGGAAAGAGACCGCGGGACGTATATCCCCCGCTGGCGGCCTCGCGCCGCCAGCGCGTCCTGCATCCTCTGAAAAAGCGATAGCCCAGGCATTCGTCATCTTCGCTGCAGTTGCGCTCGGACCTTTCGGCTGCACCGAGTTCCTACCGGCGGCGCCTCGCCTGAGCCGCGGAAAGAACCTTTACCAAACTTTACACTTCCTTAACCGCGCTTAACATCCGCAGAGCTATTGAACTCGACCTCAGTCTATCCGGAGTGTCGGGTGTCCAAGGCACATCGAAATATCCGCTGCTGCCGTTTTGCGGAGCGGAAAGCCATATACTCCGGGACACCGCGGCGGGGTCTCAATCTCAATTCGGAATTTTTCCACTATTTTACTCTCGGCCGATCCGGAGTTATTCCGTTGCTTCAGAGTTTCATTCAGAATCACTGCGTGTCAATTGCGCATTTGCTGGGCCATAAGATCCACTCAGGCCGCGCAGAAAATCTTCGAATAGAGCGTGACGCTCTATCGGAAGACATTTCAATTGGGGGAACGGGGTGATCGATCATGATGAGGGCACGTTTGCCGGGCAAATCGAACAGTTCAATACTCTTTTTGCACGGCGCACCGGCTGTTGCTGAACTTGCCCACGTGATGACAATGGCGTCATCGCCCCGAAACGGGCAAGGTGCCGCTGGCGTAGCTGACCACCCCGAGCAAGCGATACCAATCCGGCCATTGCGGATCGACAGCAACGGGCCGTCGGCGCCCTGCTCGTAGAATTGGGATGGGCCGCAGCAAAGCGCGCTTTCTCCGCCTGCCGCGTACCCTGCATGCCGGCCACATGGTAATGGCCGTTGCGCTCGACATGGGAGAGGCCAGGCAGCGAGACTAGCGCCAGAACCTGCTGCACAGCGAGCCCACCTGCCAGATCAGGTCCTCGCCCGAAAGGAACACTCCGCCGGAACGCAGGCGGATGGACATGTCTTCCCGGCTTAAAGCACTTCGGTTGATGTGCCGTCAGAATGGCGGCGACGCATCTCAGATGTTCTTTATTCCTCGCAATCTGAGCCCACGAGTAGCGGCCGCGCCCGATGCTCGCGAAAATACACGGAGGCCTGCTTCGTCGTGGCCCTTTTTTACTGCTGGCCTGGCGGCCTACGCCCGTACAATTCTATTAATTCGAAGTGGCTAATATATCGAACAACTTCATCGTGATATTCAGTCCTTGACGGCTGCGAGCGGCTGTAGCACGGAGGGTAAAATGTTTCGATTGAGCGTTCGGCTCGCATTTTTAGCTGCTTGTGCGTTGGAGCTGCCGTTGAGCATGGCAGCAGCGGCCGATGATCCGCAGATTGCGCGCGGCGAATATCTCGTCACGATCGGCGGGTGCAACGACTGCCACACGCCGGGATATTTCTTCGGAAAGCCGGACACCGCGCGATTTCTCGGTGGATCGGATGTTGGCTTTGAAATCCCGGGACAGGGCGTTTTTGTCGGCCGCAACATTACGCCTGACAAGGAGACCGGCATCGGGAGCTGGACCAGGGAACAGATTGTGACTGCCCTTCAGTCCGGGCAGCGGCCGGACGGTCGCATCCTGGCGCCAATCATGCCATGGCATGCATTCGCGCAGCTCACCGACGAGGACGTGACATCAATTGCAGCGTACCTTCAAAGCTTGAAACCAATAACTAATCAGGTCCCCGGACCCTTCAAGCCGGGGGAGAAGGTTTCAACTTTTTTGTTCCGGATCTTGCCGCCGGGTGAAACCGCAGCCAGCGCGCCAAACTAGAAAGTGACGGGTGCTGCGAGTCACCGGCCGCTCCTGGCGCGCCAGGCGGCGAATTCCTCGAGATTGCGCGGCTGCGTCGCCGGATAGAGACCGATGATGGACTGGCCGGCCAGCACGCGCTCGGTCACGAAGTCCTCATAGGCGGTCATTTCCACGGCTTCCTCGGCAATCTCGTCGGCCAGCTCCGCCGGAATGACGATCACCGCTTCGTCGTCGCCGACCATGATATCGCCGGGCCAGACCGCCACATCGCCGCAGCCGATCGGCACATTGATGTCGAGCGCCTGGTGCAGCGTCAGGTTCGTCGGCGCCGAGGGCCGGTTGTGATAGGCAGGGATCGCCAGCCCCGCTATTTCGGGGCTGTCGCGGAAACCGCCATCGGTAACGACACCCGCTACGCCGCGCACCATCAGCCGCGTGACGAGGATTGAGCCGGCGGAGGCGGCGCGTGGATTCTTACGGCTGTCCATCACCAGCACGGCGCCCGGCGGGCAGCTTTCGACGCAGGCGCGCTGCGGGTGTTCCGGATTACGGAAAACTTCGAGCTTGTTCAGGTCCTCGCGCGCCGGAATGTAGCGCAGCGTATAAGCCGGGCCGACCATGTTGCGGCCTTTGCGGGCGACCGGCTGCACGTCCTGGATGGTCTGATTGCGCAGGCCACGCTTGAAGAGCGCCGTGCTGATGGTGGCGACGCTCACTCGCATGAGCTTGTCGCGCGTACTGTCAGAAAGTGTCGTCATGCATGTCCTCCTAGAAAATGTCCGGTTCTCCTGCTGCCGCTCCGAATTCGGGCAGCAGATAATCGAAATCGCAACCCTTGTCGGCCTGGCTGACATGGGAGGCGTACATCCAACCGTAGCCGCGGCCGAAACGATCCGCCGGCTTCATCCAGGCGGCGCTCCGCCGGGCGAGCTCCGCCTCATCGACCAGCATGTCCAGCCGGCGGTTGGGGATGTCGATCCTGACGATGTCGCCGTTGCGCAGCAGGGCGAGCGGCCCGCCGACATGGGCCTCGGGCGCCACATGCAGCACGCAGGCGCCGTAGCTGGTGCCGCTCATGCGCGCATCCGACAGCCGCAGCATGTCGCGATGTCCTTGCTTCAGCAGCGCCTTGGGCATCGGCAGCATGCCCCATTCCGGCATGCCGGGGCCGCCGAGCGGTCCAGCATTGCGCAACACCATCACATGATCAGGCGTTACATCGAGCGTCTCGTCCTCGACCGCCGCCTTCATGTCGGGGTAACTGTCGAAGACCAGAGCCGGGCCTTGATGGACATGGAAGCGCGGGTCGCAGGCCACCGGCTTGATCACCGCGCCGTCGGGCGCCAGATTTCCCTTGAGCACGGCAAGCGAGCCTTCCGGATAGATCGGATTGGAAAGCGGCCGGATCACGTCGTCATTATAGATCTTTGCTTCGGTGAGCGCCGCGCCCAGCGTTTCCCCCGAAACTGTCAATGCGTCGAGATCGAGCCGCTCGCGGATCTGCGCCATCAGCGCCAGAAGACCGCCTGCATAGTAGAAGTCCTCCATCAGATAGGTCTTTCCGGACGGGCGGACATTGGCGACCACCGGAGTGACGCGGCCTAGCGCGTCGAGATCGTCAAGCGTCAGCGCGACCCCTGCCCTGCGCGCCATGGCCAAAAGATGGATGACGGCGTTGGTCGAACAGCCGGTCGCCATGGCGACCGTCGCCGCATTGCGAATAGCCCCCGGGGTGATAATCCGGTCCGGCGTCAGATCTTCCCAGACCATTTCCACGATTCGCCGTCCCGTCTGGGCCGACATGCGGATATGGTTGGCATCGGGCGCGGGAATGGACGAGACCCCCGTCAGCGTAAGTCCCATCGCATCGGCAATCGCCGTCATCGTCGAGGCGGTGCCCATCGTCATGCAATGGCCGTAGGAGCGCGCGATGCCGGCCTCGATGCCGGCCCATTGCTTGTCTGATATCGTGCCAGCGCGCCGCTCATCCCAGTATTTCCAGGCATCCGAGCCGGAACCGAGATGCTGGCCCGCATAGTTGCCGCGCAGCATCGGCCCCGCCGGCAGGTAGATCATCGGCACGCCGGCGCTGAGCGCGCCCATGATCAGGCCAGGCGTGGTCTTGTCGCATCCTCCCATCAGCACCACGCCATCGACAGGATGGGCGCGGATCTGCTCTTCGGTCTCCATCGCCAGGAGATTGCGGTAGAGCATGGTCGTTGGCTTCATGAAGTTTTCCGACAGCGCCAGCGCCGGCATTTCCACCGGGAAGCCGCCCGTCTGCAGCACGCCACGCTTCACGTCTTCGACGCGATGCTTGAAATGGGCGTGGCAGGGATTGAGGTCCGACCACGTGGACAGGATGCCGATCAGCGGCTTGCCGGCCCAGTCGACGGCATCATAGCCCATCTGCATGAGGCGTGAGCGATGGCCGAAGCCGCGCAGGTCCTCGGAGGCGAACCAGCGCGCCGACCGCAATGCCCCCGGCGCCTTACTGATTTTCAGGGACATGCCGACATGCCTCCGTCTTCCTAAAGTCTGTGATCATTGATGTACCTCGAAGCGTCCGAGGCCCGAAAGATACAGGGGCCCGTCAATTCCTCAAGCCTGCCCAGGCGGCCTGGATGCGCTGGCTGGCAAGATCGAATATGCGCAACACCTGCATGACGCCAGCGATGTCACCTGGCTGCTCCCGTCCGCCAATACCTTATGGGCAAATACCAGTTCTCCATCGCCGAGGATGAACTGACCTTCATCCTGCCGGTGCGCCGACCTAAGGTCGGTCCCGGTCATCGAGGTCAAGCTCACCACGAGCGTGGCCGGCATTCAAAATTGAGGTGCAGTTGCCTGAGGGGACGGCGCCCGCTCAGGAAAACGGCTCGGTCGGCCCCGCAGCCGGAGTGGTGAACCAGCACGGTCCTTCGGCGGTCATGTAGATATGATCCTCCAGCCGGATCCCAAATTTTTCGGGAAAGACGATCATCGGTTCGTTGGAAAAACACATGCCGGCCGCAAGCGGCGTGTCGTTGCCGCGAACAATATAGGGCTCTTCATGGATTTCCAGCCCGAGGCCATGACCGGCGCGATGCGGCAGTCCCGGCAGGCGATAGTCGGGGCCGAGCGAATGCTTGGCGAGCGCCTTGCGGGCCGCATTGTCGAGGCTCGAGCAGGCAGCGCCGATCCGGGCAGCGTCGAACACGGCCTGCTGCGCCTCGCGTTCGATCCACCAGGCACTTTCAAAGGCGCCGTTGCCGCCGCCGAGCATATAGGTTCTGGTGATATCGGAATGATAACCGTCGATCCGGCAGCCGGTGTCAACGAGAATGACGTCGTCGTCGCCGAGGATCTGATCGCCGTCTGCGCCATGCGGCAGCGAGGTTGCTAGCCCGAAGGAGACGATTGCGAATGTCGAGCCGTCATCGGCGCCGGCCTGGCGATGCTGCCGATCGATGAAATCGACCACCTCGGATGAGGTGATGCCCGGCTTCAACAGCGAATGCACCTGCCTGTGCACGTTGAGCGTCAGGTTCATCGCATACTGGATCAGCGCAATCTCCGCGGCGGATTTGATGCGACGCAGGCCACGGATCAGCCGGCCGCCATCGGCGAGCCTTTCGGCGCCCATCGCCGCCGCCAAGGCGTGATAGAAGAAAAGCGGCAGGCCGTCATCAAGGGCAAGCCTGCCGCCTCGGCCGACAAGGTGGGAAATGAGTGAAGCACTGCTCTCCTCCTCTTCCCATACCAGAATTTCTCCCGGCAGGTGCGGAAGGGTTTCGACACGGCTGCGCTCGAAACCGGGAACGATATAGGAAACGGCCGTCGGCGTGACGAGCGCGCCGAGAAACCTTTCGCTCGGATGCCAGACGAGGCCGGTAAAATATCGCAGGCTTTCGGTCGGGCCGAGAAGCATGCCGGCCAGTCCCTCGGCGTCGATCGCCTCTCGAAGCCTGGAAAGGCGATCCTGCCGCTCCTCCTCGGTGATGCGGAGTATGGGGTGCTGCCACGACATGTGCTTTTCCTGTTCTTTCCTTTTCTGGCCATCCCGGCGGCGCTTCAGGACAGGTCGATCGCCACCGGCCGGTCGAGGTTGCGGGCGAGATAGTCCTGGATCTGGCGGACGATCTGGCCGGCGTGGGCGATGGCCAGCCGATCTGAGCGCTCGGCGTCGCCGGCCTCGATGGCGGCGATGATTTCCTCGTGTTCATCGACATATTGCCGGGGCAGCCGGTCGTCGAAGGTCGAATAATAAAGGCGAAGTATGCGCCGGCCTTCGTCGAGCAGTTTGGCGAAGAAGGCCGTGTAATAGGTATTGCCGGCAAGCTCGGCGATCGCCACGTGGAATTCACGGTTGGCCTCGATCATCGCATAGGCGTCGCGCTTAGCAACCGCTCCGGCGAAGTCCTTCTGGTGCCGGCGGATGGTTTCCATGATCGCGTCGTTCCGCCGCCCGGCGGCCCCGCGCGTCGTCACCCGGTACATCAGCGTCAGCGCTTCGAAATAGGTGGGCAGGTTGGCGAAATCGATCGGCGCAACGATCGTGTTCCGGTTCGGCAGCGTCGTGACCAGCCCGTCGGCGGCAAGGCGCAACAGCGCTTCGCGAATAGGTGTCCTCGACATTCCGAAACGTTCCGACAGCCGCACCTCATCGAGCGGGCTGCCGGGTTCCAGCGCCATCGACAGGATCTCCCGGCGCAGCGCGGCATAGATGCTCTGCGTGCCGGAACCGCGCACCCGCACATTTTCCACGTCGTTCTGCATGCGTCCCTCCCCTTGATGAGAGCCTTGTAATGCGTTTTGGCCGATTTCGGCAACGCCCCAACAATGGCGATTGAGTCTTGTCGACAGTTTGTATATAACAAACCGACTTTAACGGAGTTTCAATCGATGACAACAGGATGGAAGGGCGTATTTCCCGCCGTAACGACGCAATTCAACGAAGATCTTTCCGTGGATCTTTCCGCAACCCAGCGTGTTCAGGACGCGCTCGTCAACGACGGCGTCAATGGGCTGATCGTCATGGGCACATGTGGTGAGAACAACTCGCTCGATCCCGATGAGAAGCGTACGATCCTCAAAGCCGCCGTCGAGGTCGTCAACGGCCGCGTCCCCGTCGTGACGGGCGTCTCCGAATTCGATACGCGCCGTGCCGTCGCCTATGCCCGCGACGCCGAAAAACTCGGCGCCGACGGGCTGATGCTGCTGCCGGCCATGGTTTATGTGCCGAAGCCCGAAGAGCTGATCGCGCATTTCCGCACCGTCGCCGAAGCGACCTCGCTGCCGATCATGCTCTACAACAATCCGCCGGCCTACCGCGTCAACATCGGCGCCGATGTGCTGAAGGTGCTTGCCGATGTGCCCAATATCAAGGCGGTCAAGGAAAGCGCGCCGGATCCGCGCCGCTTCACCGATCTCATCAATGAATTCGGCGACCGTTTCGATATTTTCGCCGGCCTAGACGACGTCGCGCTCGAAGGCCTGATGCTCGGCGCCAAGGGCTGGGTCTCGGGGCTGACCAGCGCCTTCCCGGAGGAATCCGTGCAGCTCGTTGCCGCCGCCGAACGAGGCGATTGGGAAGAGGCCCGCAGGATCTACCGCTGGTTCATGCCGCTTCTGCATCTCGATGCCGAGCATGACCTCGTGCAGTCGATCAAGCTCGCCGAGCAGATCATGGGCCGCGGCTCGGAGCGCGTCCGCATGCCGCGCCTGCCGCTTTCAGGGGCACGGCGCACCGAAGTCACCGCCATGGTCGAGAAGGCTGCCGCGACGCGTCCTTCGAAACTCGCCAACGCCGCCTGAGATTACGAGGCCGGCAGCGCAGATGAGCTGCCGGC
Organism: Rhizobium sp. Nf11,1; assembly: GCF_050587665.1. NCBI lineage: Bacteria > Pseudomonadati > Pseudomonadota > Alphaproteobacteria > Hyphomicrobiales > Rhizobiaceae > Rhizobium > Rhizobium sp. Nf11,1. The sequence goes on along the minus strand of NZ_JBOBHU010000020.1, from coordinate 51,404 downwards.
CTTTCCATCCCTCGCTCTAAGTGACCGGAGCCTTGCCGGATCGGGTCAGGCTGTTGCGGCTGACCAGCGACGGCATCTGGAAAATATGCTCCGCGCCGGCGCGGCCCTCTATTCTCGAAATCAACGTCCGGGTGGCGACCTGACCGAGCTCCCTGCCCGATTGATCGATGCTTGCGAGATTGACGAGGCCGAGCGCTGCGGTCGACGAATTGTCATATCCGATGACGGCAAGATCCTCGGGCACACGCACACCCATCTCCATCGCCAGGCTCAGAAGGGTGATGGCGTCGAGATCGCTCCAGCAGAATACGGCGCGCGGCCTGTTCTTTCTCGACAGGAACTTTCGCATCGTTTCCTCCCGCTTTGGCGGGGCAATCGGAATTTTAGTGATCGGCGCAGACGATCCCAGTCCGGCACGTTGCATCGCCCGGCGGAAGCCGATCTCGCGCTGGCGCACGACAGAGACCTGGTGCCCCTCACGCTCGCCGAGGCTCAGCATTTCGATGTCGCGATAGCCGCAGGCAAGCAGCGCTTCCACCGCAATCTCGGCTCCACGCTGGTCGTCGGCATTGACCGTATCGAAGGCCGTGGCGCCGGCATCGTGATAACCGACGGCGACGATCGGTATCTGAGCCGCGAATTTTGCGATGATGTCCGAAGGCAGGCGCGGCGCAACCAGGATCAGGCCGTCCATCTTGTAGTCGATCATCGACTCGATCAACGACGTCTCCAGCTGTACGCGCGCATCACTGACGCCGATCATCGCCTGGTAATGCGAAGGCGCCAGCACGCCGTTTACACCGGCAATCACCTCCGGCAGGAAGGGGTTGCGGATGTCGATCAAAAGCACGCCGATGGTGAAACTCCGGCCGCGCAACCCGCGCGCCGCCCGTGAGGGCCGATATCCAAGCGCTTCAATAGCGTCGGTCACTCTTGCCCGCAGCGCTTCGCTGACGCCGTAAGCGTTGCGCATCACCTTCGAGACCGCGGCGACCGATACGCCTGCATGCGTTGCCACCGTCCGGATCGTCACGCGATCATTTCGTTGCAGTCTTTTTTTCTCTTCGATCGACATGAAATCTCTGGACTTGCGCTGCGGGCGGTCACAATCGCCCTTACAAACACCATGGCAGACTGGTGACGAAATTTCTATTGCGCTTCCGAAAAAAATGTAGAACGTTATATGGAGAACGTTCTACATCTCTGTGGGAGGACTTGATGAACTTTCAGCCGGCAGCCATCGACGGCAATCTCGTTTCTCGCGCCTGGTCCGGAGAGATGATCGCACCACTGTCGGACCGCGGCCAGGGAACGGCCGCAAGCTTCGTCTCGAAGACCTTCGATCATGACGGCACCGACCTTCCGATCGAACTCTTCATCTCGGCACTCGGCCTCTATCGCTGCTTCATCAACGGCACCCGCGTCGGCAACGATCTGCTGACGCCCGGCTGGACGAATTACGACGCCCGCATTGCCTATCAGCGATACGACATCTCGAGATTTCTGAAGTCAGGCATCAACCGGATAGAAATCTGGCTCGCCGACGGATGGTACCGCTCGCCCATCATGTGGGGCGCCCAGGCTATTCCCAACTGCTGGGGCGACAGGATCGGGGCCATTGCGGATCTGGTCGGCCCCAGCGGCATCATTCTTTCCACCGACACGACCTGGCAAAGCGGCCTTCTGCCGATCCAGAAGTCGGGGATCTATTTCGGTGAGATTTACGACGCACGCCTGGAAAAGGTCGCCGAAACCCACGGGACCGAGCGATTGCCGTTCGACACGGGGCTGCTCGTCGCGCATGAGACGGCAGCGGTGCGGGAGCTGCAGCCGCTCGCCCCCATCGAAACCTGGACCGATCATGAAGGCAGGACGATCTATGATTTCGGCCAGAATGTCGGCGGCTACGTCAGATACACGGTCCGTGGCGTCACCGGCACCGAAGTGCGGGTCGAGCACTCGGAAGTCCTTGGACCGGAACGCCATTTCGACAATCGCAACTATCGCGCGGCCGCCGCGCATACCCTCTATACGCTCAGCGGAGGTGGTGACGAGACCTATGCGCCGCATTTCACCTTTCACGGCTTCCGTTATGCCAGGGTGACGATCAAAGGCGATGCGGAGATTGTTGAAATCGCGTCGATCCCAATCTCCTCGGTGCCGGAACCGGCGGGCGGCTTCACCTCGGGCAATCCTCTCGTCAATCGCCTGGTTGAAAATACCATCTGGTCGCAGCGCGCCAATTTCATCGAAGTGCCCACAGATTGCCCGCAACGCGACGAACGGCTCGGCTGGACGGGTGATGCCCAAGTCTTTGCCGCGACGGCCTGTTGGCTGAGCGACAGCCAGTCCTTCCTCAAGAAATATCTGCGCGATGTGATGGCCGACCAGCGCGAGGACGGCGCCGTTTCGCATTTCTCGCCCGACCCGACGCGTCTGCACCCCGGCAATTTCCCGGGCTATGCCGGCTCGACCGGCTGGGGCGACGCGATTGTCGTGATCCCCTGGGTCCTCTACACCCATTACGGCGACCGGTCCGTTCTTTCGGAGTGCCTGGGCTCGATGGTGCGCTGGGTCGATTTCGTCTGGTCCATCTCGGACGGCCCGATTGTCCATCCGCCCTCGCATTGGGGCGCCCGCGGCTTCACCTTCGGCGACTGGCTGCAGCCGGTCGGCGACAACAGAAAGCCGCGCCCGACCATTGCCGACGATTGTGCGGCGACCCTATACCACTTCATTTCGACGGATCTTCTAGCAAAGATCGCTGGTGTTCTCGGCGAGCATGCGCTCGAAGAGCAGATGAAGGGCCGCGCCGACAAGATCCGGCTGGCTTTTGCCAACGAGTTCATCACGCCGGCCGGGCGGCTCGCCCATAACGATCAGACATCCTATGCGCTGGCCTTCCTGTATGACCTGATACCGGGTGAGCATCATGAGGCCGCCCGGCGACATTTCAGGCAGGTGGTCGTCGATGCCGACTACAAGATCGGCACTGGCTTCATCGGCACGCCGGCCCTTTTGCCGGCGCTGACGAAACTCGGCATGGACGACCTCGCCGAAAAAGTCTTCCTGCAGGAGGATGTGCCGGGCTGGCTCTACCAGGTTTCAAAGGGGGCGACGACGATTTGGGAGCGCTGGGATTCGATGGCGCCCGACGGCACCATCTACGAACCCGACATGAACAGCTATAACCACTATGCCTATGGCGCGGTCTGCCAATGGCTGTTCGAATGTGTCGCCGGCATTTCGCCGAGCCCGGCCGCACCCGGCTTTGCCGAAGTGATCGTCGACCCGGCGCCGATCCCGTCGCTTTCGCCGGTTTCGGCCTATCACGATATCAGCCAAGGGCGCATTGAGGCCGGCTGGCATTGCACCGGCAGCGAGGTCACCTATGTGCTGACGCTTCCGGAGGGTTGCGTCGGCCGCTTCCGGCCCGGCCGGCGGCACCACAATGCGTCACTCAATGGCGAGCCTGTCATCGAGGAGACGGTTCTTCCCCCAGGCACGCATAGGCTGGTCTTTTCCCTACCCGATTATTGAGGAGCATACAGGTCAAACCGTTCAGAGGAGGAACGTCATGACACATCGGATAAAGCTCATTCTTGCCGGCGCATCCGCGCTTCTGGCCTTGGCCGCGGCCGGCCCGTCGCAGGCCGAAGTCACGCTGTCATTCCTGATCGACAACAACCCCGATACGGTCGCGGCGGCCGAGGCGCTGGTTGCCGCCTATCAAAGCAAGGCACCCGACGTGACGATCGAGATCGAGCAGAGGCCGGGCGGTGGCGAAGGCGACAATATCGTCAAGACGCGTCTGGCGACGGGGGAGATGTCCGATGTGTTCCTGTATAATTCCGGGTCGCTCTTGCAGGCGCTGAAGCCGACGCAGACGCTTGTCGATCTGAGCGGTCTCGCCTCGCAGGCGAAGGTGTCCGGCGACTTCAAGGCCGTCGTTAGTGCCGACGGCAAAGTCTATGGCGCCCCCTTCGGTACGGCGATGGCCGGCGGGATTCTCTACAACAGGAAGATCTACCAGGACCTCGGCCTCTCGGTGCCAAAGACATGGGCGGAGTTCATGGCGAACAACGCCAAGGTCAAGGCATCGGGCAAGGTCGCAGTCGCGCAAACCTATCGCGATACCTGGACCTCGCAGCTATTCGTATTGGCCGACTATTACAACCTGCATGCTGCCGTTCCGAACTTCGCTGCCGACTATACCGCCAACAAGGCGAAATACGCAGAGACGCCGGCAGCGATGAAAGGCTTCGAACGCCTGAAGGAAGTTCATGACGCCGGGCTGACGAATGAAGACTTCGGCGCAGCAAGCTATGATGACGGGTTGAGAATGGTGGCCACCGGCGAGGCGGCGCACTATCCGATGCTGAGCTTTGCGGTCGGCGCGATTAAACAGAATTATCCTGAAAACCTTCGCGATGTCGGCTTCTTCGCCCAGCCGAGCGATGAGGCAGCCACGAACGGCCTGACGGTCTGGATGCCGCCTGGCCTCTATATTCCGGCCACCAGCCAGCACGCCGAGGAAGCAAAGAAGTTCATTGATTTTGCCGGCAGCGTCGAAGGCTGCAAGGTGATGGTAGAAACCAACGCCGTGCAAGGGCCCTCCCTCGTCGACGGTTGCGATCTCCCGGCGGACGTGCCGCCTGCAATCAAGGACATGCTTCCTTATTTCGAGGCCAAAGACAAAACGACGCCAGCGCTGGAGTTCGTTTCGCCGGTCAAGGGCCCGGCGTTGGAGCAGATCACCGTCGAAGTCGGTTCCGGCATCCGTCAGCCTGCGGAAGCCGCCAAGCTCTATGACGAGGATGTGCGCAAACAGGCCAAGCAACTCGCCCTGCCCAACTGGTAGCGGACGCTCGGGCCATCAACCTCGCTCCTGAAGGGGCGAGGTTTCCCGATCGAAGAGGTAGTCATGACCGAGATACGCCCACGCTCGCGCAATTCGCCCTACCCCCTATGGTTTTTTATCCCCGCCGCCATCATTTACGGCGTGCTGTTCCTTTTTCCGACCATATCGTCTCTCTGGTACAGCCTGACGCGCTGGGATCTCTCGACAGCCCAATTTATCGGGCTTGAAAATTTCCAGCAGTTCTTTTCCGAACCGTTCCTGGTCAAGGGGCTGATCAACACGCTGATCTACGCGGTGACGACATCCGGCCTGAAAACGGTCTGCGGACTGCTGCTGGCCGTGCTGCTCACCAGCAATATCTTCGCCCGCGGCTTTCTGCGCACGCTGGTCTTCTTTCCCGTGCTGGTTTCGACGATCGGCATCGGCATCACCTTCACGGTCATGATGCATCCGACCAAGGGCATCATCAATGTTACGCTCGAGACGCTTGGAATGCCGGGGCCGGGATGGCTGACCAATCCGACGCTCGCGCTTTTTTCGGTGGCCCTGGTCGATGTTTGGAAGGGGGTCGGCCTTGCCACCCTGATCTTCATCGCCGGCCTTGCTGCGATCAGTCCCGACTATTATGAGGCCGCCAGGATCGACGGCGCCACACGGCTCCAGCAATTCGTTCGGATCACCCTGCCGCTCGTGCGCCCTGCCACCGTCATCGTCGTGACATTGTCGCTTATCGGCGGCTTGCGATCCTTCGACCTGATCTGGGCCATGACCCGCGGCGGCCCCGGCTTCTCCTCCGATGTGATCGCCTCGGTCATCTATAAACAGTATCAGGCTGGCTTCTATGGTCTGTCGACGGCCGGAAACGTCATCCTGTTCGCGCTGATCGCCGTGATCATCCTGCCCTTCACCCTATGGTTCAACCGGCGCGAGGTCGAGGAATGAGAAGCGTCCGCCCCTATGTGACGGGTGCAATTGCCCTTGCCGTCGGGGCGGTCATCTTCGTCATGCCTTTCGTCTTCGTCGCTCTGCAGGCAGTGAAATCCAAATCGGAGGCCTCCCGCCTCGGTTTCGAACTTCCTGAGCATTGGCTGTTCTGGGACAATCTCGTCGCCGTCTTCAAGGCGCGCGACTATCAGCTCGTGCTCGCCTATTTCAATTCGACTCTGATCACGGTCGTTTCCGTCACGATCCTGATCCTGCTGTCGGCGATGGTCGGATATGTGATGCAGCGCCGCAAGACGGCGTGGAACCGCGTGGCCTTCGCTGCGCTGTTCATGGGCCTGATGATGCCGCCGGCCGTTGTTCCCACCATCGGCCTTTTGCAGGACATCGGCCTCTTCAAGACCATGACCGGAATGATCCTGATCCAGGTTGCCTATAATCTCTCCTTTTCGGTCCTGCTCTATCGGTCGTTCATTTCGACCATCCCGCGCGATCTCGACGAGGCGGCGCTGATCGACGGCGCCAAGCCCCGGCAGATCTTCTTCCGCGTGGTCCTGCCGCTGCTGAAGCCGGTGACCGTGACCAATATCGTCGTCCAGTCGATCGCAATCTTCAACGATTTCACCAATCCGCTCTACTACTTGCCGGGCAAGGAGAATGTGACGGTGCAGCTGACGCTCTATAATTTCCAGAGCATGTATTCGAGCCAGTACAATCTCCTTTTCATGAACATCCTCCTCGTGACGATCCCGCCGCTGATTGTCTTCATCTTCTTCAACCGCCAGATCGTCGCGGGCATGACATCAGGCGGAGTCAAAGGGTAGCAGAATGGCTGAGCTTACTCTCAAACAGGTTCGCAAGAGCTTCGGCGCACTCGAAGTCATCAAGGGGGTCGATCTGGAGGTTGCCTCCGGCGAATTCGTCGTCTTCGTCGGCCCGTCGGGATGCGGGAAGTCGACGCTGCTGCGCATCATCGCCGGCCTGGAAGAGACGACCTCGGGCAGGCTGACCATCGGCGGCAAGGACGTGACCTATGCGGAACCTTCCGAGCGAGGCATCGCCATGGTGTTCCAGAGCTATGCGCTCTACCCGCATATGACGGTTGCCGAGAATATCGGCTTCGGACTTTCGCTCGCCCGCCGCCCGAAGGCTGAGATCGCCGAGAAGGTCGCGGCGGCAGCCGAAACGCTGCAGCTCACTCATCTGCTGCAGAGAAAGCCGAAAGCGCTTTCCGGCGGCCAGCGGCAGCGCGTCGCCATCGGCCGGGCGATCGTGCGCGATCCCAAGGTGTTCCTGTTCGACGAGCCGCTCTCCAATCTCGATGCCTCGCTCCGGGCACAGATGCGCCTGGAGATATCGGAACTCCACGCCCGCCTGAACTCGACGATGATCTATGTCACCCACGACCAGGTCGAAGCCATGACGATGGCGGACAAGATGGTCGTTTTGAACGGCGGCGCCGTCGAGCAGATCGGCAGCCCGATGGAGCTCTACCGCAATCCCGCCACACCTTTTGTCGCCGGCTTCATCGGCAGCCCGAAAATGAACCTCTATGGCGGCGAGACGGCACGGCGAATGAACTGCACGACCTACGGCATCCGCCCGGAACATGTCAGGCTTTCGGAAGGCACCGGCCAGTGGCAAGGCAGAATCCGACATGTGGAACGGCTCGGCGCCGACGCGATCCTCTATCTCGATGTCCCCGAACTCGGCCAAATGATCGTGCGCGCCGAAGGCGAGACGCCGTTTGCATCGGGCATGACGGTTTGGGCAAATCCGATGGAGGGAGCGGAACACCGGTTCTGAGACCGGGTTAAAGCCCCTCCTAGAGCGGATCATTGCTTATCGGAATCGGTTCTGGATTCCCAAATCAGCAGATTTGTGATTCATGATGGATGCTGGAATGGAGGCCAGCATCCATGACGCGACCCTATTCGAAGATGGGCGGCCATCGCCGACGTGTGCTGGAGCCGCACCGCGCCTTCATCGTCGAGCAGATCGAGCAGACATCGCATCTGACGCTACATCGGCTGAAGGATGAGTTGGCCGCCCGTGGCGTGAGCGTCTCCCACAATGCCATCTGGCAGTTCATGCGCCGCGAGGGCTTGAGCTTTAAAAAAAACGCTGTTCGCCCTTGAGCAGGGCCGCGCCGACATTGCCCGGCGCAGAGCCCGCTGGAAAGCCTGGCAAGACCGCTTCGATCCGAAGCGGCTCGTCTTTATCGACGAGACCTGGATCCGCACCAACATGGCGCCGTTACGCGGGTGGGGGCCGAGGGGCAAAAGATTGCGCGGCTTTGCCCCGCATGGCCGCTGGCGCACCCTGACCTTCCTCGGCGCCCTACGCTGCGACAAGCTCACTGCGCCCTGCGTCTTTGACGGTCCCATCAATGGCGAATGCTTTCACGCCTATGTCCGCCAGCAGTTGATCCCGACCCTCAAACCTGGCGACATCGTCATCCTCGATAATCTCGGCTCTCACAAAGCCAAAGCCATCCGCGACGCCATCAGGGCCGTCGGCGCCAGGCTCTGGTTCCTGCCAAAATATTCCCCCGACCTTAATCCGATCGAACAAGCCTTCGCCAAGATCAAGCACTGGATGCGCCAGGCCCAAAAGCGAACCATCGAGGAAACCTGGCGCCATCTGGGCTTACTCGCCGACACCATCAAGCCAGAGGAATGCGCCAACTACTTCTCAAATGCGGGCTATGCTTCCGTCAAAACATGAAAGGCTCTAGAGAAGCAATCCTACCGACCGAAGATCCCGCGCCTCACGGCTGTTTGTTCAAGAGAGCCGCCAGATCCTCTTTGAGCCGGACCGGCAGATTCATACGTTCGTGAAGAATGCTCATGATACCAAGATCGCCGTTCTTAAGCTCGCGAAAGAACACATAGTGATGCTCGTAACGACTGAAATAGGCAGAACGCTTGATGTCTGCCGGAACCGCCAGACGTTTTGGAAGCTGTCGCCAGATGGACCGATCCTGGCACAAACGCTGCAAATACGCGTGCAGCCCGAGAATATAGGCATCCGCCTGCTTCTCTCCCCACGCCTCAACCGCGTCGAGCCAAATCTTATCCTGCGCTCCTCAGTGCGGATAAAATCAAATTGTCACCATCAGGCTATCGGCGCTTGTTGCGGCGGATGACGTCTTTGGCCGAAACCGCGACGAATTCGCTGTCTTCAGCCCGCATGGCCGGCGCGAGTTCCACTTGCAGCAAATCCCAGGCCTTATCACGCGTCTGCAGGTCGCGTCGAACGAGGGCACGAATATGCTCGCCGGCGTTTCCATGGAGGCCGTCGTGGCCAACCTGCTGCTGGTTATGATACTGCAATTTCCCGCTGACCTTCACATGAATACTATCGGATGCCATGGGCATACCCTTTCGTTCATCTTCTCGTGGGCAGCGTAGCATGTATTGTCAATATTGATCACGATTAAGCCTATCGGTCCTCAGAACCGGTCGGGACGCAGCGGCGTGAGAGGTAGGCTGGACAGTCGCCACAGCCGATTGGTCGTCATTTTCCGATCTTGCCGCAGGGGTGCTTGGAACGGCGGCCCTGCTGGCGGACCATCTTTCGATCGAGTAACGGGGCTGCGCCTCTTAACAATCCAACGCTGGCCATTCCTCTGCTCTCCCCCGCAAGATTGCTGCGTTCGTCAACGCGACCCACAGCCTGGCACAGCTCGGATTATCTCTGCACTACGGCGCCATGTCCGATTATGTGAGGGCAGCGATTTACGAAGTAGGTCCTTGCCGGCACAAAGCTTCGTCAATAGGTTTTCCGCGGGAAGCGCAAGCATCGACCAGCTCAGGCGATACCGCCGAGGCACACATATTTGAGTTCGGTATATTCGTCCAAGCCGTGTCTAGATCCCTCGCGGCCGAGACCCGACATCTTGACGCCGCCGAACGGAGCCTCGGCCGTCGAGACCAGACCGGTATTGACACCGACCATCCCATATTCGAGCGCTTCGGCGACGCGGAAGACCCGCGACAGGTCGCGCGCGTAAAAATAGGAAGCAAGGCCGAACTCGGTGTCGTTTGCCTGCGCGATGACGTCCTCTTCGTCTCGGAAACGGAAAAGCGGGGCGAGCGGCCCGAAGGTTTCCTCGCGCGCGACCTGCATGCCGGCGTTCACGTCGCGCAGGATCGTCGGTTCGAAGAAATGGCCGCCGAGTGCATGGCGCTTGCCGCCTGAAATGACGCCCGCGCCTTTTGCAACGGCGTCCTGAATATGGCTCTCGACCTTAGCGACAGCGTTGTCGTCGATGAGCGGCCCAAGCACGACGTCACGTTCAAGACCATTGCCGACCTTCAATGCCGAAACGGCCGCAGCCAGCTTCGCGGCGAACGCCTCGTAGACGCCGTCTTGAACATAAAGCCGGTTGGCGCAGACGCAGGTCTGGCCGTTGTTGCGGAATTTGGCGATGATCGCGCCTTCGACCGCAGCGTCGAGATCGGCGTCGTCGAAGACGATGAAGGGCGCATTGCCGCCGAGTTCGAGACCGAGTTTCTTGATCGTCGGCGCACATTGCCGGTAAAGCAGCTCGCCCGTCCGGGTGGAGCCCGTGAATGTCAGGACCCGGACGTCGCGGCTTGCGGTCATCGCTCCGCCGATTGCGGCGGCGTCACCGGTGACGATATTGAGAAGCCCCGCCGGCAAGCCGGCGCGCTCGGCAAGAACGGCGATCGCGATCGCGGAGAACGGCGTCTGCAGCGCCGGTTTGAGAACAACGGCGCAGCCGGCGGCAAGCGCGGGGCCGATCTTGCGGGTGATCATCGCGTTCGGGAAATTCCAGGGCGTGATCGCCGCCACCACGCCGGCGGGCTGGCGCAGGACGAGGATCCGCTTGTCCGGCTGATGTCCCGGTATGGTCTCGCCGTTGATGCGTCTTGCCTCTTCGGCAAACCATTCGATGAAGCTCGCACCATAGGTGATCTCTCCCTTGGCTTCGGCCAGCGGCTTTCCCTGCTCCAGCGTCAGGATCATCGCCAGATCGTCGCGATTTTCGATCATCAGGCGGTGCCAGGTCTTGAGAACGGTGGCGCGCTCGCCGGCCGTCTTCTTTGCCCAAAGCTTCTGCGCGACCACGGCAGCCTGGATGGCCTCTTCCGTTTCCGCCGCACCGAAGTCAGGGACCGCGCCCAGCACCTCACCTGTCGCCGGATTGCGAACCATGGCCGCCGGGCGCCCTTCTGCTTCGATCCAGCGATCGGCGATGGGGCAGGCCTGACGGAACAGCGAGGGATCATTGAGCTTCATGGGACAACTTTCAGCAGAATACGTGAGCGGCGCCGGGATCGAAATCCAGATGGACTATATCTCCGCGATTGAGCCCGGCAATAGCCTCATGACCGAACGGCAAACGGACGGAAAGCGCCTCGCCTGTCACCGTCTCTGTGGAGACGTGGATATTGTTGCCGAGAAAGGTAATGTCGCTGACCGTCGCGGCAAGACCCGCGCCGGCGGCTCTGGCGCGCGACAGGCGGATGCGCTCCGGCCTCAGCATCAGAGCCGCCCGGGCGCCGGAGGTCCCTTTTCCATGCACCGGAATTTGATCGAAGATCGTCCCGCCTCCGAGCGCAATGGTGGCTTGTCCATCGGAGGATGACACCAGGTCGCAGGAAATGAAGTCGCTGTCGCCGATGAATTCGGCGACGAAGCGCGTCCGAGGATTGGCGTAGAGTTCAGGGCCCGTCCCGATCTGGTCGATGACGCCCTTCGAGAAGACGGCGATACGGTCGGAGAGCCGCAGCGCCTCCTCCTGGTCGTGCGTGACGTAGAGGATCGTCACTTCCGTCTGCTGGTGGATGCGGCGGATCTCATGCTGGATTTCCTCGCGCAGCTTCTTGTCGAGCGCCGACAGCGGCTCGTCCATCAACAGCACCGGCGGATCATAGGCAAGCGCTCTGGCAAGCGCGACGCGCTGCTGCTGGCCGCCGGACATTTGCGCCGGCTTGCGATCCTCGAAGCCTTCGAGGCGGACGAGGCGCAGCATCTCCTTCACCTTGCTGTCGATCTCGGCCTTGGACTTGCGCCTGACCTTCAACGGAAAGGCGATGTTTTCGCCGACGGTCAGATGCGGAAACAGCGTGTAGCGCTGGAACACCATGCCGATGTTGCGCTTGTGCGACGGCGTGGCGAGCAGGGTCTTGCCCTCGAGGGTAATGTCGCCTTTCGTGGGATTTTCAAAGCCGGCTAGGATGTAGAGCGTCGTGCTCTTGCCGGATCCGGACGGTCCGAGAAAGGTCAGGAACTCACCGCGCCGGACATCGAGATTGACGTCGTGCACGGCGACAACGGGGCCGTACTCCTTGCGTATGCCGCGGATCTGAAGGAATGGTTCGTTCATTGTTTCAGTACCTTACGCACGACGGCGACCAGCGCCATCAAGATGATCGTCAAAAGGATGAGAAGGGTGGACGCGGCTGCGACGACAGGCGTCAGATCCTGCCGCAGCGTCGCCCATACCTTCACGGGCAGCGTCTGCAGGGTCGGGCTGGACATGAAGATCGCCACTACCACCTCGTCCCAGGATGTCAGAAACGAGAAGACGGCAGCCGAAAACAGCCCGTGGCTGATCGCCGGAAGCGTGACCCTGATCTTGGCTTCCAGGGGCGAGGCGCCGCAGAGCACCGCCGCATCCTCGATCGACTTGTCGAAACCTTCGAGCGCACTCGATATGGACAGGATCGAGAAGGGCAGCGCCAGCACCAGGTGCGCAATGACAAAGCCCGTCAGCGTGCCACCAAGACCGATCCTCAAGAAGAAGGCGTACAGCGCGACCGCGAGAACCACGACCGGTAGGATCATCGGCGTCAGGAACAGCGCTTTCAGCGCATCTCGGAACATGAACGAACCTCGCACCAGCCCGAAGGACGTCACGAGCCCGAGCAGCACCGACAGGATCGTGACGATGACCGCTATCTTGAAGCTCGTCAGAGCCGATTCCAGCCAGCGTGGATCGGCAAACAGTTCATTGTACCATTGGAACGTCCAGCCGGGCGGCGGAAAAATCAGCCACTGCGAGGAGCCGAAGGAGAGCGCGGCGATAAAAACGATCGGCAGCAGCAGGAAGGCTGCGGTGAGCAGCGTTATCGCCAGCAGGACGTATTTCCACCAGCCGAGGCGGTCGAAATTGAGCAGCATGTCAACGTCCTCCCGGGTTCTGGTTGCCGAAGAAGCGCAGCTGCACCGCATAGAGCGACAAAGTCACCACCAGGAGCACCAGCGCCGCCGCACCTCCCATTCCCCAGTTGACCAGCGACTGCACGAACTGAGCGATCAGCTCCGCGAGCATCATGTTGGCGGTACCGCCGAGAAGTGACGGCGTCACGAAATAACCGAGCGACATGACAAAGACCATGAGGGCGCCGGCCGCCATGCCGGGCATCGCCAGCGGCATCAGAACGCGGGTCAGGCACTGCCAGCGGTTGGCGCCGCAAAGGGCTGCCGCCTGCAAGGTCGAGGGGTCGATTTTCTTGATCACGCCGTAGAGCGGCAGGATGATGAAAGGCAGCATGATATATGTCATGCCGATCGTCACGCCTGTGAGATTGTTGACCAGCGCCAGCGGCTGGTCGATCAGGCCCATTCCCATCAGCATCTTGTTGATCAGCCCCGTCCGCTGCAACAGCACCATCCAGGCATAAGTGCGGGCCAGCAGATTGGTCCACATCGACAGGAGCAGGACCGCAAAGATCACCGACGTCAGCCGACTGGGCATGATTGCCAGCGCCCAGGCCACGGGAAAACCGATCAAAAGCGAAATCACGGTGACGAAACCGGAGACGATGAAGGTATTGGCGAAAATCTTGAGATAGGTCGCCGACCCGATCAGCTGCGCATAATTTCCAAGACCCGGGACGGGTTCCAAGACGCTTCGCAGCAGCAGGACCACGACCGGAACGACGAAAAAGATTGCCACGAAGGCCAGAGCCGGAACGACCCCGCCAAAACCTGTTGCCCTGCGCGCCTTTGGCAGAGGCATGATCGCGCCGGAGGCATCGCTATACGTCGTCATGACAGTCCTTCCCACCCGTCAATTCCGCAGGCGCCATCCGACAGGCGTCGCTGCGGGAGGTACGGCGAACATTTCGCCGTACCCGTCCATCTGAAGTCTCAGCCTATTTTGCCTGCCAAGCGTACCACTTCTCGCCGATGGCATCGCGATTGTTGGCCCAGTAGTTCATATCGGCATTGACCTGGCTTGCCGTCTGCTGGTCCGGCAGGGTCTTGGCTGTCTCCGGGTCCATCAGCTTGGCCGACTCGACATTGATCGGCGCATATCCGGTGGCCTTGGCAAGGGCGGCCTGCGGTTCGGCGGAGGTCGCCAGCGCAATGAACTTCATCGCAGCCTCGGCATTCGGCGCACCTTTCGGCACGACGAGCGCATCAGCAGCGGTGATGTTCTGCTCCCAGGAGGTCTCCACCTTGATGCCGGTTGCCGCAAGGGCGGTCATGCGGCCGTTCCAGACGCTGCCGAAGGGCGCTTCGGCGGAGGCCAGCAGCTGCTGCGACTGCGCACCGCCCGACCACCAGATGATATCTGACTTGATCGTATCGAGCTTCTTGAAGGCACGGTCGAGATCGAGCGGATAAAGCTTGTCGGCAGGCACGCCGTCGGCAAGCAGCGCCGCTTCGATCACACCGGGAGCCGACCACTTGTAGAATGTGCGTTTTCCCGGAAACTTCGCCGTGTCGAACAGGTCGGCCCATGTCTTCGGGCAGGCTTTGACGGCATCGGCGTTGCAGCCGATGACGAAGGAATAATAGAAGCTGCCGACCGAATAGTCGGTGACGAAACGCGGATCGAGCTTGGACTTGTCGATGACGGAGAAGTCTAGCTTCTCGAGCTGGCCGTTCCTGCCCGCCTGGGCTGCGTAGTCACCTTCGACGTCGACTACATCCCAGGCGACCTGGCCGGCCTCGACCATCGCCTTGAGCTTACCGTAATCCGTCGGCCCGTCCTGCACGACGGTGATGCCGGTCTTCTCCGTGAAGGGGCTTGCCCATGCGGCCTTCTGTGCGTCCTGCGTCGTTCCTCCCCAGCTCGAGAAAACCAGGCTGTCGGCCTTGGCCGGGGCGGAGACCGCCACGAATGCGGCAACGGCCGCGAAAGCAAATGTTGTTTTCATGTTCCCTTATCCTTGTTCTGGTTTGTCCTACGGTATGCCTTATGCCGTCAGTGCGCCTCGCCCCTGGGAGAAAAGCTTGCTGGCTTCATAATCTTGTTTTCCGCCACCTCGATGAGATCGCGGATCTTGGGCAGGAATGCCTGCCAGCGGGGATCGGCCAGAAGCCGTTGGCGTCTCGCCTCCCGGTCGTCCAGGCTCGCAAAGGCCCAGATGTGAACGATTTCGTTGATCGTGCCGATCTCCGAGAAGAAGTAGCCGACCAGCGTGCCGAGATGGCTCTTCTGGATCTCGATTCCCTCTTCCTCGACGACCTTAAGATATTGCGGGATCGCGCCGTTCTTCAGCCGATAGGTGCGGATTTCGTAAAACACGGCGCTACCTCATCACGAAGGGATCGGGGATCGGATCATCCGACGTCCGGAGCCAGATCGTTTTGGTACGGGTATAGTCGAGGGCCGCGGCCATGCCGCCTTCCCTGCCGTGACCGGACAGGCCGAAACCGCCGAACGGCGCGATCGGCGACACGGCCCGATAGGTATTGACCCAGACGATGCCGGCACGGATGCCCTTCATCAGCCGGTGCGCCCGGGTGAGATTCTGGGTGAAGATGCCGGAGGCGAGGCCATAGCGGGTATCGTTGGCGAGCCGCAGCGCCTCAGCCTCGGTCTCGAACGACACGACCGACAGGACGGGCCCGAAGAATTCCTCGATCATCGAGGGCGAGGCGACATCGTCGCAATCGAGAATCGTCGGCGGGAAGTAGAAGCCTTCGCCGTCGATCTTGCGCCCGCCGGTGACAAGACGGGCGCCGCTTGCAATCGACCGCTCGACGAGCGCGCCGATATTGTCCTGCTGGCGCTTCGTGGCAAGCGGGCCGACTTCGGTCGCCATATCGAGCGGCGCGCCGATCCGGATCGCCTGCGCCTTCTCCCGCAAGAGGGCAACGAACTTGTCCTTGACACTGCGCTCGACGATCAGCCGCGATCCGGCAACGCAGCTCTGTCCCGTCGCGGCGAAAATGCCGGCGACCTGGGCGTTGGCGGCGCTTTCAAGGTCGGCATCGGCAAAGACGATGAAGGGCGACTTGCCGCCGAGTTCGAGCGAGGTGGAGGCAAGATTTTCGGCCGCATTGCGAACGACGTGCCGCGCGGTTTCGGGGCCGCCCGTGAAGGCGACATGCGCAACCTTTGGGTGGCGGCCGAGGGCAGCGCCGCAGGAGGCGCCGAAACCGGTGATGATATTGACGACGCCGGCGGGAAAGCCCGCCTCGTGCACGAGACGCGCAAATTCGAGAAGCGGCGCCGGGCCGTCTTCCGAGGCTTTGACCACCATCGTGCAGCCGGCGGCGAGCGCAGGGCCGATCTTGACCGCCGACAGGAAGAGCTGGCTGTTCCACGGCACGACCATCGCGATGACGCCGATCGGCTCGCGGCGAAGCCAGACATCCATGTCAGGCTTATCGATCGGCAGGTAGGAACCTTCGATCTTGTCCGATATGCCGGCATAATAGCGATAATATTCGGCGACATAGGCGATCTGCGCGGATGTTTCACGGATGATCTTGCCGGTGTCGCGGGTCTCCAGCTCGGCAAGGACCTGAGCATTGGCGGCAACGAGATCGGCGAGATTATAGAGCAGCTTGCCGCGTTGCGTGGCCGTCATCTTCGCCCAGGGGCCTTCGTAGAGCGCCCTGTCGGCAGCGTTCACAGCCCGGTCGACATCACCCTCGCGCGCTTCCGGCATCTCCGCCCATACCGCGCCGGTCGCCGGATCGATGCTCGGGTAGGAAGCCTCACCATTCGAGAATTCGCCGTCGATGTAATGCTGGAAACGCCGCATGGTCCTACTCCTGAAATGCCGGCATGACCTCGGTGATGAAGCGCTCGAGCGACGCCTTCTTGCGCTCGAAACTCATGCCGGTGTCGATCCACAAGGAATATTCGTCGTAACCGAGCGCTTCATAGGCCTTCAGCCTCGCGATAACGGTCTCGGCGTCGCCAACGACATTGTTGGTGCGCATGACCTGATCCGACAGCATCGCATTCGCTCGGATCTGCTCGTCCGGAATCCGCTCGATCAGGCCTTGGTTGACCGGCTTCTCATTCTTGAACCAGGCGAAGAAATAGTTGTAGTAAACGCTGAGCTCATGGGCTGCCTGGGCGACGTCTTCTTCCGACGAGCCGACATAGGTGTGGCGCAGCAGCATGATCTTCGGCCGCTCGATTTCAGGATTCTTGGCGCAGGCATCGTTGAAGCGGTCCATCAGCGACTGAACCTCGTCGTCACCCTGCCAGAGCGGCGTGACCTGGACGTTGCAGCCGTTGGCGACGGCGAATTCATGCGAGTTCGGATCGCGCGCCGCAACCCAGATCGGCGGGTGCGGCTGCTGCAGCGGCTTCGGCGCCGAGGTCGTCGCGGGGAACTTGAAGAACTGCCCGTCATGGGCATAGTCGCCCTTCCATATGCCCTTGACCGCCGGGATGAGCTCGCGCATCCGCTGGCCGGCGCCCCAGGCATCGAGACCAGGCAGCAGACGTTCATATTCGAAGGAATAGGCGCCGCGGGCAATGCCGATATCGAGCCTCCCGTCGCAGATGATGTCGGTCATGGCAGCTTCGCCGGCAAGCTTGATCGGATGCCAGAAGGGGGCGATCACCGTCCCGGTGCCAAGCCTTGCCCGGGATGTGCGGCGGGCGAGATCGGCAATGGTGACGAACGGGTTGGGCGCGATAGTAAAATCCATCCCATGGTGCTCGCCCGTCCAGATCGCATGCATGCCGCCCTGGTCGGCGATCTCGCAGAGCGCGACGAATTCGTCGTAGAGGCTCTTGTGGCTCTGGCTGGCGTCGAGCCGTTCCATATGGACGAAGAGGGAGAACTTCATGCTTTTGCGCCCTTGGCTGGAATGGGATGAACTTTGCCGCCGGTCTCGTCACCGAAATAGACGCCAAAATTGCCGATCGAGCTTTCCATCGCGAAACGGGTGACGATGTCGGCAGTCGAACTGGTCTTGAATTGCGCACCCGACAAAGCGTCCGGTTTCAGGAACCTGCCGCTCGCCGGTTCCCCATCGCCGGCGACGGCGTGGTAGACGATGTGCTGCTTGCCGTCGCTCTTGCCCTCGTAGACGGAATAGAGAAAGCCGATGCTGACGTTCAGCCCGGTTGATGTCTCCAGGTATTTTTCCAGCGCCTCGGTCGGGTTGCCGTCATGGGCGTCGATGCTTGGAAGGGAAAGCACCTCCTCGCCGAGGAGCAGAACCTCGCCGCGGCGTTCGACGACGGCCGCAAGTTCGATGTTGCCTTCGGCTGCCGCCGAAACCGCCTTGCTTGCGAGCGTCGGCGTGAAGTAGCCGCCGCGGGCATAACCGAGACCGTTGCGGCCGCTATTGTCGAAGGATTCGATGCGTCCCATCAGGATGACGTGGTCGCCGGCCTCGATGACCTCTTCCATGGCGCATTCGAACCATGCCGCCACGTTCGAGAAGACCGGGCAGCCAGCCGCCCCCTTGGCCCATTTGACCGCCGCAAACCGGTCTTCGACAGGACGCGCGAAGGTGTTCGAGACGTCCTTCTGCGTTTCCGACAGCACGTTGATCGCGAAATGCTGCGCGCCGGTCATGGTCGCGAAATTGCGCGAGGTCTTGGCAAGACAAACGAGGAGCAGGGGCGGGTTGAGGGAGACCGAAGTGAATGAATTCGCCGTGAACCCGATCGGATTCCCCTCCCCGTCGCAGGCGGTGACGACAGTCACGCCGGTCGGAAAAGCCCCGAATGCATCTCGCAACGCCCTGGGATCGACAGTCTGGATTGTCATCGTTCATCCTCCCCGAACGACAGCCACTCAGCGAGCAGCGAATTGACGATATCAGGCGCGGTCAGGTTCACCATGTGACGATGACCTTCGACGATGTGGGCCCAGCCCCTGGGTGCAAGCGCCGCCATCTGCGTTGCCATCAGTGGCGTCGAGTTGGGATCATCCGATCCCGTCAAGAACAGGGCCGGGCCGCGGACGTCCTTCCAGCGATCGGCGTAGGTTTCGTCTCCTCCGGCGAAGGCAGCGTAAGCGACGGCATAGCCTTCCGGATCGACGAGGTTCAGCCATTCCCGTGTCAATTCACGCGCAACGAGGCTGTCCGGGTCGTCGCCGAACCAGCGCGCCAGAGGGCCTTCCTTGTCGACGCCCGTCACCGGAATGGCGGCAGCCCGCGCAAGGACGGCAGCCTTTGCTTCAGGGTCGCGCCTGTAGACGCCGTTGAGATATGCGACACGGCTGATCCGTTCGCCGAAGGTTGCCGCCGCCCCGCCGGAGACCAGCGCCCCCATGGAATGTCCGGCGACATTCGTCGTTTCGATCGTCATGTCGTCGAGAAAGCGCCCGAACCAGGCGACGAACTCCTCAAGGCGGCTGCCCGCCGGCAGCTTCGCGCTCTCGCCGTGTCCCGGCATATCGACAGCGATGACGCGATGACCGGCCGACAGAAAGGCGATCTGCGGCGCCCAGGCCTCGAGCCGCATGCCGACGCCATGGATCAGAACCAGCGGTTCGCCGCTACCGACCTCATGATAGGCCGTTCCGCTTACCGTCCTCTTTCGGGGCAAGGCACCGGCGACGCTCGTTGCTGCAGCGGTGCCCTTGGTCGATCCGGCTGTCAGCATCTGAGACGCGCTCCCTCAAACGCCCGCAGGATTGGCGACGTCCTGCCCCAGGTCTTTCAGATCCTGGTAGCGGTCGCCAATGCGGTGGTGCGGACGTCCGCCGATCGAAGCGCCGAGCGCCACGACGATCTCGTCGGCAGCAGGCGCGTCGGGGATCGAGGTCTGAATGGTCAGATAGTGCGAGCGGCGGCCTTCATCATTCTTGTCCATCAGCGGGATCATGATCGGCGCGTTGGCAGGGCCGCGGGTATTACAGAAAGCGAGATAGGACTTGGCGCCGACGGCCTGGCGATAGAAGTTGCCGAAGCGCAGCGTGTGGATGAGCGCGGACGCATGTTCGATTTCGCCATCCAGGCCCACGACGGCCGACTTTCCATAGGCTTCGACAGCCTCGCCCGAGCCGACGGCATCAATGATCATCTTGGTGAGCAATTCGCCCAGCACCGGCGCACCCGCATGTATTTCGGGCTTAAGGTCTTCGACGAAGCCCTGCCCTGCCCAGGGGTTTTTCACGACAGCGTAGGCGGAGAACAGCTTCAGCGGCACGGCCGCGGCCTTGCCGCCTTCGATTAGCGTCGTTTCGATCAGCAGTCCCGTCTTGCGAATTTGAATGGCCACCTGAACACCTCAATCTCGTTAATGGGTATTATGGTATACCATATTATCTGACTGTCAAGTTCGTTGCAGGCGCGGCGTCGACAGAGCCAAGCGCCGTTCAGGATATTCGCCAGAAAAACAATAGATGACCGCTTCGCCCAGCCTTGTCCGCATGGGCCACGAAGGCATTTGCTCGGGGCGCAATAAGGTCGTTTAGTCCCGATAATCTCTTCGTTGCTGTCCATTGTTGTCAGCTGACACAGCCCGTGCGCACGGCGGCCCACGGGCTCGCAGGGAGGCTGCAAGGCAGAAGGATTCAAGCCAATCTATGTCAACTTTGATATTATTGATTATGGCATACCATCACATCGGACAAACGGGGTGTCAAGAGTAGACTCTCCGGCATCGTAACCACGTATGATGATAGAAGATGGTGCGAATGGCTTCGCCCGCTTGCATTGGAAGCTGCCGCGGTTGCCCGGTGTTACTCGGCGGACTTCTTAGCCGACAGCACCGCTTCGGCAATCGCGCTCGCGGCAGCGACATGATCCATCGCCGCCCGGTAAGCGCCCTCGCCGTCGCCGCGACGGATGGCGTCGACGATCTTGGACATCTGCGCTGGCCCTTCGATGCCGCGCCTCTCCGTCTTGATAGTCATCGAGCGCAGGTGGTTTATGCGCACGGTGAGGAGATTGACGACACCCCAGGCGACGTGCCTGTCGACCATCGTGAACAGCGTTTGGTAGAAGGAAGAGGTGTTGGTCAGCACTGCTGCCATATCGTTGTCGCGATAACTGTTGCGGATCCCGGCAAGGGCTTCCTCCAGCGCGGCTACGATTTTGGGACTGCTGCGTTCCGCGCAGAGCCGCGCCGCCATGCCCTCGAGAGCGCCGCGGATCTCATAGATCTGCTTGGCTTCCTCGATGTCGAGCTGCGCGACGATCGGTCCCTTGTTCGGCAGATTGGCGACGAGCCCTTCCGATTCCAGGTGCCTCAGAACCTCGCGTACCACCGTGCGGCTGACGCCGAGCTGGGCGCAGAGGTCACGTTCGACAAGGCGGTCGCCGGGGCGAAAATACCCGTTCACGATGGCTTCGCGGACCTTGTCGAGTGCCAGCTCCCGCAATGTCTTCGCAGGACGCTCGACCCTGATTGCTGCGTCCTTGAAAGCACCGCTCATTCTGCACCTCAGAGTTGGACCGGCTTCGCACGCTCAAGATCTCGCGGCAGCCAGGTTCGAAAATCGTATTATGGCGTACCACGCACTGTAGCTGGCGGCGGCCGGCAATTCAACAGCACCGAGTGACCCTGGGGATAGCCGGTCTATGACTCGGCCGCCGGCCGCCGCTGCGCGACGATCTCTTCGACCACGGCCTTGGCCTGCACCCGAATGTCGGGGACGGCGGTAATTTCCCAGAATTGTCCCGCCGTCAAGGCGCCCACCGCAAACAGCCGGACAGGCGAGATCCGGGATGACCCTATAATCTCGGAAGCAGCATTCACCTGAATGCCGAGGCCGAGAGGATCGGCGGCGATCAGCTGAGACCGGCTCATTTCCTGCAAAAGCGGTGAATGGCTGATGCCGGCGCGCTCCATTCCCGTGCAGTTGATCAGCCAATCCGCCTTGATTGCGGCGAGATCGCGTGCCGCTCTGACCCTGTATCCGGCAACCAGCCTGCCCTCCTCGGCCTCGAGCGATTTCAGGAAGCCGGCATGGAAGCAAACAGTTCCTTCCGAGACAAGTTGGTCGAACCTGTCGAACACGTCAGGCGCGACGCGGTGACGGTGGATGTTCCACCAGGGAAGCGCATGCCTGAGGAAGCGGGCCCGCTCCTTGCTCGAAAGCCGTTGCCAAAGAGCCTGCGTTTGAGACCTCAGGCCATCCATCACGCTCCGCCAGTTTTCGACCGACCTGCCCTTTTCCCGCAAGCACTTCAATATGCCGCTGATCGTACCGGGAAGCGCCTCGACATCGATCCGCAGAGGTGAGGGAGGATTTCTCGCATGCCCGAGCGGCGCAAGCCCGCGGCGCGAAAGCACGTGGATCCTGCCTCTATGGCCGTGAGCGCGCAGGGCAAGAACCTGATCGATCATCGTCAAGCCGGAGCCGAGGATGCAAACCGTATCGGGCGATGCGACGCGTCTCAGCCAGGAGAGCCGCCACGGGTTCTCGACGATCCGCGATCGGACCGACAGCAGCACGCCAGCCGGATCGATCGGCAGAGTGGCGTTGCCGACGCCGAGGCAGAGCACCACGTTCCTGCCGGCAATCTCGTCGCCGTTGCCGAGATGGAAGGCCAAAGTGCTGTTGTAACGTTCCACGCATCCCGCCGCTTTGGCCCGGATGAAATCAACCCGACAGCGGCCGTCCCGCCTTCGAAGCAGCCGCGCGAGTGTATCCCTGACATACAGGCCGTAATCGCTGCGCGAGGCGAAATCACCGGCCTGCAGCCGCCGCCCGCGATTTTTCAACCAGTCGACAAAGTCGTCGGGCTGATGCGGCAGCAGGCTCATTCGGCCCGCGGGTAGGTTGAGGCGGTGGAGGTAAAGTTCCGTCCGGTATGCCGTGCCGCGGCCGAAGCCGGGATCATCGCCAACGACGGCGACCGTCGCCGAAGCGGGAAGCTGCTCGATGAGATTGCAGGTCACGGCTATCGCCGAAAAACCGGATCCGACCACGATAACATCGTATATCAATGCCTTCTCCCTGACGGTCCACACCTTGGCTCCTGCCGCTCGCTCCGTCGCCGGGGCCGCGCCAGCGGCAGAATCGCGAAAACAAATATCTCCATTGTCTATAAATATAGTTTGTTATTTCTCCCGCTAGCCCGTTCTCACCCGTTACGCTTTTGAGGGTGAGATCAAGGGCCGGTGTGGCCCTGAACAAAGGGGCTCAAGATGAATTTCAGAAATTTGATTGCCGCGATCGCCGTCGGCGTCGGAACACTTGCAACGGCTTTCGTCGCCGAGGCGGCGGACAAAAAGGTCGTCGTCGGCTATCAAACCGACGCGCTGCCGTCATCGGTCGCGATCGCCAATGGCGAATTTGCCAAGGCGACCGGTTATGAAATCGACTTCCGCAAGTTCAATTCGGGGGCCGAGATCTTTGCAGCCATCGCCTCGGGCGATGTCCAGGTCGGCTATGTCGGCTCCAGCCCGTTCGCGGCCGCGGTATCGCGCGGGCTCGAGGTCAAAGCCTTCTACCTGGCATCCATCTCGGGGATCGACGAGGCTCTTATCGTCCGTAATAGCTCCGGCATCGACAGCCTGAACGATCTGAAGGGCAAGAAGCTTGCCGCCGCGCCAGTGTCGACGGATCACTATCAGCTGCTGGCACTGATCAAATCGCTGGGCCTGACCGAAAAAGACGTCCAGGTCTTCGCCATCCCCCAGCCGGAAATCGTCGCAAGCTATAATCGCGGCGATATCGACGGGGGCTTCGTCTGGGATCCTGCGCTAACCGAGCTGAAGAAGAACGGCAAGGTCCTCGTGACCTCCAAGGATGTGGCGGACAAGGGTGCACCGACCTTTTCCGCCTGGGTTGCGACCTCCAAGTTCGCCGCCGACAATCCGGATTTCCTCAAGAGCTTCGCTTCGGTCGTCACCAAATATTACGCATCCTTCGCGGCGGACAAAGCCGCCTGGGGTCCCGACAGCGATAACGCCAAGTCGCTCGCAAAGCTTCTTGGCGGCACGCCTGAGCAGCAGGCTTCGGCCCTGAAGAACCTGACGCTGCTCACCCCCGAAGTCCAAGCTTCCGACGCCTGGCTCGGCGGCGGCGAAAAGGCGGGCGCCGGCAAGATCCTCAAGGACACGGCATCCTTCCTGAAGGAGCAGGGCAAGGTGTCCGGCGTGCTGGACAATTACGGCAGCTTCGTCACCGCCGACGCGCTCGCCGGCGCCACAAACTGATCCTCCCCGACGCCGGCGCACCCGCGCCGACATCTAACGTGCGAGTTCCTCTATGCTGAAAGTCGATCACGCCAGCGTTTTTTTCTCCGCCCGGGACGGGCGGACCGTTCACGCGCTCGATCGCGTGTCTTTCGATATTCCCGAACGCGGTTTTGTCGTCGCACTCGGAGCCTCGGGCTGCGGTAAGTCGACCCTTCTTAATGCGATTGCCGGTTTTCTTCCGCTTTCGGATGGCCGGATCACGCTCGATGGCCGCAGCGTCGAACGTCCGGGTGCTGACCGCGGCGTCGTGTTCCAGAAGGACTCGCTGCTGCCTTGGAAGTCGGTCATCGATAACGTCGCGCTCGGGCTGAAATTCGCCGGCGTAGGCCGGAAGGAACGGCAAGCGCAGGCGCTGGAACTGCTCCGGCTCGTCGGTCTCGACGAGTTCGCCGGCGCCTTCCCCTACGAATTGTCGGGCGGCATGCGCCAGCGCGTCGGAATCGCACGGGCGCTTGCGACCAATCCCGACATCCTGCTGATGGACGAACCGTTCGGGGCGCTCGACAGCCTGACGCGCGAGCAGATGCAGGAATTGCTGGTTTCCGTCTGGAACAAGACGGCGAAGAAAGTTTTCTTCATCACCCATTCGATCGAAGAGGCCCTGTTCCTCGGCACGCAGGTGCTCGTCATGTCGCCTCGGCCCGGGCGCGTCGTCGCCCGCTTCGACCTCGACTTCGTCACACGCTTTGCCGAAACAGGAGATGCCCGCTCGATCAAGGCCTCGCCAGAATTTGCCGAGCTGCGCGAGCAGATACGCGCCATTCTCCACAGCACCGAAGATTTGAGGAGCGTCGCATGAGCGATATAACACAGGCTCCGCCTATTACGGCTCACACCGAGGATCGCCAGGTCAAGCTGGTGAAAATGGCCGGCTTCGGCGCCGGCGAGAAATCGACGGTGGCCATCAGTGTCGCCACGGCCCTCGCCATATTGCTGCTGTGGTGGATCGTCGCCGCGCTTGGCGTCGTTCCGCACCTGTTTCTACCGCGCCCGGACGAGGTGCTGACGC
Organism: Rhizobium sp. Nf11,1; assembly: GCF_050587665.1. Taxonomy (NCBI): domain Bacteria; kingdom Pseudomonadati; phylum Pseudomonadota; class Alphaproteobacteria; order Hyphomicrobiales; family Rhizobiaceae; genus Rhizobium; species Rhizobium sp. Nf11,1. The sequence goes on along the minus strand of NZ_JBOBHU010000020.1, from coordinate 26,240 downwards.
AGATCGGCGTCATCTATCATGACGGTTACGCCGGGGCATCGCTCTTCGAGCATGTCTCTGCGAGCCTGTTTCGCATCGTGGTCGCCGCCCTCATCGCAATCTCCGCCGGCATTCCGCTCGGCTTGCTCATGGGGCTTAACCGCTGGGCAAAAGGCGTGCTCGACGCGCCGATCGAATTCTACTGGCCGCTTCCGCCCCTTTCCTACCTGCCGCTGATGATTATCTGGCTCGGCATCGGAGAGACGTCGAAGATCACGCTCCTGGTGCTTGCGATGTTCGCCCCGATCTGCCTCTCGGCTCAGGCCGGCGTTCGTTCGTTGCCGATCGAGCGCGTCAATGCCGCCCGTTCGCTCGGAGCAAGCCGGCTGCAGCTCTTCCTGGACATCGTCCTGCCCTCGGCCCTGCCGGAGATTCTCACCGGCATCCGCATAGCGCTCGGTGTCGGCTGGAGCACGCTGGTTGCGGCCGAACTGATCGCCTCCACCCGCGGGATCGGCTTCATGATCATGTCGGCTTCGCAGTTCCTGGCAACGGACGTCGTCTTTGTCGGCATCGCCATCATCGCGATCTGCGCCTTCACCTTTTCGGCCGCCGTCCGCTTCCTCGAGGCCTTCCTCGTTCCGTGGAAAGGCAAGCTCTGAAAGGGCAATTCAGTCGCTCCCTCAGTTTACGACGCGTAGATTCAGGGTGTTAGCAGCATTCTTTGTGCGTCCGAAAGGAAGCACGGCGCGCTTGGTCTCAATGCACCGTAAACCTGGCCGCATAGGTTCGACGACGCTCCAGGCTGCGTATAAGCATCGCCGCTTCCCTCACGATCGCCGAGAATGTCGCATCGTCGGCCTCGGCGATCCTTGTGGCCATGTCGCGGATGATCGTCGTCAGATGGACGAGTGACTGGCGGCTCTGCGCATCTTCCGGTCCAAACTGACTATCGGCCATGCGAAGGAGCGCATGCACCAGCCGCTCCATCGTCTGCCGGCGCCTGCTTCTCGGGTCGGTATTCGGATCTTCGCTCAGGCGCAAGAGATCGGCGACGATATCGGACATTCCGGCTCCATTCACATCGCAAAGGCCGGCGACGCGGAAGCGATATTGCGTCGAACCCGCGCCTGCGTCTTCAAGCCTTCCAGCAGCCGGTAACCGTTGCGCCAACGGCCGAAGCCGCTCGCGATGTTGATATGTCCGGCAAGGCCGATATTCCTGGTCTCGGCGTTCCATAGGCGGCCGAACAGGGTCAACCGGTCGACGGCCATGTAAGCATCATTCATGCTGCCGACGACGACGGAAGGAAAAGGCAAAGGCGCTGTCGGCATCTCGCCGAACGAGATATGCCCCGGATGCAGAATTTCCGTGACCGCCAGGTCGCATGGCGCAACAAGCAATGCCCCTTTCACGCGACGCGCCGCACTGCGCCCGGCGAGCCGGGCGGCGAGCAGGCAACCGAGACTGTGGGCAACCAGATAGGCCTCTCCGGCCTCTTCAAGCGTAATTTCCAGCTGAAGCAGCCAACTGTCGAGATTCGGACGGTCCCAGTCGTCCTGCATAACGCAACGGCTGCCCGGCTGGTCCTGCAGCCAATGCTGCTGCCAATGTCCTTCGGCCGAACCGAACAGCCCGGGAAGAATAAGCACATCACTCATCGGATCACCCCGACCACCAGGGCAAACAAGAATGTGAAAGAGCCGGCGATCGTGCAGATCCCTGCAGCATGCCGGAATTGTGACATGAGACTTCCGGTTGCCCTTCTTGCCTGCCGGCGGAGGCCAGTCTCAACGACGATCGCCATCGCCACCTCCTCAATACCAAAGACCGGGCGCCGTGCCCCAATAATAAAGTTCGTATTCGCGCGCAGAAAGCTCACGCTCTTCGTCGCGGCTGAGCAATTCGTCTTCGGGCTTTCGCGCTATCTTCCGATCAAGAAAACGGACGATCGCAAACTTCAGCCAGACGTGGAAATCAAGCTTCATGCGAACCTCCCTGGAGCCGATACTTCGGCTAGGAAATCAGCGAATGACGTCGTGCATTGGCAAGAAGATCGCGAAGCGGCGCGATCGGTCCGTAGAGCATCAGCAGGCGGTTCCCTTCCCGCTTGGCGAGACAATAGCGCCGCGCGAATTCGAAGACGCTGCACATCTGCTCGCCCGCTCCGGATCTTTCGGCATCGTCCGCCGCAGCCTTCTGAGAGCTGATCATGGCGACGATCCTATTCGGCCGCCGCTAGAGCCGGCTTCACCTCGGGGAAGAATGCCGCCAATTCGCCGACCACCTCGCCGATGCGGCTCGAAAGCGCGTCCGAGGAGACCGCGTAGCTGTTAAAATCGCGATCGGAGGCGTAAACGGCAGTCGGCAAAGTATGGGCCATGAAAAACCCGAAGAGCGGTCGAAGCTGATGCTCGACCATCAGCGCATGCCGGTCGCCGCCGCCGGTCGCTGTGATGATGATCGGCTTCGCCCGCAATTCGTGCGGGTCGATCAAGTCGATGAGGTGCTTGAAATGGCCAGGATAGGAACCCTTATAGGTTGGCGAACCGATGATCAGGGCATCCGCGTTCACAATCTCGTCGATGACGTGCCTGGCCTGCTCGTCCAGGTCCTTGCGCCACAAGGCTCTGCCCAGAGAAGGACCGACATCATTGAGATCATAGGTCTTGCTCGTAAAGTCGTATCGTTCGCTCGCCCGTTCGGCAACGTGCCGTACAAGGGCCAGTGTCTTTGATGGGCGGTTGAAGCTGCCAGCAATGCCGACGAGTTTGAAACCTGACATAGCTTTTCCTCTCTTTAGGTCGCCTCAATTATTCTCTACAAAAATGATAGATTAAAGGTACGAGTGTTCCTCCTAGTGGGTGTCATTGAAAAAATTATCTTGCTCGTCCGAACTTAGGGCCTATCGCCGCGGAGATGACGTTCGAGGAAGGGCAGATTGTCCTGTCCCCAATAGAGTTCCCCATCATAGACGTAGCTCGGAAAGCCGAAGACGCCGCTGTCGCGCGCATGCACACGGTCGGCAGACCATTTATTCTGGACATCGTCGTCAGCTTGCCGCCTGAGGAGCACGGCGCCATCGAAACCGGCGGCGTTAACGATCGCCTCGCGCACGTCAGGCTTGCCGATATCCTTCGCTTCGCGCCAGAAGGCATGCTGGAGAGCACGGGCGACACCGATCCAATCCTGCCCGTCGAGATAGGCGGCAATCACGAAGAGAGAGGCGGGCGTCGGATCGCTGAGCTCCGGGCGATGCTCGAGCCGCAGTTCCTTGCCCCGCACGCGCGCCCAGCGTTTGAGGTCCCGCGTCCAATAGGCGCGTCGGATCTCCGGACGGTTGCGTGAAAATATGCCGCCGTTTTCTTCGACCACCGTCGTCAGATACGGCGTAACGACGACGTCGTTCTTCGCAGCAAGTTCGGTAAAGGCGTCGAAGCCGATGTAGGACCAGGGCGAGCCGATCGAAAAGAAGTATTCTACCGTTTTGGTCACTGATGAATGTTCCTCGTAAAACGATTGTTCTGGCATCGATTGTTGGTGATCAAATCAGGAAGCGGCCCGAATTCCGGGTTGCGCTTTCCATCCGAGTTCGGGTGCGATTGCCGTCACGAAATCGTGGAGGATCTGGCGATATTGCTCGTGCTCGAATTCGTAAGGAAGTTCGAGCCGCAGCTCACTAACCTCGGAGAGAATCGGATCTGAAAATAGCCGCTCCAATATCTCCTCCGACGTGCCGACGATATCCCGGGCGAACAAGGTGCGCCGCTCGCCTTGGGGCGAGAGCGTCCGCTGATGGCGGCCGTCGGCATAGTCGCGGTAACGGCGGCGTGTGGCCGCATCGGCGCTGTCGAAAGGCACGATGACGCGGCCGAGAGCGACGCGTCGCTCAGTTCCGGTGGCGTGATAGGTCTCTATGAGCATGGATTGGGCGACGAAGAAATCGTCGGTCCCCTCCCCCGTTATGACGTTGCCGGTCAACAGGTTGAAGCCATTGCGGCCGGCCCATTCGGCCGAGCGCTGCGACCCGCCGCCATACCAGATGCGGTCGATCAAACCTTTGGCAAAAGGCTGCAGGCGCGGCCGCTGCGGGCCGAAGGGCGTCTTGATCAAGGTTTCATCTTCTCCGAGATAGACGCCGCGCAGATTATCGGCAAAGCGCAGAACGCGATCATGCGAGAAATCGTAGCGCGTCCAGTCGCCGTCGAAGGCGAGCGGGCCGATCAGTTCGGCATGCAGCGGCCGGCCGGCACTGACGCCGATGTTCAGCCGTCCGCGTGAGAGGACATCGACCGTCGCAAGATCTTCGGCCAGCCGATACGGGCTTTCATAGCCGATCGGAATGACCGCGGTCCCGAGCTCGATCCGGCTGGTGCGCTGTGTGGCCGCCGCCAGAAATGCGCTGGCGGACGAGATCCCCGGCTCCAGATGCCGCTGGCGGACCCAGGCGCTGTCGAAGCCCAGCTCCTCGCCATATTGCAGTTGCTGAAGCGTCTGCTCCAATCCCGACAAGGGATCATCGTCGGGATAATTGCCGGGGGTGAGGAAGCCGATATGGCTGATCGATATATCGCGACCGCTCATGTCATGCCATCCTGATCAATATTTCGGCAGGCCGGGCGGATTGGTCTCGGATGCGGGCAAGGCTTCCTCGGAAAGATGCCAGTGTTCGAGTATCCGTTTGTACGTTCCGTCCTGGATCAGGCCATTCGTGGCGATGGTCAGCGCATCGGCGAGCCCGCTTCCCTTGCGGGTGGCGATGGCGACATCAGAACGATCTGGCCAGCCTGCGCTCAGCGTGCCGACGCGCTTGATGTTCTTGTCGCGGGCAGCAATGAAGACGAGCTGGGCATGCGGCTGAACGATGACATCGGCCCGGCCGGAACGAAGCGCAAGCAGGCTCGCCGCCTCATCGTCGTAATATTGCAGCTCGATCGGCTTCAGACCGGCGGCGACGTCCTCTTCGCTCCACTTCACCAGGATGCGCTCCTGGTTGGTGCCGGCGCCGACGATGATCCTGAGGCCCGCTGCATCCTTCGGCTCCTTGATCGAGGTGATGGGACTATCGGATTTCACGAAGATACCATGCAGGCCCTGGCGGTAGGTGGAGAAATCAAACTTCTCCTTGCGCTGCTCGGTCACACCGACATTGGAGATGACGGCATCGTATTTGCCCGAGGTAAGGCCGAGCGGCCAGTCGATCCAGGCGACCGGCACGATCTCTAGCGTCAGGCCGAGGCTATCGGCGATGGCATAGGCATAGTCGGGATCGGCCCCCACCACGGTCTTGGCGTCGGTGGCATAGGTGGCAAGCGGCGGACCGCCGGGGCTGACGGCGATGGTGAACTTGCCAGGCGTGACGAACTTGAAATCCTTCGGGATCGCGGCGACGGCCGCATCGTTCCTGGCGGCATGAAGCCTGGCCGGCTGCTGCGGGCTCAAATCGAATTCATCGGAGGCATGTGCTGCGCCGAGCCCGGTCAAGATTGCCGTCAGAGCTGTGAGGAAGAGGGTACGGATTGCTGGAAAGGTCGTCACGCTCGATATGTCTGCGTTTGCCTAGAAAGTCAGAGACGGACCGGCGAGATGCCGGTCCGTAAGCCGACTATTACGAACCGCTCTTCGGCAGGCCGGGCGGGTTGGTCTGAGCCTTGTCGATCGCCTCGGGACCGAGATTCCAGCTGTCGAGGATCTTCTTATAGGCGCCGCTGGCGATCAGGTCGTTGACGACATCGGTCACGGGTGCGGCAAGGCCGCTGCCCTTGCGCGTGGTGACTGCGATTTCGGCGGTGATCGGCCAACCGCCGCTGACCGTGCCGACGAGCTTAGTCTTGCCATTAATACCCGCCGCATAGGCCTGGGTCGCGTTGACGCTGAAGACGGCGTCGGCCCTGCCTGACTGAACGGCGAGATCCTTGACGGCGTCGTCGTCGTAATATTGCACCTCGATCGGCTTCAGGCCGGCCGCGACATTCCGCCGATCCCACTCCAGAAGGATCTTCTCCTGGTTGGTGCCAGCATCTGTGATGACCTTCAGCCCCGCAATATCCTTTGGCTCCTTGATCGAAGTGATCGGGTTATCGGCCCTGACGTAGAAACCGAGCTCATCCTTGCGATAGGTCGAGAAATCGAACTTTTCCTTACGCTCTTCCGTGACCGTCACGTTCGATATCACCGCGTCGAACTTGCCGGAAGTGAGCCCGAGCGGCCAATCCGCCCATGCGACGGACACGAGATTGAGCTTCAAGCCCAAACTGTCGGCGATCGCCTGCGCGAGATCGACGTCATAGCCGATGACGGTCTTGGAATCGGAGGCATAGTCGTGCAGCGGCAGATTGCCGCTTGTGCTAATGCCGACGGTGAAGACGCCGTTTTCGACAAACTTGAAGTCCTTGATTTCCGCAATGCGCTTCTCGTTCTTTTCCACCCGCAGCCGGTTCGGCTGTTCGGGGCTCAGATCGAACTTCTGCTGCGCCTGAGCGGAGCCGAAACCGATCGCACCAATGGTGACGGCTCCTGCAATCAAAAGCTTTACTCTATCTGTAAATGTCATGCCCGTTCTCCGTTTCATCTTAAGATTGTATTTGTTGTCATTCGACCAGAGCAGCCCGTCGCGGCCCGGCCTTCACCAACGCTGTCGGCGCTAGAGAACCTTGGCGAGGAACTCGCGTGTGCGGGGATGCTCGGCCTGCGTGAAAATCCGGGCCGGCGGGCCGGCCTCAAGAATACGGCCGCTTTCCATGAAGACGACGGTGTCGGCGACCTCGCGGGCAAAACCGATTTCATGGGTGACGATGACGAGCGTCGTGCCGGTGCGGGCGAGCTCCTTGATGACGTCGAGCACTTCCCCGACCAGTTCGGGATCGAGCGCGGAGGTCGGTTCGTCGAACAGCAGCACCTTGGGGCGGAGCGCCAGTGCCCGGGCGATCGCCACGCGCTGCTGCTGGCCGCCGGAAAGTTGGCGCGGATAGGCGTTGATCTTGTCGCTGAGGCCGACACGGGCGAGAAGCTCCTGCGCCAGCTGCACGGCTTCTTCACGGCCGATGCCGCGGACCTGGATCGGCGCCTCGATCAAGTTTTCGAGCACGGTCAGATGCGGGAAGAGGTTGAAGCTCTGGAAGACCATGCCGATATCGGCACGGCGCTTGAGGATATCCCTTTCCTTGAGCTCATAGAGCGTATCGCCTTTCCTGCTGTAGCCTACGAAATCGCCGTCGACCGAGATGAAGCCCTCGTCGACACGCTCCAGGTGGTTGATGGAGCGCAGCAGGGTCGACTTTCCCGAACCGGAAGGACCCAGGATGGCGGTCACGCTGCCGGCCGCCAGGTTGAGCTCGACGTCGTCGAGGACCTTCAGCGAACCAAAGCTTTTGGAGATACCGTGGATGCGCACCGCACCGCCTGTCCGCAGTGCCGTCGCGTCATGAAAACCGAGATTGCGGGTCTTCTCGGTCGCGTTGTCAAGGGACGGCAACGGTCGGCGGAAGCGCTCCAGGAACGCCTCGAAGGGCAGCGGCGTCGGATTGCGCACGGCGCCCTTGGAGAAATACCGCTCGATATAGTGCTGGGCGACCGAGAGCACGGTCATGATGATCAGATACCAGACGGTTGCGACCATCAGCAGCGGGATGACTTCGAGATTGCGGCGGTAGATCACCTGGACGGTGTAAAAGAGCTCGGGCAGCGCCAGCACATAGACCACGGAGGTGCTTTTCGCCAAACCGATGAGCTCGTTGAAGCCGGTCGGCAGGATGGAGCGCATGGCTTGCGGCAGCACGATGCGGAAGGCCTGGCGGCGGAGCGGCAGACCAAGCGCGGAGGCGGCTTCCAGCTGCCCTTGGTCCACCGACAAAATGCCGCCTCGAACGATCTCGGCGAAGAAGGCCGACTGGTTGAGCGTGAGGCCGAGATAAGCGGCAGCAAAGGGCGTCAGCAACTGTACGGTGGGATAGTCGAACAGCAGCGTGTCGGTGAAGGGAACGCCGATCCTGATCGTTTCGTAGAGATAGCCGAGATTGTTCAATATCAACAGCAGCACGATCATAGGAATCGAGCGCAGTAGCCAGATGTAGCCCCAGGAAAGGCCTGACAGCAGCGGCGACTTTGAAACGCGGGCGAGCGCCAGAGCCGTTCCGAGGATGGAACCCGAAACGGCGGCGAGCGCAGTCAGGAGCAGCGTCCTGCCAAGGCCGACGAGCACGGGCTCGGCGAAAAACCATTCGGCAAAGACGCCCCAACCCCAGCGTGGATTGGTGAAGATGGAATAAAGCACCGCGACGATGACGATGGCGGCGAATATCGTGCCGGCCAACCGCTCCGGATGGCGGGCCGGGACGATGCGGTAACGGGAAGTGTCCTGCCTGGGTTCTGCCGTCCTGCTGCCGGGCTCAAGGCCCGCAAAATCCGTCGTCAGTGCCATTCTCATTTCCCTTTTATGATTGTCTGGCTTGCCGTTTCAGAGATTTCAGCCGACCACTTTCAGGCGCGGTTCGCTTTCGAAAGCCGGCACGGCGAGATGGGTGATGTCCTTCTCGAAGGGCAGGCTCTTGTAGATCTCGGGATCGGCCGCCGTGTCGAAGAGCGCGGTGTAGCCATAGTTCAGATAAAGTCCGACGGCCTCTGGCTGGCGGAAACCAGTCGTCAGATAGATCCTGCTATAACCTTGGCGGGCGGCCTGAAGCTCCAGCTCCACCAGAACCTTGCGAGCGAGTCCCTGACGGCGCAGATCCGAACGTGTCCAGATGCGTTTGAACTCGGCCGTGCGATCGTCGTAATGCTTGAAGGCGCCGCCGCCGACGGTTTCGCCATTGCGGATCAGCAGCAGAAAATTGCCGTGCGGCGGCGCGAAGGCTTCAGGGGGGTAGCGATTGAGCTCCGCTGCCGCGCCTTCGGCATTGAAATAGGTGCCGTAGCGGCTGTCATATTCGTGGATCAGTTCATCGATCAGCGGCTTGGCGCGCAGATCAAGAGGGCTCGTATAGAGAAACGTATCGCTCATATCGCTCATCACCCGTTGTCTTCAGTGAGGAAGGTTTCTGCGAGCCGGACCCAGTAGCGGGCGGCGGGCGCAATGATCGCGTCGTTGAAATCGTAGTGGGCGCTGTGGAGAGGAGCGCTGTCGCCATTACCGACGAAGAGGTAGCTGCCGGGATTGGCCTGTAGCATGAAGGCGAAATCCTCGCTCGCGGTTCTCGGCCGGAAATCCTTCTCGATCGCAGCAAGGCCGAGAGCGTCATAGGCGACGTCGCGAGCAAATGCCGTCTCCTTGGCATGGTTGACCAGCGCCGGAAAGCCGAGCCGATAATTCACGTCCGCTTCCGCGCCGAAGCTTTCGGCCTGGGCCCGGGCAAGGGCTGGAATGCGCTCCTGCAACAGCTGGCGAACCGTCTCGCTGAAGGCCCGCATGGTGAGTTTCATCTCCACGCTTTCCGGGATCACGTTCGAGGCGGAGCCCGCGTGGATTGAACCGACGGTGGCGACCGCCATGTCCTGCGGATCGACATTGCGCGAGACGACGCTCTGAAGCGCAGTGATGAAGGAGGCCGATGCCAGCACCGGATCGACGGCGCGGTGAGGTTCAGCGCCGTGGCCGCCCTTGCCGACGACCCTGATCACCGCCTGGTCGACAGACGCCATGGCGGGGCCTGTGACGAAGCCGAACTGACCCGCTGGGACGCCCGGCCAGTTGTGCAGCCCGAAGACTGCATCGACGGGAAATTTTTCGAACAGCCCTTCCGAAATCATCTTGCGGGCGCCCGCGCCGATCTCCTCGGCCGGCTGGAAGATCAGCCTGAGCGTGCCGCTGAAATTGCCGCTTTCGGCGAGATAGCGGGCGGCGGTAAGCAGGATTGAGGTATGCCCGTCATGGCCGCAGGCATGCATGACGCCGGGATTGCTGCTGGCATAGGCAAGGTCGGTGGCCTCCTCGATCGGCAGTGCATCCATATCGGCCCGAATGCCGACCTGCTTCTTGCCTTCGCCACGTCTGAGGGTGGCGACGATGCCGGTACCGGCAATGCCCGTCGCCACCTCGTAGCCCCAGGAGGAAAGGCGGGAAGCCACGAGCTTGCTGGTCCTCAGTTCCTGGAACGCAAGCTCGGGATATTGGTGCAGATCATGGCGTAGCGCGATGATCTCATCGAGATAGCGGGCGATGCCCTTCTCGACCGGATCATTGCTGCGCGGGTTCTGAGCGATGACGTTCATGGCGGGTTCGCCGGCGCGTCAGGCGCCGACTGCCTTTCCGCGTTCGAACTCCCCCGCCGCGGTCGCATAGCGGCTTTCACGGAAGGGTAGGCCCAGATGGTCGCGCAGCGTCGCGCCCCTGAGTACAGGATCGAAATAGCCGCGCTCGGCGAGGATCGGCAGCACGTATCTGGCAAAATCGTCGAAGCCCTCGGCAATCACGGGAAAGCCCAGGATGAAGCCGTCAGCGGCGCCATGATCCACCCAGCGGATGATCTCTTCTGCGATATGCTCGGCGGTGCCGATGAAGGCGGTGCGCGGCGTCGCCACATCGAGCGCGACCTGGCGGAGCGTCAGCCCCTTTTCCCGCGCCGTCCTTTTGATGCGATCGGTGGTGGCGCGGAAATTGTTCCTGCCGATATCGCCGAGTTCGGGGAACGCTTGGTCGAGCGGATAGACGCTGAAATCATGGTGATCGAAGAAGCGGCCGAGATAGAGAAGCGCCTCCTCGATCGTAACGAGGTTGCGGATCGCCTGGTACTTGGCTTCCGCCTCATCAGTCGTCGCGCCGACGATCGGCCCGATGCCCGGATAGACACCGACCTCCGCAGCACTGCGGCCATGTGCAATCACGCTGTCCTTCAGCTGGCGATAGAAAGCCTGAGCCTCTTCAAACGGTCCGCCATTGGTGAAGACGGCATCGGCATGCTTGCCGGCCAGTCTGATGCCGGAATCAGAAGCACCGGCCTGGAAGACGACGGGCTGACCCTGCTTCGAACGACCGATGTTGAGCGGCCCCTCGATGCGGAAGAAGCGGCCCTTGTGATTGAGGCGGTGCATCTTCGTCTTGTCGACAAACACGCCGGTCTCGCGATTGCGCACGAAAGCATCGTCGTCCCAGGAATCCCAGAGGCCCTTGATGGCATCGATATAATCCTCGGCGATCTCGTAGCGCAGCTCATGTTCGGGATGCTCGCGGCTGTAATTGCGCCCCGAGCCCTCCAGCGGCGAAGTCACCGCATTCCACCCTGCCCTGCCGCCGCTGATGAGATCGATCGAGGCGAACTGGCGGGCGATGGTGAAGGGATCGCTGTAAGAGGTGGAGATCGTGCCGACCAGGCCGATCCTCGAGGTCGAGGCGGCCAACGCCGCGAGAATGGCGATCGGTTCGAACCGGTTGAGAAAATGCGGGATCGACTGCTCGTTGATATAAAGTCCGTCGGCGACGAAGGCGAAAGCGATGCCGGCTGCCTCCGCTTTGCGTGCCGTCTCGACGAAGAAGTCGAAATTGACGCTGGCATCGGCCGGGCCGCTCGGATGTTTCCAGGCGTTCATATGGCCGCCAGGACCCTGCAGCATAATGCCGAACGTGACGTGTCTCTGAGCCATGGGATCAATCCTCCTAAGAAAGGGTCAGGCGACGAGGGAAAGCCGCTCAGCGGCGAGCAGCTCGATGGAGGCAAGGCGGTCAGCGCTTGAAAGTGCCGGCGTGTCGAGGATGAATTCCTTGACGCCGAAGCGGCGGTGAAGCTCGTCCAATTCCTTGCGGATCTGCTTGGCCGTGCCGTGGAGCACGCTCGGCACCTTCTCCTCGATACGGTAATCGGTGACGCCGGCTTGGCGGGCAAATTCGGCCGCCTGCTCTTCACTGCCAACATTGACGGTCTGGCCGTTCGGCAGGAACACCTTGACGATGCGCAGATTGCCGACGCGCTCACGGGCATATTCCTCGCTTTCGGCGGCAAAGGCTGCGAGCGCGAGGATCGGGCGCTTACCGCCGGATGCCTGCTCATAGGCTTCGAACGTCTTGTTGAGATTGTCAGGATCACCGTTCAGGTGGCCGGCGAAGACGAGTTCCCAGCCCTTCTCGGCTGCGAGTCTCGCGCTCTCGACGCTAGCGCCGAGCAGGAAACGTTCAGGAGCCATCGGCGGCAAAGGGGTCGCCTGCGCGCCGTCGCTATTGGGATCTGCGGCGAGATAGGTATTGAGGTCGGAAAGCTGGCTCGCAAAATCCGGCTTCCTGGACGGATCGACAGCTAGCTGCAAAGCCCGTGTCGATAGCGGAAAGCCACCCGGCGCCTTGCCGACGCCAAGATCGACGCGGCCAGGCGCAAGCGAGGCCAGTAGATTGAAGGTCTCGGCAACCTTGTAGGCGCTGTAATGCTGCAGCATGACCCCGCCGGAGCCAACGCGGATCTTCGAGGTCCTAGCAAGAAGATAGGCGATCAGCGCCTCCGGCGCGGAGCTCGCCAGATTAGACATGTTGTGGTGTTCAGCGACCCAGAAACGGTGATAACCAAGTTCCTCGGCGCGGGCTGCAATCTTTACCGTCGCCCTCAGCGCATCGGCAGCGGAAAGGCCCTGTTCGATCGGGCTTTTGTCGAGAAGGCTGAGGAAGTAGGTCATGACGCGCCGATCCACTCAATGGTTGCAGAACTTAATCTATAAAATCAGTAGACAACGCTCATTATAAGAAATGCCATTCTCTTTCAGAGCCACTGAGTGGAAAAAAGCAGGCGCGCCTGAACGGCCAGGTCGCATGTTCGAGTAACTGGCCGGAACTCTTCCGCTTGACCATTTAATGATCGATATTCTGGTCGTAAGGGAGAACCGCCTGAAGCTGTCAGAACAGGTCAAGCCGATCAGCTATCTCAAGGCGCATGCGCCCGAAATCATCCGGACGCTGAAGGACAACCCGCAGCCTGTCGTCATTACCCTTCATGGCGATGTCGGCCAGTATGAAGAAACGCAGGAGAAGGTGCTGGCGCTCACCAATCGGCAAGTCGAGGAAGGCAAGACGCGCCCCGCTGCGGAATCCTTCGCGCACATTCGCAAGCGTCTGGCCGCCAGCCAGTCCTAATGCCTTATCGTGTTCTTTTCGCCGAAGACGCGGAGCGCGACGTCGAGGAACTCCATCGTTTCATCGCCGGTCGCGACGGCACGGAAATGGCGGAACACATCCTGGAAATCGAGAACGCCTGTGCCGATCTCGAAGAATTCCCCGCCCGCGGAAATATCCCAAATGAACTGGTCAGCATCGGCATCTCCGAATACCGGGAACTGCACCATAGACCCTGGCGTATGATCTATGGCATCATCGGCACCGAAGTCGTCGTCTATTGCGTGGTGGACGAACGCCGCGACATGCAGGCCTTCCTCGAGCGAAGACTTATCCGCTGAAATCCAGCACACCGTTCCTTCCCCGTTTCAACAGACTCGCCGGCGTCCACCCGACCGCCTAAGACCTATCCAGCCTTTCGGCCGGCTGGCGCATTCGCCCGCAGGAGCGCCATCAGCATCGGACCGATCGCGAATTCTCCCTTTTCGCTTCGCCGCGTCAGGTCGCGAAGATATCCGCCGGCTGAATTGATGTGGCCCCCGCGTTCCAGGATGCATGCCATCACGGTCGCGGCGTTTTCCGCGCCCATCACACTTGCCGCCTCCTCATAGGCTGACGGGCTGACGCCGAGCATTGACCGAACCGTGACGGCGGCGCCCATCAGGTCGCGCCAGTTGCGGATCACGCCACCCGGCCCGTAGGCCAGGATTTCCGGGCAGGCCTGCAGAACCAGGCCAAGCGGGAAGGATTTCAGGCCGCCGGAATCATCGCCGCCGCCCTCCCGTCGACTTTGCCGCTCCTCCTGTTCGATCGGGTGGGTCGTCCCATCCCTCCCCCTTTCCAACTTCACGGCCCCACGCCCGTCGTCTTGCTCCGGCATTGCGCCCCGCTTCGTTTCGAAGCTTGGTTCAAATTCAGAGGTGGATTCGGGGTTTGAATTCTGTATGTGACGCTCGATATGACAGGCATTGCCGCTTTGTTTCGTCGATTTAATCGGAGTCTCCAACCGGTTAAGGATATCTGCCCGAAGCGCTGTCAATTCATCCAGCAGCTGTTCGAGCTGCGCTGTCGTCGGCGACCTCGGCAGACCTTCGACCAGGTCCCGAAATTCCCGATATAGCCCCTGCCAATCCCCTTGAACGTCTTCGTCGACAGCCGCTTCGATCAGCTTTGCGATATCACGGCGGCAAAGAGTCATGCGTTCGCGCAGGCGCTGGACATGCAAGCGCTCGGCCATTACCTCGGCGGCGAGCTGCTCGATCTCCTCGGCGCGAGCAAGCAGCGGCGCCAGCGAGAAGCCGAAGGCCTCGTTGACCTCCCCTGCCCTGTCCCTGCGGACATAGCGCTTGCCATTAGGACTGTCCTTGCGCAACAGAAGCCCCGCCTCCACAAGTGCGGCAAGATGGCGCCGCACCGTCTGTTCGGCCATGCCATGTGTTCGGAGGGACAGCTGGATATTCGAGGGGAAGACGATCAAGCCGTTTTCCTGGGCCAGTTCGTTCTTCGGATAAAAGCTCAACAAAGCATTGAGCACCGCCAGTGCGCGATCGGTGATGCCGAGCAACGGCTTTGCTTCGCACAGCGCGCGAAACAGTTTCCATTTGTCGACCGACTGATCAGGCTTGATCTCACCTGCCATGACCTGGTTTGCGAGCATTCCAAGCGTCATCGACCGCCGCCCGAAGGGCGTCGTTATACTTCCGGTTTCCATCTCTTCCACCTCGATGAGGCAAAAGAAATCCGCTCACCTAAACGGCGCCAAAAACTCTTGACAGCGATTCTCGGAAGTGCGATTCTCGGAGGTGTTCAAGACTACGAGGAAAGCTTCCGTGACGGTGACGTTCGGGGGCTTTTTTCTTTTGCGCGTTATCTCCTGTTCAAATTGTCAGCTGACAATCAGTCTAACTGCCTCATTTTTCCTCATTTTCCTCTTCGAATTCGGCGGCGAGGCCTGCCAACCGCCGAGCCAGGAATTCCGAGAATGCCGCCGATTTGACGGTGATGCGAAAGGTTTTTCCCGAGCGGCTCACCGAAGCAAGCGTCCCGCCGCCTTGCGTCCGAAGCGTCTGCTCGACCCGCTGCGGCGCACCCTTCTCCTCCAGTGCCTTCCAGATGACATCGAAGCGGCTATTGCTCTCCAGTGTTGGGAAAGCAGCGGCAGCGATTGCCGCCTGCACCTTCTTCCGCCCGCCTGTCTCCCTGAATTTTTCGGCAAAGGCCAACCAGCGGGGGCGTCCCACCTTCGGCGCCGGTCCGATGGCAAGAATGATCTCGGGATCGATCGTCTGCGCCACCTGCAGCAGCCGTGACGTTTCCGGTTTATCCGTCGCCAGCGCCTGAGCAATCATGTCGCGACTGAAGCCATGTTCATCCATGCGTCGCGCAAACAGCGCCCGTTCGATGAAGCTAAGGTCGACACGTGGCCCGTTCTCCTGACCCTGCGCGAGGATCAGCTCTTCATCCGTGAGCTTGCGCACCACGGCCTTGACGGGAACACCGATCTCCGCGGCCGCACGCAAGCGCCGGTGGCCATAGGCGGCTTGGTAATGCCCGGCCTTTAGCGGGTCCGGACGCACAAGGATCGGAACCTGCTGTCCGCTTTCCTGGATCGACTGCTTCAATCGCTCGAACTCAGGATCCTTGTCGACCGGAATGCGGTCGCGGATAAATGACATTTCGACGACAGCCGGGTCGATCTCCAGCACTTTGTCGCCAGAGGCGAGGGACTCACGCAGGGCCTTGGCCGCCGCTGCTTCCTCACCCAGCCGACCAAGCGACAGGTTCATCGCCTTGACCGCGCCCGATGGCCGATGCGGCGGCGGCACACTTGGCGCCTCCGGCCGTGCCGGCTCGACGGCGCCGACCATGCTCTTCAGGATATCGCGACCTTTGGGGCTCATGTCCTGCTCCATGCACTGCGGATGAGTTGCTCGACCTCGGCATTGACGCTGTCGACGGATTCGACGCCGCGGTCATAGGTCTGGCGATGCATCGTCTCGCGGCCCGCCTCGTAGATCGTCTGCTTGGACAGGCCTGCATCCGAAACCGCCGTTGACTTGACCATCATCGAGGTCAGCACACGCTCGCCGAACAGGCTGCGCAGGAAGGCGACGATCTGCGCCTGCGGACCATCGTTGGACTCGTAGCGGGTGATCAGATAGCGCATCCAGTCATAGTCGAGATTGCCGCCCGCCTGCTTGACCACGGCCAGAAGATCGGAGGTCATCGTCAGGAACTGGTTCATCGACGCCACGTCGAGCATCTGTGGGTGAACGGTGATCAGCACGGCAGTCGCAGCGCAGAGAGCAGACAGCGTCAGAAAGCCGAGGGTAGGGGGGCAATCGATGATGACGACGTCGTAGCTCTGCTCCAGCGAATGCAGCGCATTGCCGACCCGCATGAAGAACATGTCCTTGTCGTCGCGATTGCTGTCGGCCAGCGCCTTCGGGGTATCATGCTCGAACTCGTGCAGTTCGAGATTACCCGGAATGAGATCGAGACCGGGGAAATAGGTCTGGCGGACGATGTCGGCCACGTCGCGGCGCGTCTCGTCATATTTGATAGCGCCGTAGAGTGTCTCGTTTTCACCGACATCGAACTCCGGCTGATATCCGAGCATCGCCGACATCGACGCCTGCGGGTCGAGATCGACGGCGAGCACGCGATAGCCGCGCAGTGCCAGGAACTGCGCCAGATGGATTGACGTTGTCGTCTTGCCGGATCCGCCCTTGAAATTGGTGACGGCGATGACCTGGAGATGGTCGCCCGGCCGACGCGTCGGCAGATATGAGGGTTTGGTGCGCCCCAGATGCTGGCGCATCGCATGGATTTCTTCGAGCGAGAAGACACGGCGGCCGGCCGCCGTCTTTTCGGGATTGATGCTTTCCATCTGGGCGGTGAGGTGGCGAACATAGCTGTCGGTGACGCCGAGCAGCTTGGCGGCCTCGGTACTGCTGAACCGCCGCAGCGATTTGCGGGCATCGGGCGAAAACAGCCGCTCGAACAGCACTTGGAGCTGGCTGCTGAGCATCGTCGAGTCCTGCGCAATCGTCTCGTCGATCGAGACTTGACTCGCTCTTCTGGCTTTCTCAACAATCGCGGCCTTGGTCGGCATTCACGCAAATCCTGATAAATCGGGCAATTTTGCGCAAATGATCGTGAGTCTGGCGATTCCGTCAAGCGATTTCTTGGTTAGCCAATATATAACAAACCGAATTCCTCGTAAAAATTACGTGGAATTCCGGAATCTTAGCGCGATTGTCAGCTGACAATGGTGGCGACACCACATCGGCCGAAGCCACCGACCCTATCGCTAGGACGTCTCGACCGACGTCGAGGCCTTCGCCGACTCACGTAGAGTAACCGCCGCCGCTTGGTACAGACCGGATCAGGCAGATGGCGTTCTTATTTATAGGCAGACGGACGACAAAGGCTCTCGACCTCCAACCCGCGGACGGGCTCGACGTGGGAAGTCTTGCCATTTGCATCTCGGGATTCCGGATCGCGGCGTGACGGGGCAAGGCCGAGCATTTGTTCGAGACGGCCTGCATTGATCGGAGCGCTTATTCCCTTGAAGTTCATCTTATATCTTTCGTCTGCATATGAGCTTGCGTGACGTGGAGATAAGCGCAATTTGAATGCGCGGAGAACCGCCCGCCGATGTTATCACCATCTTTTGCAGTTGTGGCAGAAAAGGGCAGGGGCTAAACTAGGCATTACTCCCGAGATACGCTTGCGACAACGACGATGCGCGACATGCTCGACAGACGCGCCGAACCGGGTTCTATTCGGGCCATACGCATTGCCAAGAGTCGCGACTTGCGTCCGCGATTGAGTTGCGCCGCCGCTGCTGAGCGCGGCAGTGTGATGCCTGCACGACATCTACTACGAGTGAGCCAGCCGAATGTCGGCGCGATGAACCAATCAACCGAGTTCGCAGTCAGCTGCAGATAGGAACAGCTGGCGTGACGGACAGCGCAATGAATGTGAGGTTTGCCCTGCGCTATGCGAATCACATCGGTACGGCTATCATCGGGTTCAAGCCCGCACGTGACCTGTCTCTGCTGAAACCGGCACTCTTCCTAGCGGAACTTATGCGCGCCTTTGCTTCCGTCTACAAAATTCTTCGTTGTTTACCTGTTATTTACCATAAGGCGACGCGGCGTCGGCCGATGCTTGTGCGGGGGGTGACATGATCATTGCTTTGCCGAAAGCTTCCCCGTCGTGGCAGGGTTATCGCGCTTTCAATCCCTCGCGATTGGTAAAATGCGCATTGCCCAATCCCGTGCCGATGGTCAGCACCGCCCATCTCGACACGTCCTCCATGAAAGGGATCTGCGACAAGCCCTGCACGACGGCGTCATTGTGCATCATCACGAAGGTGCTGTGATCGGCGATCGAGGGAATGGCCTTCATCAGTGCTGCGGGAAGGTTGAAGTTGTCGCTTTCCCAATTGCCGCCTGGCAGGTTCTGTCCGCCGCGTTCGATCGAGCCGTCTGCCTTGATGATGCCGGGACAGCCGATGCCGATGATCGGAGCCGGCTTCAGATTGGCCTTTTCTGCCTTGTCGATCAATTCCTGCAGCATCGCCGCCATTCTTTCCACCGTCGCACTGCGGCTCGGTTCGTCGTCGGCGTGGCGCCAGATGGTCGATTCCCAGACGCCCGCATCTGCAAAATGGGGGCTTTTTTCCTTTCCGAACTCAACGACGCCGGCACGGACATTCGTGCCGCCGATATCGACGGCGAGCATCGCTTTGTAACCCTTGAACATCCAGGGCGGCATGAGGTGGACGGAGCCGATCAGTCCCGCCTCGTCGGGATGGTGGACGATTGGCGTGACCTCGATATTGATGCCCGCCGCCTTGAGAAGAACCATGGTCCTGGCGATTGCCAGTTCCCCGAAGCGGCTTTGCCTGAAGCCGCCGCCGACGACGATGCGCTCCGTCTTGAACCAGCGCTCGTCCTTGAGGAACTTGCCGATGACCTCGGCAAAGTCCTTCGCGAAGTCCTCCACCGCCCCCAGGACCAGTGCGGCGGCCTCCATATCGTCCCCTTTCAGCAGAGACTCGATCTTTTTCTTGGAAAGCTTTGCTGTCGCAACCTTGCCGATCGGGTCATCTCCGAATTTGCGGACGTGTTTTCTCCAATCGTCGAGCTTCTGCTGGAAGGTCTTCTTGTTGGCGTTGTCGCCAACAAAGCCGTTCTTGTCACGCAGTTCATTGTTGTAGTCGTCGATCGTCACCAGCGGCAAAACAGTCGCGCCATGCGCCAACGGCGCGGTGATCTCCTCGCTATTCTTGGAGCTGCTTCTGGCCATCAATTTACCTTTACGGCACGAGTGCTTGAACGGGCGGCGAGATTAAACGCTGACCCGCCTTTGGATGTTCCCGTGCAGGCCACGTCATCTTGTCCTTGCCGGCGGGCGACCTAGCTTCAATGATTGCAGAGTTTGGAGAATGCCGTGCAGGACGACACCACTACGCAGGAAATGCTTTCATTGGTGCTGGGGGAACCGGAGCACTGGGCGATGTTTCTCGACATCGACGGAACGCTGCTCAACCTTGCGCCTACGCCGGACGCGATTGAGGTCCCAGAGGACCTGCCCGGACACCTTCATCGCCTTTCGAACAAGCTCGGCGGCGCCTTGGCACTGGTCACTGGGCGCTCGCTTGCCTATGCAGACGAGCTGTTCAAACCCTTTGCATTTCCAACCGCAGGCCTGCACGGCGCCGAGATCAGGAGCGCCGCCGGAATGCATACCGTCGAGCCGACGCCCGAGTTCCAGGCGCTGAAACATGCATTGACCGCCGAAGCCGAACATTATCCAGGAGTTCTGATAGAGGATAAAGGCGCCGCCGTCGCCGCGCACTACCGACTGGCGCCCGAATATGAAAAAGTGCTCGAGGAGCGCATGCATCACTATGCCGAGCTGGCCGGGCCGAACTGGGCGTTGCAGCTCGGTAAAAGGGTGTTCGAGCTGCGACCGGCACGGTCGAGCAAGGGCGACGCGCTGGAACGCTTTTTCCAGTCCGATCCCTTCAAGAACCGCGTTCCCATCACCATCGGCGATGATTTGACGGACGAGTCGATGTTTGCGATCGCCAATGCGCGCGGCGGGGTTTCCATTCGCGTTGGGGCAATCGGCGCGCCGAGCTGCGCCACGGGCCGGCTGTCTTCGGCTGCGCTGGTCAGAAATGTGATTGCCGCCCTGGCCGCCTGAGATCAGTCTCGGACGATCCCAAAGGCAGATTGCCGTCGTCTTTGCGCCGCCTGCGTAGCGTTAATCATCAAAAAAGTATCGGTTTTGGCCTGGAATCGTGGTGGCGGGTATGAAGCGAGCCCACTACACTCGCCTTAATAATAGAGCCAAAAGAAAATTTGGCAGGCGGACTTAGAACCGCACCCGGAGGAGGAAGCGATGGAACCTGACTTGGAAGTCGTTCAGATCAGACCGGGCGAATCCTTCGCAGCGAAGGCGCATGGCTATCCCTATCACACCGTTCGCTGGCATTTTCATCCGGAATATGAACTGCATCTCGTCGTGGCGACAACAGGGCGCTATTTCGTTGGCGATTTCATCGGCGAGTTCGAACCCGGCAATCTGGTGCTGGCTGGCCCCAATCTTCCTCACAACTGGATCAGCGACGTCCCGAAGGGATCGAGCATTCCGCTTCGATGCCAGCTCATCCAGTTCAGCGAGAATTTTATCAGCGACACAATGAAAGTGCTGCCCGAGCTCGGTCCCTTCGAGCCGGTCCTCGAAGCATCCCGCCGGGGCGTGCTCTTCGGCACTGAGACCAGCCGGCAGGTGGCGCCTCTGATGAACGAGGTGCAGCAGGCTCAGGGCGTACGCCGTATCGAGCTTTTCATGATGATCGTCGGGCTGCTCAGCCGGGCGCAGGATGCCCAGCTTCTCGCAAGCCCCAGCTATCTGCCCGATCCCTCGGGCTATATGTCGGCCGGCATCAACAAGGCGCTCGCTTATATCAGAGAAAATCTGACGAAATCCTTCGACGAAACCGATCTCGCTGCGATCGCCGGACAGTCCACAGGCGCCTTCTCACGCGCCTTCCGCCGGCATACGGGCATGTCGCTCGTGCAATATGTGAAACGCCTACGCATCAATCTCGCCTGCCAGATCCTGATGAGCGACGACCATGCGTCGATCACAGACATCTGCTTCGAGGTCGGCTTCAACAATCTGTCCAACTTCAACCGCCAGTTTCTCGCGGAAAAAGGCATGACGCCGTCCCGCTTCCGGCGATTGTTGGGTGACAATATCAACGTGGCGAAGGCGGCATAAGGTCGGCCGAAGACGGCAATAGGAGGAAAAGGAGGAGGAACGAAAACTGACGCAGGCTTAAACGTGAGCGCGCGAGGAGCGGCTCGCGAGAGGAGACGCTTGTCCTCAGAAACAGCAAACCGCCGGGGCAGGCACGCCGCTCGTTCAGCCGAACGGCACAGCAGAAACTGCAATCACCGACTACACGATTTTTTCCAATGGGAGGAGATGGAAATGCCGAAATTTTCAACAAAAGCGGCAGGCGCCGCGGCACTTATGTTGTCCTTACTCGGCGGGACTTCCGCCATTGCACAAAGCGCGGTTGCGGATGCGACCGTCGCGTTCCTCATGCCCGACCAAGGCTCGACCCGTTATGAAGAGCACGACCATCCGGGCTTCGTCGCCGAAATGAAAAAGCTTTGCGCGTCGTGCAAGGTCATCTATCAGAATGCCGATGCCGATATTGCCAAACAGCAGCAACAATTCAATTCGGCCATCACCCAGGGTGCCAAAGTTATCGTGCTGGATCCGGTGGATTCGGCGGCGGCCGCATCTCTTGTCCAGCTCGCCCAAAGCCAGGGCGTCAAGGTCATTGCCTATGACCGCCCGACTCCGACCGGCAAGGCCGATTTCTATGTCTCCTTCGACAACAAGGCGATCGGCAAGGCGATTGCGGAATCGCTCGTCAAGCATCTGAAGGCGAAGAACGTGCCAACGGACAGCGGCGGTATTCTGCAGATCAACGGTTCGCCGACCGATGCTGCTGCCGGCCTGATCAAGGACGGCATTCACGAGGGTCTGGCGAGCGGTGGATACAAGACGCTTGCTGAATTCGATACGCCGAACTGGCAGCCGGCGAATGCGCAGCAATGGGCCGCCGGACAGATCACCCGCTTCGGCAAGCAGATCGTCGGCGTCGTCGCCGCCAATGACGGCACCGGCGGTGGTGCCATCGCAGCCTTCAAGGCCGCCGGTGTCGATCCCGTGCCGCCGGTGACCGGCAACGACGCGACGATCGCGGCGCTGCAGCTCATCATATCAGGGGATCAGTACA
Organism: Rhizobium sp. Nf11,1; assembly: GCF_050587665.1. Lineage (NCBI taxonomy): Bacteria > Pseudomonadati > Pseudomonadota > Alphaproteobacteria > Hyphomicrobiales > Rhizobiaceae > Rhizobium > Rhizobium sp. Nf11,1. Next base: position 3,900 of record NZ_JBOBHU010000020.1, on the reverse strand, counting down.
ACACGATCTCCAAGCCGAGCGAAATCGTCGCCGCCGCCGCAGCCGACGTCGCCGTAAAGCTCCTGGCAGGCGAAACGGTCAAGGCCGAGATGACGCTCTACGACACGCCGGCGCAGCTTTTCGTGCCGGCCGTCGTCACTGCCGAGAATTTGAAGGCCGAGATCATCGACAAGAAGATCAACACTGCCGAAGAGCTCTGCACCGGCCGTTACGCCGAGGGCTGCAAGAAGCTCGGCATCATCAAGTAAATCCAACGGAAGCGCGTCCGACATCGGCCGCGCTTCCTTTTTCGCTTTTCCGAAAGATCAGGCGATGTCTGAAACCCCTCATCAATTTGATCCCCGCCAGCCCGTCCTCAGCCTGCGTGGAATTTCGAAGAATTTCGGAGCGGTATCGGCGCTGACCGATATCGAACTCGACGTGCACGCCGGCGAAGTCGTGGCGCTTGTGGGCGACAATGGCGCCGGCAAATCAACGCTGGTCAAGATTCTGGCGGGCGTCCACCAGCCGACCGCGGGCACCATCCTGTTCGAGGGAAAACAGGCAGATCTGTCGAGCCCCAGCGCTGCGCTCAATCTGGGCATTGCGACCGTGTTCCAGGATTTGGCGCTTTGTGAGAATCTCGACGTCGTCGCCAATATCTTTCTCGGCAAGGAGCTCAATCCCTTCCAACTCGACGAGGTCGCGATGGAGATCCGCGCCTGGAAGCTGCTGAACGAACTTTCGGCGCGAATCCCAAGCGTGCGCGAGCCCGTCGCCTCGCTTTCCGGGGGCCAGCGCCAGACCGTGGCAATCGCCCGGTCGCTGTTGCTCGAACCGAAACTGATCATGCTCGACGAACCCACGGCCGCACTCGGCGTTGCCCAGACGGCCGAGGTGCTCGACCTGATCGAGCGCGTGCGCGACCGCGGCCTTGGCGTTATCATGATCAGCCATAACATGGAGGATGTGCGGGCCGTCGCCGACCGTATCGTCGTCCTTCGGCTCGGCCGCAACAACGGCACCTTCATGCCCGACGCATCCAACGAAGAGCTCGTCAGCGCGATTACCGGCGCATCCAACAACTCCGTCTCCCGCCGCGCCATGCGTCGCAAGGCGCAAAGCCGAGAGAACGAGGAGGGCAGACCATGATGAAGACCATTGAGAACGAACCGGCAGCACCTGTTCTCCTCGATCGGCGTGACGAAAGAGTACGCCATGACGATAGCCTTGCCGGGTGGGTCCGCGCCTTCTGGGATCGTATCCGCTCCGGTGACCTCGGCTCGCTGCCTGTCATCATCGGCTTGGTGATCATCTGGACGGTGTTCCAGGCGCTCAATCCGGTGTTTCTCTCCAGTGCCAATCTCGTCAACATGCTGTTCGATTGCTCGACGGTCGGCGTCATCTCGCTCGGCATCGTCTGCATCCTGATGGTCGGCGAAATCGATCTGTCCGTCGGTTCAGTCAGCGGCTTCGCCTCGGCGCTCGTCGGCGTCTTCTGGATCAACCAGGGCTGGCCGGTGGTACTGGCCATTCTTGCCGCCATGGCGGTCGGCGCCTTGATAGGATCACTTTACGCCTTCCTGTTCAACCGCTTCGGCATGCCGAGCTTCGTCTCTACCCTGTCGGGACTGCTCGCCGTTCTCGGGCTGCAGCTCTATATTCTCGGAGCGACCGGCTCGATCAATCTGACCTATGGCTCGTGGCTCGTGAATTTCGGGCAGATAATGGTCATGCCGGATCCGGTCTCCTATACGCTCATTGCGCTTGCCGGCATTGCGTATTTTTTCTCCAGCTACCGCACCGCGGCGCGGCGGCGGGCCGCCGGGCTGTCGTCGAAATCCGTCAGCGGACTGCTTCTGCGCGCCGTCGTGATCACTGTTGCCCTGGAAGCGGTAGCCTTCTATCTCAACCAGTCGCGCGGAATTCCCTGGATGTTCGGCCTTTTCGTCGGCCTCGTCGCAGCGATGAACTATGCGCTTACGCGCACGAAGTGGGGGCGCTCCATGCATGCCGTCGGCGGCAACAGGGAGGCTGCCCGCCGGTCAGGCATCAATGTATCGCGCATTTATGCGAGCGCCTTCGTCATGTGCGCCCTGCTGGCCGCGACCGGCGGCGTGCTTTCGGCGGCGCGACTGGCGACGGCCAGTCAGCAGGCCGGCACGGGCGACGTCAATCTCAACGCCATCGCCGCGGCGGTCATCGGCGGCACCAGCCTGTTCGGCGGACGCGGCAGTGCCTACTCGGCCCTTCTCGGCATCATCGTCATTCAGTCGATCGCGAGCGGTCTGACGCTCCTCGATCTGTCGTCATCGCTTCGTTACATGATCACGGGGGCCGTTCTTGCCGTAGCCGTCATCGTCGACTCGCTGGCACGCCGATCGCGTATTTCGCACGGTCGGGCCTAATCAACAGGAAAGCAGAGGAAGAAAATGGGACAGGATCTGTCTGGAAAAGTCGCGGCTGTTACCGGGGCCGCGTCGGGTATTGGCCTGGAGTGCGCCAGGACCATGCTTGCATCAGGCGCGCGGGTCGCGCTGATCGACCGCAACGAAGAAGCATTGAGAGATGTCTGCTCGAAGCTCGGCGAACAGGCTATTCCCCTGGTCATCGATCTTCTGGATCCCATAAGCGTGGGGCAAATGATGCCTGCTATTCTGCAGAAGGCGGGCCAGCTGGACATTTTCCACGCCAATGCCGGCTCCTACATCGGCGGCGAAGTGCTTGACGGCGACCCCGACGCCTGGGATCGCATGCTCAACCTGAACATCAACGCTGCCTTCCGTTCGGTGCACGCCGTCCTGCCGCATATGGTCGAACGCAAGACCGGCGATGTCATTCTGACGAGTTCGGTCGCCGGGATGATCCCGGTGGTCTGGGAGCCGATCTATACGGCTTCCAAACATGCGGTCCAGGCCTTCGTCCATACCCTCAGGCGACAGGTCGCCAAGCACGGCTTGCGGGTCGGCGCCGTAGCACCCGGCCCTGTCGTGACCGCCCTTCTCAGCGATTGGCCGCAGGAGAAGCTCGACGAGGCACTCGCCGCCGGTGGCTTGATGGAGCCCAAAGAAGTGGCCGAAGCGGTGCTCTTCATGCTCACGCGCCCACGCAACGTCACCATCCGTGACCTCGTCATTCTACCGCAGAGCACCGACATCTGAGCGGTGCGCCGGCCCCCTAGTAGCCAGAGAAAGGAAACGGCCATGATCTTCGACAGATTTCGCCTGGACGGACAGGTGGCGCTGGTGACGGGCGGCACGCGCGGCATCGGCCTGGCGATCGCCGAAGCACTGGGGGAGGCGGGCGCCAAGATCTTCATCAGCGGAAGAAACCGCAACGCGGCGGCGGACGAGCGGCTGGCCAGGGCCGGCGTCGATTGCGATTTCGTCGCCGCCGACATGATCAAAGATAATGCCGCCGATGCGCTCGTCACTGAGACCCTCTCCCGGGCGGGCCGGCTTGATATCCTCGTCAACAATGCCGGTATCGCCATTCATGGCGACAGCGGGGAATTCTCCGATGCCATCTGGCGCGAGATCATGACTGTCAATGTCGATGCCGTCTTCCGCGCCTGCCGCGCAGCACTTGCACCGATGCGGCACCAGGGCGGCGGCGTTATCCTCAATATCGGCTCGATCTCCGGCATCGTATCCAACATTCCGCAGAACCAGGTCGCTTATAACGCCTCAAAGGCGGCGGTCCACATGATGACGAAGAGCTTGGCAAGCGAGGTCGCCGCCGAGAACATCCGCGTCAATGCCATTGCGCCCGGCTATATCGAGACCGACATGTCGCGCGGCGGCATCGCCAATCCCGACTGGTTCCCGACCTGGCGCAGCATGACGCCGATGGGCCGCGTCGGGCAGCCGGAAGAGGTGGCGGGTGCGGCCCTCTTTCTGTGCTCGGCGGCGGCAAGTTATA